>JBILQQ010000059.1:0-6153 GCA_044373115.1 Flavobacterium sp.
TTTATCAGCGCCTACTTTTGGACTTTTTTTGTCTTGTGCACTACTTGTAAGTGACAGCATTGCAAATAATATTGCGGGGATTACTTGTTTTTTCATGGTGTATATTTTAATGAAAAAGAGTAGTTTCAAAAACAATGCCAAAATTATTTTTCTAAAATCCACTAAGATTAATGGGGAGAGTGTATAAATAACTCACTTTTCTGCCTCTGCACAAGCCTGGCTTCCAATTTTTATAACTTGAAACTACCCTAATTGCTTCTTCATCAAGACCATAACCAAGACCTTTAAATACTTTTAATTCGGTTACTTTTCCTTCTTTATCAATTACAAATTGAATAATAATTTTACCATTTATATTTTGTTTTATTGCCTTTTTGGTATAATTAAAATTGCTTCCAATATATTTATAAAAATTATTAATTCCATCAACGGGTTCGGGTTTTTGCTCTAACTCAGAGTATTTTACAGTAATGTTATCGTTATCAGTACTTTCTCCAAATATAAATTTACCATCTTCAAACTCTTCAGTGATCTTATATTTATCAAACATAAATCCTTTCCATTCACCATCTTTATATCCGTTTTTTAACAGACCACTCATGTTTATTAATTTGTTTTTTTCTTGATATAATCCATTTCCATCAACCACTTTTTGAACATTGTTTTCGTCCCAAAATTGAATTATTTTGTAACTTTGACCTGTTTCAAATTTTAGATTCAAAAATTCTCCTTCCAGTTTTTTATTGCCGTTTTCATACCACTCTATATGTTTACCAAATGGCTTAAACCCTTCATAATTTATGCTTTCTTTTTTATTTCCATTAGAAAAATAAGTTGTAAAAACGCCAATTTTTTGTAATGAATTTTTATCTGTAGATGTTCCTTCCAAAATCAACCTTTCATCTTGATTGTATTCATAAACTTTATATTCATTTTTATCAGAATTAATATCTTTGATAACTCTTTTTATCTGATAATTAGATTCGCTTACTTCTCTATACAAAGAGTCTAAATAAGTAATCTTATCCTGCGAAAAAGCAAAATTTGAAACTACAACTAGTAAAATAAATATGGATTTGACTTTCATGGCATATGCTTACAATTATACGGCAACAACACCTTTTATATGTGGATGAGATTCATAACCTTCTAACGTAAAATCTTCAAAAGTAAAATCAAAAATGTTTTTAATTTCTGGGTTCAAAATCATTTTCGGTAATGGATAAGGAGTTCTTGAAAGTTGTAACTCCACTTGTTCAAAATGATTGTTATAGATATGGGCATCGCCAAAAGTGTGAATAAACTCCCCTACCTCCAGGTTACAAACCTGAGCAATCATCATGGTTAACAATGCGTACGATGCAATATTAAAAGGAACTCCTAAAAAAATATCCGCACTTCTTTGATACAATTGGCACGACAATTTATTGTCAGCTACATAAAACTGAAAAAAAGCATGACACGGCGGCAAAGCAACCTTTCCGTTTTCAATATTTTCGGCAAATGATTTTGAAGTGTCAGGCAAAACCGATGGATTCCATGCAGAAATCAGTAATCTTCTACTGTTGGGATTGGTTTTTAATGTAGCAATTAACTCTGTAATTTGATCAATCTCTTCACTGTTCCAATTGCGCCATTGATGACCGTAAACTGGACCTAAATCACCGTTTCCATTAGCCCATTCGTCCCAAATTTTTACTCCGTTTTCTTTTAAATAGCTAATATTTGTATCGCCTTTCAAAAACCAAAGTAACTCGTAAACAATTGATTTGAAATGTAGTTTTTTAGTAGTAACCATAGGAAAACCCTGACTCAAATCAAAACGCATTTGATACCCAAAAACACTTTTGGTTCCTGTGCCCGTTCGGTCGCCTTTTTGTACGCCAAATTCAAGGACATGTTTCATTAAATCATGGTATTGTTTCATGGTTATTGTATTTTAAGGTTCTCTTTTAGAAATTTCATCGCGCAAACGTGCTGCTTTTTCATAATCCTCATCTTCCACAGCGGCACCAAGCATTTGATGCAATTCGGCTAAACTATTTTGCTGAAAACCCTGCGGTTCCACAGCATCTTCAAGCCCAAATGTTTCAGGATTGGACAAAACACCATCTTCCTCTAAATTACTATTTGGAGAATCCAACGAACTCGGGTTCAAATAAATACCTGCTTTATCTAAAATATTTTTGTAGGTAAAAATAGGTGCCTCAAACCTTAACGCCAAAGCAATTGCGTCTGATGTTCGGGCATCAATAATTTCCTCAATTTTATCTCGTTCACAAATCATGCTTGAATAAAAAACACCATCCACCAGCTTGTGAATAATTACTTGTTTAACAACAATATCAAATCGGTCGGCAAAACTTTTAAATAAATCGTGCGTTAATGGTCGTGGTGGTTTTATTTCTTTTTCCAGAGCTATTGCAATGGATTGCGCCTCAAAAGCACCAATGACTATGGGTAGTTTTCTGTCGCCATCAATTTCATTCAAAATCAAAGCATAAGCCCCATTTTGGGTTTGACTGTAGGAGATTCCTTTAATAGCTAATTTTACTAAACTCATTATTTTTTATTGAATAAAGGCGGTTTATTTTTTATTAATCCAACTAAAATATGCGTTATTAAAACTCTTTAACTTCTAAAAATTAAAAATCAAAAACACCTAAATTAAAAAAATTAAATTCTTTGCAAATTAACAAAAAAAAGCGATAAAATAAAAACCAAAGCAGACTAAAAAAATAATTTCCTGCAAAAATCTACTTTGGGTAATAGGCATTAGGCAAAAGGTTAACTGGGATAGTTATTGACAAATAGTTTTTCAAGTGACTTTTTTGAGTTGCAAAGTAGCAAAGATTTAGAGTTACAAAGTTTTTTTATTTGTGAAATTTGGGGTTAACCCAATTGATCTTTAGAATTATTTTTTTTAAACCATTAAAAAAAAAATAAGGAGCATTACGGTTTTTTGACTAAAAAAGAGGAAGTAAATCCTCTTGAAATTCTAACAAAAAAAATTCGATAACCCGATAAATAAAGTGAGTGTAAACGGTTTTGGATTGACAATAATTTTATTGATTGGATTTCAGGTGAGTCTAAGTTTTGAATGTTGTTTTTTATTTTCTTTCACTATTGTCCGATTAAATTAGCGTAATTTTTTTCTTAAATTTGGAATATTCGTAAATTATTGATTTTTATCGCTATATAAGTTGATAATTCAAAAAAAATATTTTTAAACATCATATATCAAACTCTCAAAAGGGTTTCAAAAAACTAGCAAATCAATTGGAAAGCTTATAAATATTAGTTTTTCAATTTTTTATCGGACAACAATGATTTTCTTTAGTAGATTTTAGTTTGGAATTTCATAATTAAATTATATTTTATTGTTTTTATTATTTTTTTCAATAATATTCTCAATATAATTAAGTATAATCACTTTTTCAGGAGTTGATGAAATATTTTTATATAGTTCTGATTTAATAATTTTTACCATTGTTTTTTGAGGTAATATCGGTATAAAATACTCTAAAAATGGAATTATAAATGGAAATATTAAAACAACAAAAGCTTTATACCAATCAGTATTTAAAACCAAAATTATAAATAAAATTGTTAAGTTTATAAAATTAAATATAACTATAAATCCCATAAAAGTGGGGGTCATCATAGTCTGATATTCTGTATCTAAATTACCACCATTTAAATTTTTTGAAATGGCACTAGTCAATGTCTGAAACCTATGAGCAAATAATGACATAATAATATAAATAATAAACAGCAAGATAAAAAGTTCTTTTATATTCATAGTTAAAAAAATTATGATTAAATAAATGATTTTTAAAAATTCTTTACGTTTTTTTTAGCTTTAAATGTTATTCATTAAATTTAGCTTCTGAAATTTTATTTGAGTTAAATGTTGGTTTTGTGCCTTTTTTGACAACTACACTTAATGAAAGTTCAAAAGATGGAACTGTATAACCATTATATTTTTTAATTAAATTAAAATCCAGTCCTTTTTTCCCAATTTCATAATTAGAATTTTCCATAAATTTACCATAGCATTTATTGTCAACAATAGATTGTCTCCAATCATTACCGTAAGCGATTTTTAAGTAATATTTACCTTCTGGAACATTTATAATAGAAAAAGTTTCATTACTTCTTATATAAACAATTCTTATACAAATATCATCATTTTCATTTTTTTTCATAAGTTTCACTACAACATCAGTTGTAGTTTTAACATTTATTCTTAAAAAATTGTCAAGTTTGGTGTCATATTGTGGGTCTACATTTTCACACTCTGGAGTTTCACCACTTTCATAACTTTTTTTATCCCAACCAGAATATGGGTCTATAATTAACATTTTAGCAAGCACATAACCTTCTGTACCGTCATAGTCCACCAACCACCAACCATTATCGTTTTTATCTAATACTGTTACTTCGTCTCTCATTGAAAGAGTTGCAATAATTTCAAATTCCTTACCAGCACCACTTCTCATATTAAGGGTTTTTGAATTAACCAAGTATTGTTCAGTGGTTTGGGCTGTAGCTAGAGAAGTTATCGCTAGCAAAAGTAAAATTAAAAGTGATTTTTTCATACTTATTTCTATTTATTTGTTAAAATCAAGTTCCCCAGATTGAGGTCTGCTTTCGGGTTTTTGGTCTTCAAGTTTTTGATCTGCTTTTGTATTTCCTGTTGTCGTTATTTTGTTGGTATTAAATAGATAGAGAAGTACAAGTAAAACTACAATAAACCAAAAAATATAATTTACTTTTATATTAGTCTTTTTCTGAAATTCTTTTTTTTTGTGGTAGCTGTTTTGGCTCATCTTTTTTAGAATTTGTATTATTTTGATTTGTTGTTTCTGATTTATGTTTCTGGAAATTTTACTTGTATTTTATGTCATAAATATTTCATCTTTCTTTATCCGATAAAGTTTCATAAGTATTAAGTATTGCCTTAAAAGTTTCTTCGGACATTTTAGAACCATCATTTTTGTCAGTATGATGATGTATAACCCCAAGTTTTCGAAACCGTTTTTTTAATTTCTGTTTCCGAAGCATCAAACGGCAAATTTAATATTTTATGATAGTCTATCAATGTCTGCTTTTTCGTTATTGTTTGAGATTTCCTCTAAAAAATAAACACATCAAAACCACTACTTTTCTTACACCTTTTAATTGGCAAATAACTTCAAAACAATTTTGTTTTTGGTGTATTTTTTTCAAATATAAAAAAATATTTTGGTTTTTTACTTATTTTCTCACAAAGGCGCAAAGTTTTTACTCTTAAACTTTGTAACTATGAAACTTTGCAACTTTGCAACTCAAAAAAAAGTCAACTGAAAAACTACTTGTCTATTTTAGCCCCGGTAGAGCCGATATCCTTTTTGTTTTTTTTTTCAAAAAACAAAAAGATAAAGGCGATGACGGGACAAAATGGGTTTTGAAAACGGGGTGGTGTGCTCCTGAAAAAAAATGGGGAAGTTGAAAAAAAAAGCCTTTCTGTTGAAAGGCTTTGGTGTTGTTTTTAAGCGTTTTGGGCTTTAAATTCTTTTAACTTTTGGGTTAATCTTGGTAATATATCGAAGGCGTCGCCTACAATTCCGTAGTCGGCAACTTTAAAGAAAGGTGCTTCGGGGTCGGTGTTTATTACCAATTTTACTTTGGATGAGTTGATGCCGGCTATGTGCTGGATGGCACCTGAAATTCCGACTGCAATGTAGAGGTTGGTGGCTACGGGTTTACCTGTTTGACCAACGTGTTCGCTGTGAGGTCGCCAACCTAGATCGGAAACGGGTTTTGAGCAAGCGGTTGCTGCGTTGAGTGTTGTGGCTAAATCTTCTATTAACCCCCAGTTTTCTGGTCCTTTTAGTCCTCTTCCGCCAGATACTACTGTGTCGGCATCGGCAATGGTTACTTTTCCGGATGCTTTTTCAATGGAAGTTACTTTTACTGCAAAATCGGCATCGTTAATTTCGGGAGAGAATGTTTCTTCAGAAGCTGTTACAGGCGATTCGTGTAGTCCGAAAGAGTTTTTGGCAATTGCTAAAAGTTTGCAATTAGTTGTGATTTCGGTGTTTGTATAAGCTTTATTTGAAAATGCTGTTCGTTTGATAACGAATGGCGATGTTGATATAGGAAGTCCAA
>JBILQQ010000032.1:0-26182 GCA_044373115.1 Flavobacterium sp.
ATCTTTCATTACTTAATTCTACAGCCTTTATTTTAAAAGCCGCATCGTAAATTTTTCTTGCTTGTTTCATGTGTTAAAATTAAGGTTTTTCTCTTAACTTTAACTCCCAGCTAAATTAGTATATCCACGGTACCGCCAGATGCAGTTAAAGTAATAGGGTTAGTGCCGCTTGTAGTCCAATTGGCACCAGAAGTACCGGTTTGTCCTGTACTTGAAATAGTTAGGTGTTGTGCTACAGCAAAAGTGTTCCAAAAAAGAATTACACTTACTGCCAGTTTGAAAATTTTAGTTGTACTCATACAGATTTTTTTTGAAAAAATAATTTTAAAAATTGTAAGGCAAATAGTAAAATTTCAACTCTATTTCTAAAAAATAAATCCGTTCGAAAATGATTTATAGCAACTATTTATTCCTTAGAAACAAACAGTGTTAAAAAATCAAAATCATGACTGAAATTTTAGATTTTAAATCGTTAAAATTGGGCACTTTTTCAAGTGTGGGGATGGGCATTTAAAACCGCAAAATTATGCAATTTTAACAAATAATAATACAAGTATTTTTTATCTGCAAGTAAAGACTTTAATGTTGAAGTAAAAAAAAAAGAGTGTTTTTTTTCTATATTGCTTTAACCATACTAAAATCAACTTGTGTAGAATTTATTCTACTATCACGTAGAATAAATTATAAACTATATTTTTTTTAAATACTATATTTTTACTATATATGTAATTTGCTAAAAGTCAGCTAAAACGGCAGATTTAGTTAATTTAAAAGGATAATTTTCACATAAATACATCAAATAGCTATACTTGAAATTTGTAATATTTATTTTAAAAAAGCTACAATAAAGAAAAATTAGACCTATTATTTTTTTATAAATTGATAGACTTTTTTTATACTAATACTATGAATACTTAAATTCAATATATTAATTTTTCAAAGAAAATATATTAAATTCAGCTCCAATTTAATAAGACAAATAGCATTAATTAATTGTGAAAACAATCACAAATTAAAACTCTTTTAAAAGCAATTATTCATTTGAAGATTCGTCATCAAAATAGCCTTTGGTTTTTACTTTTGTTGAAAAAAAGTTTAAAAATAAAACAACAAAAGATAAGAAAAACATCGCTTGTAAACTTGAAAGTACTTTACCAAAAGTTGTAATAGGGTAGTAGTCGCCATAACCAATAGAATTGGCACTAATTACGCTAAAATAAATTGGGTCAAACCAATGCTTAAAGGGTTGATTCATATTATTCCCAATGGTATAAAGAACTGCAAACGAAACAACTATTTCGGCATAGTTAAAAAATAATAATAGCATGGATCGTTTGTAGGATCTAGGCTGTGTAAATAAATCAGATGCAAAAATTAATGTTGGAATATATAAAACGGTTTCCAATAAAACGTAAACCATTATTGAAATTAAAATTGAATTGTTTTGCCATTGGTTATATATTATCAAAAACGGAAAAATTACTTTCAAAAGGATATAAAAATCCATTGCTAAGTCTTGGTATTCACGCCCAATTTTATCAGCACAATATTTGATGTAAATACCTGGAAAAAGTAGCTGCGATGACGATAAAAATAAGCGTACAATTTTTTCAATACCGCTATCCTCCTGGTGGTCGTTATTCCAAATTGATTTTAAATTTTGTATTCGCTTTTGTATTGGATTGTGTTTTGAAAGTTCTTTTTTAGTTACTTTACCAACCAATAATTTTTTTAAAAATGACATCATTATTTCAGTTTTTTTATGGTAAATAGTTCATTGTGCGATTCAATTTTTGGATACATCCTAACTGAATAGTGGTTTGCAAATTTTGTCCGATAGTGCAAGTTTCGCTCACTATCTGTTGTGTTTAAAACCATTGTGTTGAACAAAATAAATCCGTTTGGTTTTAATATAAAATTTATTCTATCAATAAAAAAATCTTCAAATAAAAAATTCGGCATTTTGGTATCTTCAAAAATATCTATAATTATTAAATCGTATTTTTCTTTTGTTTTCAGTACAAATTCAAAGGCGTCATCCTGAATGAGTTTAAAATTTTTAATTTCATTTAATTGAAAATAATTGGAAGCAATTTCAATTGCAACTTCATCAATTTCAACTCCTGTTATCAATCCTTTAAATTTGATCTCGTCAATTATTGTTTTAATTACACTTCCGCCTGCAACTCCGAGTACTAAAATAGAATTAAATTTTTGAATTCGGCTATAGCCAATATATTTTAGTCCTTTTTTTAGTATGCGTTGTAAACTTCCGTATGAGTAATTTGTGTTAGCCGAATCAAGTACTAATTCCCCATTATTCCATGTTACTTCAAGGCTTTTACTGAAATTTGATTTTTTTTTATAAATAGTAATTGGGATGAAATAGCTTAAAAATTTTGATAACATTATTTTTTTTTCCAAAAATACTAGATTAATCTTAAATTTGTAAAAAAATAAGCATGAAAAAACAAATATATTCATTTATTTTTACCAAAATATTGGGTTGGAGGCTTTTGGGTACTTTGGATCCTAATGTAAAAAAATGTGTCTTTATGGTCTTACACCATACTAGTTGGTACGATTTTTTTTTAGGATTATTTGCCAGAGGAATTATCGGTTTAGAAATGAATTTTGTTGGTAAAAAAGAACTGTTCACTTTTCCACTAGGTTACTATTTTAAATCCATTGGTGGCGCTCCTTTGGACAGAAGCGGAAATAAAAATAATGTAGATGCTACGGTTGATGTTTTTAACTCAAGAGAGGTTTTTAGATTGGCAATTGCTCCTGAAGGCACTCGTAAAAAAGTAACACAACTTAGATCAGGATTTTATTTTATTGCATTGAATGCCAAAGCTTTAATTGTTCCTGTGGCATTTGATTATGGTAAAAAAGAGATCCGATTTGGAAACCCATTTTTACCAACAGGCAATTATGAAGCCGATTTAAAAATGTTGCTCCCATTTTTTACAGATGTAAAAGGCAAAAATTCTGAATTTGATTTTGATATTTCACAGCCAATTTAGAAACAAATCTGCACATTTTTTGTTTAAATTTATTTATTATGAATTACACTATATTATTTGAAAAACATAAAGAGTCAAGTCTTTTTGGACGTTACATAACTTTAAATGGAATTTTTCCGTTGGTTCAAAAATATAGTTTTTCCTCTATTGGAAACTCTGTACTTGGTAAACCAATATACAAAATTATTGCTGGTACAGGTAAAACTAAGATTTTAATGTGGTCTCAAATGCATGGAAACGAAGGCACAACTACTAAAGCTGTATTTGATTTTTTACATTTTTTACATAATAATAATGAAATAGGAGCAGTACTTTTAGATACATTTACTTTTTGTGTTTTACCAATGGTAAATCCAGATGGCGCTGAACTATATACACGTGCAAATGCTAATAACATCGACTTAAATAGAGATTCTGTTAACTTAACGCAACCAGAAAGTAACCTATTAAGAGCTGTTTTTGATGATTTTAAACCCGATTTTTGCTTCAATTTACATGATCAACGCACTATTTTTGGAGCAGGTGCAACGGGCTATCCTGCAACGGTTTCGTTTTTGGCTCCTGCATTTAATGAAGAACGGGAGTACAATACAACCCGAAAAAAAGCGGTACAATGGATAGAAAACATGTTTGAAACACTTCAGGAATTTATTCCAAACCAAATTGGACGATTTGATGATGGGTTTAATTTAAATTGTATTGGTGACAAATTTCAATCGTTAAATGTGCCAACAATTTTGTTTGAAGCAGGGCATTTTCAAGATGATTATCAGCGAGAAATTACCCGAAAAATGATTTTTATTGCACTTATTTCAGGTTTGATTAAATTTAACGAAAACGTTATAGTTGCTAACGATTTGAATGTTTATTTGAAAATTCCTCAAAATAACATAGTTTTTTATGATATTATGATTAAAAATATTCAATTAAATTATGATGGTATTGAAAAAATTACGAATATTGCAGTTCAATTTAAAGAGGAGCTAAAAAATGGTGCTATTCAATTTGTTGCCTATGTTTCAAAAATTGGCGATTTAGAAAATCATTTTTTTCATAAAGTTTATGATGCTAATGGAGGAATCTATTTTGATCAAAGTGTTAATTTTCCAAAAATTGATGAAGTAGCCAATTTTTTAATAAACTCAAATTGGTATTTTAAAGAAGGAATCCAACAGGTCTTTGAAGCCTAAATATATAAATAGTAAAAACATAAAATCTAAGTTATGAGTAAATTTCGTTTAGATGAAGTAGATCATCAAATTCTTGACATGTTAATAGACAATACAAGAGTACCATTTACAGATATTGCAAAAAAATTATTAATTTCTGCTGGAACCGTTCACGTTAGGGTTAAAAAAATGGAAGATGCTGGAATAATTATGGGGTCCTCTTTAACCTTAGATTATGAAAAATTAGGTTATTCATTTATTGCTTATGTTGGAGTATTTCTTAACAATACATCACAAACTAAATTTGTTTTGGAGCGTATAAACGAAATTCCATTTGTAACAGTGGCTCACGTAACTACTGGTAAGTTTAATATTTTTTGTAAAATTAGAGCAAAAGATACTAAACATGCAAAAGATGTGATTTTTATGGTTGATGATATTGAAGGTGTTTACCGAACAGAAACGATGATTTCGCTTGAAGAAAGTATTAATGACAAAAAAAGATTGATGCATACAATTTTTAAAGATATTTAATTTTTATTTTAAAAAAAATTTATAACCTCAAACATTTGTTTGAGGTTTTTTTATAAAAGAAAATCCCAAATTAAAATTAATCTTTATTTTTTGCTTATTTTGAAACAAAAGCAGTACATTTAGTAAAATAAAAAAACGAACTTTAAATTAAGAAAAATAAATGAAAGCAAATCAATTACAAACGGAAGAATTTAATGTTTGGTATTCACCTTACTTGGCAACACTTACCGATGAAAATCTTATCGAAGAATTAGAAATATCGTTGCATCGTTTTATTCGATTTGTTCAAGATATATCTTTAGAAAAACACGATTTTGCTTATGCAAAAGGGAAGTGGACAATCAAAGATATTATTCAGCATCTAATTGATTGTGAGCGTGTTTTAAGTTACAGGGCCTTATGTATTGCTCGGAATGATAAAACTAATTTCCCAACATTTGACGAAAATAGTTATGCGGACTACGCCAACGGATCGTCAAAAACGTTAGTAAATTTGTTAACCGAACTTTCCTCACTTCGTCAAACTACATTACTATTATTCAAATCATTTAACGAAACGGAATTACTACGTATTGGAACCGCTTCAGATCATCCAATTTCTGTACGAGCTATTGGATTTATTATTATTGGTCATCAAAACCATCATCAGAAAATTTTTACTGAAAAATATTAAAGCATTCAAATTAAACTAACTAAAAAAGGAACTCTATTGAGTTCCATTTTTTTTATTCTTCATCGTCGTCAATATCTTCTGTTGGTTCATCATCATCATCATCGTCGTCTTCATCGTCGTCGCCGTCGCTTCCAAAAGCTTTATCTTTTAATAAATCAACTTCTTCGTCATCATCATCTTCATCATCATCATCTAAATCAACTCCTTTCAATGGTACAATTGGTTCAATAACTGCGTCAAGATCAATTTCTTCGTCATATTTTTCCATTCTGTTAGCAAGTTTAGTACTAACTTTAACTAAATAAATGGTGTCTTCGGTTCTAACTTCAACAGCTTCAACTAATTCGTCTTTGGCATTTTTAAATCTAATAATATCAGTATCTTCATATCCGTCAGGAAATTTTTCAACTAATAAATTTAAAATATCACCTGTTAATTTGGCGTAATCAACAATAATTCTTTTCATAAATGTAAACTATTATAAATCTAATAAATAAGCAAAAATTAAAGGTGCAACAATTGTCGCATCGGATTCAATAATGAATTTTGGTGTATGGATATCTAATTTTCCCCATGTAATTTTTTCATTAGGTACTGCTCCTGAATACGATCCGTAACTAGTTGTTGAATCGGATATTTGACAGAAATAGCTCCAAAAGGGTACATCATGCATTTCCATATCTTGATAAAGCATTGGTACCACACAAATTGGAAAATCACCAGCAATTCCGCCACCAATTTGGAAAAATCCAATTCCTTTTCCTTCACAATTTTTAGTGTACCAATCGGCTAACCACATCATGTATTCAATCCCACCTTTAGTAGTAGTAGGTTTAAATGTTCCTTTTATACAGTATGATGCAAATATATTCCCCATTGTACTATCTTCCCATCCTGGAACAACTATGGGTAAGTTTTTCTCAGCTGCAGCTACCATCCAAGAGTCTTTAGGGTCAATTTCGTAATATTGTTTTAATACACCTGAATTTATCATTTGGTACATAAATTCATGTGGAAAATAACGTTCTCCTTTTGAATCCGCATTGTTCCAAATATCAAATAAATGGGATTGCAATCTTCTAAAAGCTTCTTCTTCTGGTATGCAAGTATCAGTAACTCTGTTATAGTGATTTTCTAATAAATCCCATTCTTCTTGTGGACTTAAATCTCTATAGTTTGGTACTCTTTTGTATGAATTGTGGGCAACTAAATTCATGATGTCTTCTTCAAGATTTGCGCCTGTGCATGAAATAATGTGCACTTTATCTTGACGAATCATTTCTGCTAATGATTTACCAAGTTCAGCTGTACTCATTGCTCCAGCAAGTGTAATCATCATTTTACCATTGTCAAGTAGATGCTCTTCGTACCCTTTAGCAGCATCAACCAATGCAGCAGAATTGAAGTGAAGATAGTGATTTTCAATGAATTGTCTAATAGGCCCTTTACTCATATTTTGTTGTATTGATTGTTAGTATTTGTTGCTCAAAGGAAAACCTTTTTTTTTGAAACTACAAACAGTTTTTTAATATTTTTTATTTTTTTATTTCTTACTATATCCAAGTATTTTAAGTACATCATCTGCAGTTTGTTGCTCAGAAAACACCTCTGTAGCTAAAATTCCATTTTCGTCCCTGTCAATTAGTATGTGTTTGGGTTGCGGAATTAAACAGTGGTGCAAACCTCCAAATCCACCAATCGTTTCTTGATAAGCTCCTGTATTAAAAAATCCAATATATAGTGGTTTTTCTTTATAATATTTTGGTAAATAAATTGCATTCATGTTTTGCTCAGAATTGTAATAATCGTCACTATCACAGGTTAAGCCTCCCAATAATACTCTTTCGTATGTATCATTCCAACGATTTATTGCTAACATTATAAAACGTTTATTTATTGCCCATGTATCTGGTAAAGTTGTAATAAAAGATGAGTCAATCATGTTCCATTTTTCTCTATCATTTTGTTGTTTTTGATACAATACTTGGTAAATTGCTCCACCGCTTTCTCCAACAGTAAACGAACCAAATTCTGTAAAAATATGAGGTACTTCAACGTCAGCTTCATCACAGGCAATTTTGATTTGATTGATAATTTCGTCAATCATGTATTGGTAATCATATTCAAAAGCGAGTGAATTTTTTATTGGAAAACCTCCGCCAATATTTAATCCATCAAGTGTTGGACATTCTTTTTTTAACGCAATATATACTTTTATACATTTTACCAATTCATTCCAATAGTAGGCGGTATCATTTATTCCTGTATTGATAAAAAAGTGAAGCATTTTAAGCTCCAATTTTGTATTCTCTTGGATTTGTTTTTTGTAAAATTGTACAATATTTTTATATCCAATTCCTAATCGTGAGGTGTAAAACTCAAATTTTGGCTCTTCTTCAGCTGCAATTCTAATCCCAATTTTGAATTTCCCTTTAATTTCTGCCTGAAGCAAATCCAACTCCTCGTAGTTATCAATAATAGGTATAGTATTTTTATGACCATTATTAATTAATCGTGCAATATTTGTAATGTATAAATCTCTTTTAAAACCATTACAAATTATGTGTGTGTTTTTATTTATTTTTCCGTTTTCTAATAAATTTTCTACAATATTAATATCAAAAGCTGAAGAAGTTTCAATATGTATATTGTTTTTGAAAGCTTCGTTCATAATGTATTCAAAATGAGAGCTTTTAGTGCAATAGCAATAGTAATATTTTCCGTCATACTTATTTTTTTCCATTGCATTTCTAAACCAGTTCTTGGCTCGTTTTATATTGCTAGAAATTTGGGGTAAATAGGTGAATTTTAACGGTGTACCGTATTCTTCTACCAATTTCATCAAATCAATATTATGAAACTGCAAAGCATTTTCTTTGCTTAATGAAAATTCATCCTGAGGAAAGTAGTATGTTTGATTAATTAAATCGAAATATTTTGTATTCATTTGTTTGATAATTTGTGAATTAATTTAGCATGTGGGGAGTGAGGGTAAAATTAAGCCACAATTCAAACTCTAATATTAGCGTAAACTATTGAAAATTTCTCTTTATTTTTATTTATTATTTTAAATATAATTTTGGAATACATTTCAAATTTGTAAAATATAACTTCAAACAACAATAAAAAACCATTCTTCCAAGTATAGAAAAATGTATCTAGCGTAGTTTTTGTGTTATTTTTTATCATTGCACAAATTTAAAAAAATATAATTACTGAAAACAAAAATTATTTAAAAAAATTATTTGGATTTATATGCCAAAAAACTATCTTCAATGAGTTCATTATCAACACTTTGATTAATTATAAACTCCCCAATAGAGTTTAATAAAGTAAATTGCACATTTCCAAACTCATTTTTCTTATCATGTATAAGCATTTCAATACTACTTTTTTGAGCTATTTTGTCTATATTAACTGTATCGTAAATAGAGGAAAGGACTGTCTTAATCTCCTCAAATTCGGCACTTGAAAGGAGTTTTTTTTCTTTTGAAATAAATGCTTCCATTACCATCCCAATAGCAATTGCTTCGCCATGTAATAATGGAGTTTTGGTTGTTAAAAAATAACTTTCAATTGCGTGACCTAGGGTATGCCCAAAATTTAGTGCTTTTCTAATTCCAAAATCATTAGGGTCTAGTGTTACAATTTGGTTTTTAATTTCAATTGACCTATAAATTAATTGATCAAATTCAGTAAAATTAATGTTTTTTATATCTGAAAATTTTTGCCAATAATTTTTGTCATAAATTAAACCGTGTTTGAGCATTTCTGCCAATCCCGAAATCAGTTCTCGTTGCGGTAAAGTCGATAAATAAGTAGTGTCAACAATTAGTATTTGTGGTGATGTAAAGGTTCCTACCTGATTTTTTAAAACACCTAAATCAACACCATTTTTACCGCCAATACTTGCATCAACCATGCCTAATAAGGTGGTAGGTAGGTTTATAAAGTCAATTCCACGTTTAAATGTTGAAGCAATAAATCCTCCTATGTCTGTAATGACTCCTCCACCAAGATTTAATAGTACGCTTTTTCTATCGGCACCTAAATCGGATAAAATTGACCAAATTTCAACGCAAGTACCAATATTTTTTTCGCTTTCTCCTGATTCAATTTCAATTATTTCAATCGGAATTTCGGTAGCTAATTGAGGTAAAAAAACTGGCAAACAATGCTCATTTGTATTTTCATCAGTTAAAATAAATAGTTTGGAATAGTTCTTTTTTGCTAAAAATTCGTTCAACTTTTCATATCCATTTTCATTAAAAAATATACTGTAATTGGTTGCATCAATTGATTTCATTTGAGTTTTTTTTTAAAATGTAAAGGTACTAAAAATTATTTTTTATTAGTTTTTAATATATTTATCTTGGTTAGAATATTATTTTATTAAATATAAAAAAAAAATCGTTTAAAATAATAAGTGGATGTAACTTTAAATACTTCATTTTGTTTAATTTTGAAATCATTATTTTTGTTAAAATTCAATTTTCATAATGAAAAAAGTCATTCTTATTCGGCATGCTAAGTCAAGTTGGGATTTTCCTTTGGATGATTTTCAACGACCTCTTTTGCCAATTGGCGTTGCCAGAGCCAAAAAGGTAGCGCATCATTTTAAAAAACAACTTAATTTGGATTCTCTTTTTATCTCTAGTCCAGCCTTACGTGCCTTAAAAACAGCTGAAATTTTTCTTTCTATTTGGGATGTACCTTATAGAAATTGTAATTTAATTAGTAATCTTTACACCTTTTCTGTTGCGCAACTTGAAGAAATTGTTAAATCTTGTCCAAATAACCAAAATAGTGTAATTCTTTTTGGTCATAATAGTGCAATTACAGATTTTGTTAATAAATTTGGGGATTCAAAAATCTTAAATGTTCCAACTGCAGGTTTGGTTGAAATTGTTTTTGATTCAATAGAATGGAAATCCATTAAAAAAGGAAAAATAAGCACAATAATTTTTCCAAAAGATCTTTAAAATGACAACAGAAAAGAAATACAGATACATTGACCGCGAAAAAAGTTGGTTAGCATTTAACGAAAGAGTACTTCAAGAAGCAGCCGACGATTCGGTTCCGCTACTAGATCGTCTTCGGTTTTTAGGTATTTTTTCAAATAATTTAGACGAGTTTTTTAGAGTTCGTTTTGCGGCTATCCGAAGGCTTAGTCTTTCAGGTGTATCTGGCGAAAAAATTTTAGGTGGCATTTCTTCCCAAAAATTAATTAAAGATATTACCGAAATTGTAATCCATATTCAAGACGAGAGTTTAAAAATTTTAAAAATTATTGAAGATAAGCTCAAAACTGAAAATATTTTTATGCTTGACGAAAATGAGCTTTCAACTGATCATCAACAATTTGCACACGATTATTTCATTCAACATGTTAGTCCTGCCTTAGTGACAATTGTGCTTAATGATTTAGCCGAATTTCCATTACTTAAAGATACATCGGGTTACTTGGCTATTAAAATGGTAATGAAATCTGAACAAAAATCAAAAATGTTAGGGTTAGTAAAACCTAAAAAAGAGGTCAGATATGCTGTTGTTGAAATTCCAAGTACCCTTAACCGATTTGTAGTTTTACCTTCGAAAGACGATAAGCAATATGTTATTTTTTTAGACGATGTTATTCGATTTAATCTCGAAAGTATATTTAACATTTTTGATTACGAAAGTATTTCAGCTCACATGATTAAAATTACACGTGATGCGCAACTTGATATCGATTCTGATTTAAGTAAAAGTATGCTTGAAAAAATTGCATCGTCAGTGAAAGACCGCCGAATTGGCGAACCTGTTAGGTTTGTTTATGACCAAAACATACCCAAAGACGCATTAAATTATATATTAAATCAAATGGGTATCGACTCTACAGATGGTGTTATTCCAGGCGGAAAATACCACAATCGAAGAGATTATATGAATTTTCCAAACCTTGGAAGATTCGACTTGTTGTACCAACAAAAAATGCCACTCCCTGTTATTGGTCTATCATTAGAAGGCAGTATTTTATCCAAAATTGCTCAAAAAGATTTTCTAATTTCAGCTCCTTATCAATCATTTGCCTATTTAATTAAATTTTTGCGTGAAGCAGCTTTAGACCCAAAAGTTACTTCAATCAAAATTACTTTGTATCGATTAGCTAAAAATTCGCAAATCATAAGTTCACTCATTAACGCTGCCAAAAACGGCAAAAAAGTAGTTGTCCAAATTGAACTGCAAGCCCGATTTGATGAAGCTAGTAATATTTCCTACGCTGAACAAATGCAAACTGAAGGAATCCATCTAATATTTGGTATAAAAGGATTAAAAGTACACAGCAAAATTTGCGTAATTGACCGAATTGAAAATGGAAAATTAAAACGATACGGATTTATTTCAACAGGAAATTTCAACGAATCTACTGCCAAAATTTATACAGATGTTACACTTTTAACATCCAACCAGCCAATTTTAAAAGATGTTTCCAAAATATTTGAATTCTTTGATGTTAATTACCGTTTACATCGTTACAAGCATTTAATAGTTTCCCCTCATTACTCCCGCTCACGGTTTTATAAATTAATTGATCGAGAAATTAACAACGCTCTAGCAGGAATACCAGCATTTATTAAGCTGAAAATGAATAGTTTATCCGACACATCAATGATTGATAAGTTGTACGATGCAAGTAATGCAGGTGTCAAAATTCAACTGCAAGTAAGAGGAATTTGTTCATTAATTCCGGGAGTAAAAGGCATGTCGGAAAATATAGAAGCAATTAGCATTGTTGACAATTATCTAGAACATTCGCGCATTTTTATTTTCGCAAATAACAATAATCCAGACGTTTACATTTCATCTGCCGATTTTCTTACCCGAAACCTCGACGCTCGTGTGGAGGTGAGTTGCCCAATATTTGACGAAAATATAAAGCAACACCTTTTAGATAATTTTGAAATCGGTTGGAAAGGTAATGTAAAAGCACGATATCATTCAGAAAAATTAGAAAATAATTACAAAATTCGAAAATCAACCGACACTGTTTTTAGAGCTCAACAAGAAACATATAACTACTACCTTCGTCAATTAGAAGGTACTAATATGAATTAAAATTAGAGCCTAATCCAGTTTTTCGTTGCAAGTCCTCATTAATAAATATTTTGTATTTTTTTTACAAAGAGCTTCACCCGATGGGTCATGAGTATCTAAAAAAAAAATCAATAAATTTTTTTATAATCTGGGCTTTAATAATCTCTCGAAGTTTCGGGACTGGGGCAAAACAATAATTGTTTTAAATACACAAATTACTATTAATAGATGATTACAATAAAAAAATATGCTGCTATCGACATAGGTTCCAATGCCATGCGATTACTTATTAGCAATATTGTGGAACAAGATGGGAAAGAAACACAATTTAACAAGTCAGCATTGATACGTGTTCCCATCCGTTTGGGGCAAGACGCATTTACCGTAGGCGAAATTTCTGAGGAAAACATTGATCGCATGACCGATGCCATGAAAGCATTTAAATTGTTAATGAAAGTGTATAAAGTTGAAAAATACAAAGCCTGTGCTACATCGGCAATGCGAGAAGCCTATAATGGAAAAGAAGTAGTTGAAATAATAAACAATAACGCAAATATTACAATTGATATTATCGACGGAAAAGTAGAAGCCGCAATTATCGCTTCATCAGATTTACACGGATTTTTATCAAAAGACAAGAACTATTTATACGTTGACGTAGGTGGTGGTAGCACCGAATTTTCGGTATTTTCTGAAGGAAAAATGATCACATCAAAATCATTTAAAAACGGTACAGTTCGATTATTAAACAATATGGTGAACGAAGTTGTTTGGCTCGAAATTGAAAAATGGATTATTGCAAATACTAGTAATTTTGACGAAATTACTTTAATAGGTTCAGGCGGAAACATCAATAAATTATTCAAATTATCAGAAAAAAAACAAGACAAACCTTTGTCTTACATTTATTTGCATTCCCAATTTGAATACCTAAATTCACTTACGTACGAACAGCGAATTGCCGAACTTGGTTTAAATACCGATCGCGCCGATGTAATTATTCCAGCTTTGAGTATTTACCTTAAAGCCATGAAATGGTCAGGCGCTCGAAATATTTATGTTCCCAAAATTGGACTTTCTGACGGAATTATTAAAGCAATGTATTTCGGTAAAATATAGTATATTTGTTTGGAAATTAATGATTTATAAAATTCTATAAACAGCGCTTATCATGAAAAAAATAATTTTTATTTTGATACTTATTTCGTTTGCTTCCTGCAAACAAACAGATACTCTAGCTTCTTATTTCACAAATGACTCTACAGAAGTTCAAGTTGGAGGTGTAAAGATTATTCCAATTACAACACCAAAAGGGACTTTTAAAGTTTGGACAAAAAGAATTGGTAACAACCCTAAAATAAAACTATTACTTTTAACTGGCGGCCCTGGACTTTCGCATGAATATATGGAGTGTATGGAAAGTTTTTTGCCAAAAGAAGGCATAGAGTTTATTTATTATGACCAATTAGGCACTGGTTTTTCTGACAATCCAAACGATACAACTATGTGGGATTTACCACGATATGTGGAAGAGGTAGAGCAAGTTAGAGTAGCTTTAAACTTAAACAAAGATAATTTTTATATTTTAGGACATTCATGGGGTGGAATTTTAGGGATGCAATATGCATTAAAATACCAACAAAACATGAAAGGATTAATTATTTCAAACATGATGGCTAGTTGCCCTGAGTATGTTAAGTATTCCAAACTACTTGAAAAACAAATGAATCCACAGGTTTTATCTGAAATAAAAGCAATTGAAAGTAAAAAGGAGTACACCAACCCAAGATATATGGAGTTGCTAATGAACAATTTTTATAACGAACATATTTTAAGAATGCCCATTAACCAATGGCCCGAGCCTGTTACACGGTCAATGTCCAAGTCCAATTCATCACTCTACATTACTATGCAAGGGCCTAGCGAATTAGGTTTATCGGGTAAATTAACCTATTGGGATGTATCCAAACAATTACCAACAATTGCAATTCCAACGCTAGTTATTGGAGCAAAATATGATACTATGAACCCAGATTACATGAAATGGATGTCACAACAACTTCCAAAAGGAAGCTATTTGTACTGTTCCAAAGGTAGTCACATGTGCATGTACGATGACCAAAAAACATACATGAACGGATTGGTGAATTTTTTGAAGAAATAGATTGTTACAACTCCAAGTCAAACATTTTTTTTAATAATTCCATGTTTGGGTTAATTTCATTCAATCGGTTAAATTTGTCGTGAGGTGTAAAGGCTACTTTGCTTTTTTGCTCTTCATTAACAATAACTTCAATTGAGATATCGTGGTTGTGCAAATGACCACGTAAATAACCCAATAACTCAGGTTTTTCTCTATCAAAATCAATTTTGGAGCCTTCATTTGGTAATTCATAAATGATTGATGTGCCTTCCAACTTTGGGTCACCAATACGCAATAACGATTCCATAATTTTATGCCCTTTATCGTTTAATCGTTGGGCGTATTTGTACCAATACTCAATCATTTGTGTTTCGGTAAAAGGTTCGGTTGGGTTGTTTACTTCAACTTTTACAATATCTTTTTGAGCATTAGTCAATTCTCTTTTAGCTTTTATACTTGCTAAGGAAAGCGCCGAAACTTTGTGAGGTTGAAGTAGGGTAGAAGTGCTTTCAACAACTTGATTAACAGTTGCAATTGGTTTTGTCTCAGCAGTATTTTCAACTATAACATCTATTGCAGGTACTACTTGTTGTACTTCTATTGTTGGAATTATTTCTTGTTTTTGAATAGTATCTGTTTTTACTACTTCAGCTATGGAATAATCTTGTTTTTTGAAATAAGTGGGCGGAATTATAAAGTCAGCTTTTTTTTTTCTCCATCAAAAGTGATAGAGCAAAGCTGCATTAAACAAAGTTCTACTAGCAAACGCTGGTTTTGCGAGACTTTGTATTTCAAATCGCAATCATTTGCTATTTCTATTCCTTTCAGCAGAAAATCTTGTTCACATTTTTGGGCTTGCGCACCATACATTTGCTGAGCTTGTTCGCCAGCCTCAAGTAATGAGAGGGTAGCCGGGTTTTTGCAAACTAATAAATCACGGAAATGAGATGCTAAACCAGACACAAAATGGTGTCCGTCAAATCCTTTGGCTAAAATAGTATTGTAGTCAAGTAGAATTTGAGGTATGTTGTTGGTTAAAATTAAATCAGTTATATTGATATAGGTTTCGTAATCAAGAACATTTAAGTTTTCTGTTACGGCTAGTCGGGTTAAGTTTTTACCACAAAAAGATACCACACGATCAAAAATAGAAAGCGCATCTCGCATGGCGCCATCTGCTTTTTGAGCAATAATATGTAATGCATCGTCTTCAAAAATCACATCTTGACTTTTGGCAACTTCAGCTAAATGATCTTTGGCATCTTTTACCGTTATTCTCTTAAAATCAAATATTTGACACCGGGATAAAATGGTTGGAATAATTTTATGTTTCTCGGTAGTAGCCAAAATAAAAATGGCGTGCTTTGGTGGTTCTTCTAACGTTTTCAAAAAAGCATTGAACGCAGCAGAAGACAGCATGTGTACCTCGTCAATAATATATACTTTGTATTTTCCGGTTTGTGGTGGTATTCTAACTTGATCAATCAAACTTCTAATATCATCAACCGAGTTGTTGGAAGCGGCATCTAATTCAAAAACATTGAATGCAAAATCTTCGTTGGGGTCATCATAACCTGGTTGATTTATTTTTCGGGCTAAAATACGTGCGCAAGTAGTTTTTCCAACACCTCTTGGTCCTGTAAATAATAATGCTGATGCCAAATGATTTGTTTCAATGGCATTTAATAAAGTATTTGTAATAGCTTGCTGCCCAACAACATCCTTAAATGTTTGTGGTCGGTATTTACGAGCTGATACTACAAATTCTTCCATAATTGTTTACTTGGTTTACAAATATAGTGTAAAAATTTAATTTTCAAATTTCAAATTAAAAAAAAATGAACTTATTTTACAAATTAAAATTTGTAACGGTATTCTAAATTTGCAATAAAACTACGCGTTAAACCGTCGGGTCTTGCATCTCTTACAATAAAAGGTGTTCCCATATTTAATTGTAATGAACTGCTTGAGTTTAGTTCGTAATCCAAGTAAACGGTACCATTTAGAGTAAGACCTTTTGAGCCAATTATTTCATTTTCAATGAATAGTTCGTTGGTGTATTTGTCGTTTGCTAAATGGTAAATTGGGAGTAAACTTGGTGTTACTTTTAGTTTTGGTGCAACCTCAAATGGATACGAAACTCGAATCAAAAAGTCACTACTTCTTTTAAATCTGTTTGTTGTTTGAAAACCTGCCAATCCTTGATTAAATGCAACAAAACTTGGTCCAAAAAATTGGTTTTCGTTTTGAGTTAATGGGATTTGGAACGCTGTTGCAAACTGCCATTTTTTTATTTGATAACCTAAACCAAATATAACATCAAATGTACCAAGACTGGCTTGATAATCCATTGGTAAGGGGGTGTTGTTTTTGAAAGTGTTTGCGTTTGACAACGGAATTTTAGCTCCTAAAGTTAGTTTTAATTTGTTGTTTAGCGCATAATTTGCATTAACAAAAGCATCGGCTAAACCAAAGGTTGAAATGGAGTTGCCACTTTGTGCAAGAGTTGTTAGTTTAAAATCTAATCCAAATTTTGAGTTTATTGCACGATTGTACTCAATATAATTACCGTAAACAGAAATTGATTGGTCAGCCATGCCGGTAAATACCCCTACTTTTAATTGGTTATTTTTTGTTTTTTCGTTTTGGTTTTCGTTGGGTTTAAAGCTATTCATGGTGCAAAAACCAGCATCGCTACAGCCTTGTCCGAATGATGTTATTGCAAAAAATAAAGTACTGATTAGAATTAATTTGGTTTGTAAATTTTTCATATTTTGATTGGTTTTTAATTTATAAAACTTTGATTTATTAGGTTAATTATATTTTGGTTTCAATTTTTTTACAAATATATAGTTTTTTTGTTATGAAAATCAAAATGTCAAGTGTAGCCCCGATAGAGCCGATATCCTCCTGAAGTCCCGAAGGGCGAAGGAGATAAAGGCGATAGCGGGACAAAATAGCTTTTGAAATGGGGTTTTGGTGCTTCAAAAAATAAAAAATAGGATTGATTGTTTTTTGTTTTTGTTAAAAACTTAATTATAGTTTTTAAAAGTGTATTTTTGCCGAGCAGACCGCCTTATCGTCGTTCGCTTTTGCGAAGGGAGGAAAGTCCGGACACCACAGAGAAGCATAGCGGGTAACGCCCGTCGGTTTGTCCTGAATTTTCGGGATGAATAAGGACAAGTGCAACAGAAAGTATGTACAGGTAATGCTGTAGTGAAACCAGGTAAACTCTATGCGGTGAAATTTCAAGTATATCAACATTTAAGGGCTTCTCGTTCGTTGTTGAAGGGTAGAAAGATGGAGCTTGCTGGTAACGGCAAGCCTAGATAAATGATAAGGGTTCCGATTTATCGGGATACAGAATCCGGCTTATAGGTCTGCTTTTTTTTAATTTTCTTCTGTTTCTTCTTGTGGTATTTCGAAGAAAGAAAATACAGAACCTCCGTAGTTTTTTTGAAAAGAAAAATGTTCCAAATGGTCTAGTTTGGTGTGTTTGGAGTGTTCCATTATCATCATGCCTTCATCATGAAGTAGGCTGTTTTGGAAGACTAAATGGATTATTTTTTCAAATTCTTTTTGGTCAATTCCGTAGGGTGGGTCGGCAAAAATAACGTCGTAAGTTGCGTGATGTTTTTCGAGAAATTTGAAAACATCAGCTTTAATGGCTGTAATATCAAGTTCAAAAGCGTCTGCTGTTTGCTTGATAAATTTGATACATCCAAAATCGCCGTCTATGGATGTTATTGGGCCTGCGCCTCGCGAACCAAATTCGTAACTTATGTTTCCTGTACCAGAAAATAGGTCAAGCACTTTTAGTTGATCGAAATCAAAATGGTTGTTTAGCACATTAAAAAGTGCTTCTTTACTCATATCAGTTGTAGGGCGAACAGGTAGGTTTTTGGGAGCAGTTATGCGTCGTCCTTTAAATTTTCCGGATATTATTCTCACGAGTTTATTAATATAAAATGTTCTCTAATTGTGGGCGGATTTAGTGATTTGAAATCGTTTTCAAAATGGAATAAACTCGTGTTTCGTACATATTTGAAAGCAATTTGAAAGAATTTATCATCTTGGTTGACTGCTCCTAAAAGTTCAAGTTTAAAATTTTCGGGATTAAGTTGAAGCTGTTCAGCAGTGAAAAGCAAGTAATAAATAAAGTCTTCGGGGGTTTTGTAATCAAACGAATTGTAAAACAGAAGTTTTTGGTTTTGAACAACGATTAGTTCAAAATGATTAGAGTTAAGATGAACAAACATCTTTTTTTCGTCGATATTTTTGGATAAATCCAATAGTTTTGACACTAAAATTGAGCTTGAATGTTTGAAATCAAAAGTTCCAAATTTATCAATAAAGAAATTATTTAAATTTACATAAGGAATGTAAACGTTATTGATTTGGTAGGTATTGATTTCGTCAAAAGTAATAAAATCAGTTTCAAATACTTTAGTTGAATATTGTAGATAGCTTCCAATAAATTCGCTGTCAAACAAGGCAGTAGGAACAAAAGTTGAGAGATTATTGTTATGAATAATTACAATATCGTCATACTTTTGGATTAATTCAGGATTGTCATTAAAAACAGTTTCAAATACATTTTCAATGTTGCTGTTTTTTTGAAAGTGCTCAAAATGAATATTTTGGAGTACTTCGGGTTGATTAGACAAAGTGTTAGTAACGCAAAACGACATGCCGTTCAAGGAAACTTGGATGGCTAGTTTTTTATAAGTTTTGTCTGTAATGCTTTGGTTCACTATGTAGGGAATTTAGTAATGCAAACTTACAAATAAAATGCTAAAGTATGTATCAATTTTTTTTCAAGTAAAAATGATGTTTAAGATTAAGAAAAATTTCACGTAATTTGCTCTAAATAAAATAAGGTGCCAACAAAAAACTTTTATTCCATATTATTACATAATTTCCCATTTAGTCCGACCCACAAACAAGACGTTTTTTTTCAAAAAATTGCTGAATTTAGCACCAATTTGAACTCAAATGAAATTTTTGTTTTGAAGGGATATGCTGGAACGGGTAAAACTACCGTTGTTTCCACTATTGTAAATAATTTGATTGCAATTAACAAAAAATATGTATTGTTGGCGCCAACAGGGCGTGCGGCAAAAGTAATATCAAATTATTCAAACAAACCCGCTTTTACTATTCATAAAAAAATTTATTTTCCAAAAAAAGGAAGTGGAGGAGGTGTACAGTTTACTATGCAGCAAAACAAGCACAAACGAACCCTTTTTATTGTAGATGAATCGTCCATGATTTCAGATGTTTCAACGGAGTCAAAAATGTACGAAAATGGGTCATTGTTAGATGATTTGATATCTTATGTTTATTCAGGCGAAGATTGTAAATTAATATTAATTGGCGATACGGCTCAATTGCCGCCTGTTCATTTAGATATAAGTCCTGCATTAAATTGCGATACATTAGAATTAAATTATGATAAAGAAGTAAAAACTATCGAACTTGATGAAGTAATGCGTCAGGAAGAAGGATCAGGAATATTGATAAATGCAACCGTTTTACGAGAATTATTAAATGATACATTTATTACTGAATTTAAGTTTATATTAAAAGGATTTAAAGACATCATCCGTTTAACAGACGGCTATGATATCCAAGACGCGATTAATCAAGCATACAGTAATTACAGCATTGAAGACACTGCATTTATAGTCCGATCCAACAAAAGAGCCAATCAATACAATCAACAAATTAGAACTAAAATATTAGACAAAGAAAGTGAACTTTCAGTAGGTGATTTTTTGATGGTGGTTAAAAATAATTATTTCTGGCTAAAAGATGCCGACGAAGCAGGATTTATTGCCAATGGAGATATAATTGAAGTGCTTGAAATATTTGGATTTAAAGAATTATACGGATTTAATTTTGCGAAAATTAAAGTACGAATGATTGATTATCCCAATCAAAAACCACTAGAAACTGTTGTAATAATAAATACTTTGACCAGCGAATCGCCCTCATTAACCTACGAAGAGTCCAATAAACTGTATCAAGAAGTAATGCAAGATTATGCCGATGAATCCAGTAATTACAAAAAATTTCAAAAAGTAAAAACAAATGAATACTTTAATGCGCTTCAAATTAAGTTTTCGTATGCAATTACTTGTCATAAATCACAAGGTGGTCAATGGAACACCGTTTTTATTGAGCAACCTTATTTACCTGACGGAATTGATAGAGATTACATCAGATGGTTATATACCGCAATAACACGAGCAAAAGACAAACTCTATTTAATTGGATTTAAAGACGATTTTTTTCAATAAACTTTTCAATACTCAATGTTAATAACTTCGTTGTTAAAAAGCAATATAAAATAGGAAATAAGCCATGTTTTGTATTATATTTGCGTGTTAGACAATAATCATACTTTTAGTACATAAAAAAATGAGCGACGAGATTAAAAAAAATAATTATTCAGCCGATAGTATTCAAGCATTAGAAGGGATGGAGCACGTAAGAATGCGACCATCTATGTACATTGGAGATACAGGCGTTAGAGGGTTACATCACTTAGTATATGAAGTTGTAGATAATTCAATTGACGAAGCTTTAGCGGGTCATTGTGATACAATAAGTGTTTTTATAAACGAAGATAACTCGATTTCTGTTGAAGATAATGGTCGTGGTATTCCAGTTGATTTACATAAAAAAGAAGGTGTTTCTGCGCTTGAAGTAGTAATGACCAAAATTGGAGCAGGAGGGAAGTTCGATAAAGATTCATATAAAGTATCTGGTGGACTTCATGGAGTTGGTGTTTCTTGTGTTAATGCCCTTTCAAATCATTTAAGAGCTACTGTTTTTCGTGATGGAAAAATATATGAACAAGAGTATGAAAAAGGAAAAGCAATGTATCCTGTTAAGCAAATTGGCGAAACAGCTAAGCGTGGTACTATGGTTACTTTTAAACCAGATAATACCATTTTTACTCAAACCACAGAGTTTTCTTATGATACATTAGCAAGTCGTATGCGTGAGTTGTCTTTCCTTAATAAAGGAATAACAATAACACTTACTGATAAAAGAAATGTAAATGATAAAGGTGAATTTGAAGGCGAAGTTTTTCATTCAAAAGAAGGTTTAAAAGAGTTTGTTCGTTTTTTAGATAGCGGAAGAGAATCAATTATTTCTCATGTTATCGGCATGGAAAATGAAAAAGGAGAAGTTCCTGTTGAAGTAGCTTTGGTTTACAATACAAGTTATTCTGAAAATATTTTTTCTTACGTAAACAATATCAATACTCACGAAGGAGGAACACATCTTCAAGGGTTTAGAATGGGATTAACACGTACTTTGAAAAAATATGCTGATTCATCAGGATTATTAGACAAATTAAAATTTGAAATTTCTGGAGATGATTTCCGTGAAGGTTTAACAGCCATTATTTCAGTAAAAGTTTCAGAGCCTCAATTTGAAGGTCAAACCAAAACCAAATTAGGAAACAGAGAAGTTGTATCGCCTGTAAGTCAAGCCGTTTCAGAAATGCTTGAAAATTATTTAGAAGAAAATCCAAACGATGCCAAAATTATTGTACAAAAAGTAATTTTAGCTGCTCAAGCCCGTCACGCCGCCAAAAAAGCACGTGAAATGGTACAAAGAAAAACAGTACTTGGCGGTGGTGGATTACCAGGAAAATTATCAGATTGTTCAGAACAAGATCCAGCTAAATGCGAAATTTTCTTCGTTGAGGGAGATTCGGCAGGTGGAACAGCAAAACAAGGAAGAGATAGAAATTTTCAAGCCATTATGCCTTTAAGAGGAAAAATCCTTAATGTAGAAAAAGCAATGCCTCATAAAGTTTTTGAAAATGAAGAAATCAGAAACATTTTTACCGCACTTGGAGTAACTATTGGAACTGCAGAAGATAGTAAAGCGCTTAATGTTGAAAAATTACGCTATCATAAAGTTGTAATTATGTGTGATGCCGATGTTGACGGTAGTCATATTGCCACACTAATACTTACGTTTTTCTTCCGATTTATGCGCGAATTAATCGAAGGAGGACACGTTTACATTGCAACTCCACCTTTATATTTAGTTAAAAAAGGAAACAAAAAAGAATATGCCTGGAACGATGACCAACGCGATTCAGCCAACGAAAGAATGGGCGGAAGCGCAGGTATTCAACGTTATAAAGGTCTTGGAGAAATGAATGCTGAACAATTATGGGAAACAACAATGAATCCAGAATTTAGAACGTTGCGTCAAGTTACTATTGATAGCCTAGCAGAAGCTGACCGTGTGTTCTCAATGTTAATGGGTGACGAAGTTCCTCCAAGAAGAGAATTTATAGAGAAAAATGCCGTTTACGCTAATATTGATGCTTAGTTTATGAGATGTTTTTTAGTATTATTTTTATTATCCGCCCAAGTCACTTTTTCTCAAACTCAAACATTTTTGGATGATTTAGGATTATTTATTAAAGATGCTATTTTTTATTCTGATAAATATATTACACCCGCAACAGATGCTGCCGTATATCAAGCTTCATCTGCATGGGTTAATACCGTAAAAAAGAAAAAACTATTGGATTTTACTTTGGGTGTAAATGCTAATGTATTTTTGGTTCCAAATAGCGATAAAACTTTTCAGTTAAACAATTCTGATTTGTCATTTTTTTCTATTGAAAATTCAAACTCTGTTGAAGTTCCTTCGGCATTAGGAAATGATCTTCAATATTATATGTCTGGCGATTTAGATGGAACAGCTGTTAGAATTGAAACTCCACAAGGAATTGATCAACAGTTTGTATTTTACCCACATCTTTATGGTTCATTAACACTTTGGTATGGTACAGATTTATTAGTAAAATTTTCACCTTATACTAAGTTAAAAAAAAGTGAATATCAAGTGTATGGAGTTGGTTTAAAGCATAATATTGATCAATATTTTAATGCACTAAAGAAAAATAAAATAAATTTAGCAACAACAGTTTCATATTCTAAAGAAGATGTTCGTTTTGCTTTTTTAGATATTAATACACCATATGGTACTTTAGGTATTAATCAACTTTCGGGCTTAGTTGATACGTATCAATTTCAAGTTAATGCATCAAAAGAATATAAAAAAACCGAAATAATCGTTGGAATTATTAGTAATACTAGTGATTTTAAATATGTTTTATCTGGACCTGTAGGAACTATAGAATCAGTTATACCTGTTCAAAATGTATTAAACGAAAATTTGAAAAATATAAGACTAAGACAAATATTTTAGCAGAAGTTTCATGTAGATATCAAATTAGCAAAGTTTTTTTACAAACTACCTTAGCATTTGGTAAATTTGTAAATTCAAATTTTTCCGTACAATATGAATTTTAATTTTTTAATATAAACACACAATACAATGAAAGTTACCATAGTAGGAGCAGGTAACGTTGGCGCAACTTGTGCAGACGCTATTGCTTACAGAAGAATTGCGAGTGAAATCGTATTATTAGATATCAGAGAAGGTTTTGCAGAAGGGAAAGCACTTGATATCATGCAAACACAAACCACTTTAGGATATAATACTAAGGTAGTTGGAGTTACAAATGATTATGCAAAAACTGCTGGAAGTGATGTAGTAGTAATTACATCAGGTATTCCCAGAAAACCAGGTATGACTCGTGAAGAGTTAATTAGCATCAACGCAGGAATTGTAAAAACGGTTGCCGAAAGTTTATTGGCACATTCACCAAATGCGATAATTGTTGTAGTTTCAAATCCAATGGACACAATGACTTATTTAACATTGAAAGCTACAGGTCTTCCAAAAAATAGAATTATTGGAATGGGGGGTACTTTAGATAGTTCACGTTTTAAAACCTATTTATCGCAAGCATTAGACAAACCTGCAAATGATATACAAGGAATGGTTATTGGAGGTCACGGAGATACAACCATGATTCCATTAACTCGTTTGGCATCTTATAACGGGGTTCCTGTTTCTCAGTTTTTATCTCAAGATCAATTGGACAAAGTTGCTGCCGACACAATGGTGGGTGGAGCTACATTAACTGCATTACTTGGGACTTCTGCATGGTACGCTCCTGGTGCATCAGTTGCCTATTTAGTTGACAGTATTTTAAATGATCAGAAAAAAATGATTCCTTGTTCTGTTTATGTTGAAGGAGAATATGGTCAAAATGATATTTGTATCGGTGTTCCATGTATTATCGGTAAAAATGGAGTTGAACAAATCGTTGACATCAACCTTAATGATTCTGAAAAAGTACTTTTTTCTAAAAGTGCTGATGCCGTTAGAAACATGAATGAAGCTTTGAAATCGGTTTTAAGCTAAAAGATATGCTATATTTTAAATAAGACTGCACAATTTGCAGTCTTTTTTTTGATATAAATCAATAAATAATTTGTTAATCAAATGCAGAATTATATATTTGCACGTTTCAAAAAATGTGCACTATATCATTTTACCGCATAACATCTGATTATCAGTAGATTAGCATATTTTACATTATTTGTAAACAAAACCAAACAAAAATTAATTAATTTTTAGTAATAATGCAGAATAAAGGACTTATTAAATTTTTTGCAATTCTATTTGCACTGGTAAGTATTTACCAACTTTCATTTACATTTGTTGCAAACAATGTAAAAAACGACGCTAAAACATTTGCTACAGCAAAATATAGCGCACTTAAAGCAAAAGGACTTTCAGGCAATCAGTTGCCAGATGTAAATGCGCTTGAGGTAAAATACTTGGACTCACTTAAAAAAGTGGATGTTTTCAACATGGGTTTTACCAGTTTTAATTATGAAGAAGTTAGCAACAAACAAATTAACAAAGGTCTGGATCTTGAAGGAGGTATCAATGTTATACTTCAAATTTCAGTGAAAGACGTGTTAAAAGGACTTGCAAATAATTCTAAAAATGCTGTTTTCAACAAAGCAATTGCTGATGCCGCAGGTATGAGAGAAGGAAACGAATCATACCTTGATGCATTTTTTAGAGCTTTTGATGCTGCTGCTGCCTCAACCAATACTAAACTTGCTTCACCTGATATTTTTGCAAATAAAAATTTAGCAGACGAAATCAATTTTAAAATGACTGACGACCAAACAAAAAAGGTTATCAGAAAAAAAGTTGATGAATCTGTTGAAAGTGCTTTTGGAGTAATCAGAAAACGTATTGACAAATTTGGAGTAACGCAACCAAACATTGCAAAATTAGGACAAACGGGTAGAATTTTAGTTGAATTACCTGGTGCTAAGGATGTTGACCGTATTAAAAACTTACTTCAAAGTACTGCGCAATTAGAATTTTGGGAAACTTATAAAGTTGAAGAAATTGGAAACTTCCTTTTTGCAGCCAATGAAGCACTTAAAAAAACTGAAAAATCAACCAAAGCTGTAGCAGCTACACCTACTGACACAATTAGTAACTTAATTGCTGATAAATCGAAAGATACAGTTGCTGACAAAGCAAATTTAGGACCTTTAGTTGAAAAAATTGTTGCTCCGGGTGGAGGACCAATTTTAGCGGTTGTTTCTGTAAAAGATACTGCTGCAATTAATGGTTATTT
>JBILQQ010000009.1:0-87583 GCA_044373115.1 Flavobacterium sp.
AATAAGAATATTGAGAATATAAACCAAAAATTTTTCATATTGCAAATGTAGTTTTTTTGAAATTGGGATTTCGTTTTTTATACGATTTTTTTCAGCGGTTAGTGTAGCTCAAGGGTATCATATAACTAGTAGATATACGAAAGTTATTGCGTTTTTAACATATTCTATTTGGCAAATAACTTTACTACCTTTTTAGTGGTTTTGTATATTTTTTCAAATGTAATAAAATATTTTATTGTGATGGTGTTAAGTTTCGGTTTTTTAATTATAAAAATTTATTTATGAGATTCCTACGGAATGACAAACTAAGTGGGAATTTCAATTTCAAAAATCAATTGGTTTAAACACAAATTGGCACGAATTTGCACAAATTTGAAAAGTGGGACTTAAAACTGAAATACTATTTTTTAAATTTTTTCGGGGATTGCGCCTATTGCCTATTGCCTATTGCCTATTGCCTATTGCCTTTCAACAAAATGTCATCTGAAAAACAAAACATCAATTCTAACCCCGATAGAGCCGATATCCTCCCGCAGTCCCTTTAGGGCAAGGGAGATAAAGGCGATAGCGGGACAAAACTGGTGTTGAAATGTGATTTTGTGTTTCTAAAAAAAGAAAAAAAGCTTTCTGAAATTTAGGTAATCTTTTAGTATCTTTGCGGGACATTAAAAATGTTGTTATGGAATCGGTTTTAGACAATACATTGCCTATTGGCAAGCCCAAATGGCTAAAGGTGAAGTTGCCAATTGGTGAAAAATATTCGGAGCTGCGAGGCTTGGTGGATAAATATAAGTTGAACACGATTTGTGCTTCGGGTAGTTGCCCTAATATGGGTGAATGCTGGGGCGAGGGTACGGCTACTTTTATGATTTTGGGTAATATTTGTACGCGTTCGTGCGGGTTTTGTGGCGTTAAAACGGGCAGACCCGAAACGGTGGACTGGGATGAGCCTGAAAAAGTGGCGCGGTCTATTAAAATTATGAAAATTAAACATGCCGTGATTACGAGTGTGGACAGGGATGATTTGAAGGATATGGGGTCCATTATTTGGTTGGAAACGGTGCAGGCGATAAGACGTATGAATCCGAACACAACTTTGGAGACTTTGATTCCTGATTTTCAAGGAAATACAAGAAATATTGACCGTATTGTTGAGGCAAATCCAGAGGTGGTTTCACACAATGTGGAAACAGTTCGACGTTTGACTCGGGAAGTTCGAATTCAGGCAAAATATGATAAAAGTTTGGAGGTACTTCGGTATTTGAAAGAGCAAGGAATTCGTAGAACAAAATCGGGGATTATGCTTGGTTTGGGCGAAACGGAGGAAGAAGTAATTGAAACCATGAAAGATTTGCGTGCTGCAAATGTGGACATTGTAACGATTGGTCAGTACTTGCAACCGAGTAAAAAACACTTGCCTGTGAAAGAATTTATTACTCCTGAGCAGTTTGAAAAATATGAAAAACTGGGGAAAGAAATGGGTTTTAGTCACGTGGAAAGTGGTCCGTTGGTTCGTTCCAGTTATCATGCTGAGAAGCATATTTTGTAAGTTTATATGACAAACGAACAAACAGCTGTAAGGGCAACTTACTTTAGCTTGATTGGCAATACTGCGTTGGCAATAATCAAGGGATTGGCAGGTTTTTTTGGCAATTCGTATGCGTTGATAGCTGATGCCATTGAGTCAACAACTGATATTTTTTCGTCCTTTTTGGTTTTGTTTGGAATAAAATACTCCAACCGACCTGCTGATGAAAACCATCCGTATGGACATGGCAGAGCTGAGCCGCTGATTACCTTTTTGGTGGTTGGTTTTTTAATCACTTCGGCGGTAATTATTGCACACGAAAGTATTATTAATATTCAAACGCCTCATAGTTTACCCAAAACTTGGACGCTGTTTGTGCTTGGCGCGATTATAATTTGGAAAGAAATTTCGTATCGAATAGTAATTAAGCGAAGTATAGAATCCAACAGTTCGTCGCTGAAAGCCGATGCTTGGCACCACCGTAGCGATGCAATAACTTCGGTAGCTGCATTTATTGGAATTTCGATTGCTTTGTTTTTAGGTAAAGGATATGAATCGGCAGATGATTGGGCTGCATTGTTTGCTTCTGTTTTTATTTTATACAATAGTTATTTAATTTTTCGACCTGCTTTGGGCGAAATAATGGACGAACATTTGTATGATGATTTGATAATTTCTATTCGAAAAGTAGCCAATTCGGTAGATGGAATTATTGCTACTGAGAAATGTTTCATCAGAAAATCGGGTATGAAATACCATGTTGATTTACATGCTGTTGTTGATGCAAAAATCACTGTAAAAGCCGGACACGACTTGGCCCATTTGTTAAAAGATACATTACGAACTGAACTTCCGGAACTTGGACACGTATTAATACATATTGAACCCAATGAATAAAATCAAAATAGCCATAAATGGATATGGTAGAATTGGGCGGAACCTTTTTCGCCTTTTATTAAATCACCCACAGATTGAAGTTGTTGCCATCAATGACATTGCCGATGTAAAAACGATGGCACACTTGACCAAATATGACAGTATTCATGGGGTTTTACCCAATAAAGTTTCGTTTACAAATGAATCGTTAGTAATTGACGAAAAATCGGTTCTTTTTTTTCATGAAAAAGAAATTTCGAATCTGAATTGGGAGCAATTGAATATCGACATTGTTATTGAATGTACGGGGAAATTTAAAACATTTGAAGAGTTAAATAAGCACATTGAGGCTGGAGCTAAAAAAGTGCTGCTTTCTGCACCGTCTGAAGTAGATAGCATTAAAACCATTGTTTTGGGTGTAAACGAGCATACATTGGATGGTACTGAAACGATTGTTTCTAATGCGAGTTGTACCACCAATAATGCAGCGCCTATGATGCAAATAATCAATGAGTTATGTGGTATTGAACAAGCATACATAACAACGGTTCACTCCTACACTACCGATCAAAGTTTGCATGACCAACCTCATAAAGATTTGCGACGAGCAAGAGGAGCAGCACAATCCATAGTACCCACAACAACCGGAGCAGCGAAAGCATTAAGTAAAATTTTTCCTGAGTTGGAAGGTAAAATTGGAGGTTGTGGTATTCGGGTTCCGGTGCCCGATGGTTCCTTAACCGATATTACATTTAATGTAAAAAAAGCAGTAACAATTGAGGAGATAAATGCGGCTTTTTTAGTGGCATCGGAAACTAATTTCAAAGGAATATTGGATTATACTGAAGACCCGATCGTTTCGGTTGATATTATCGGGAACTCACATTCGTGTTTGTTTGATGCACAACTCACCTCTGTAATAGATAAAATGGTAAAAGTTGTGGGTTGGTACGATAATGAAATTGGATATTCATCGAGGTTGATAGATATGGTTTTGTTGTTATCAAAAAAAATGTAATCCAATATAAATCATTTAAAATTACAATTTGAAACATACTCCAATAACAATTGATCAAACTTTGCTTTGTCTTTAATAAAATTACTTTTTATTGGTAAATAATATAATTTACTGTTTTTCAAATGATTATCTAAACGAACAAAATCTTTCTCGGTTGTAATAAGAACTTCTTTAAATGTACTTTTGGAATTGATACTTTTCAAATCTGATTCAGAAAATGAATGATGATCAGCAAATGTAAGTAATTCATCACTAGGTTGCGCTAAAAAATCAAAGAACGGCTTAGGTTTAGCAATACCTGCAATTAAGAGCTTCGATTTTTGTTTTATTTCTTCAATTTTTATCGAATTATTTGAATTAACAATTTCATCATGATAACCAATATAACTAAAAAACACAGGACAATTTACCGCTAATTTTCTTATAATAATTTGTTGATCTTCATCTGAAAGATAGTCGGGACATTTGGTAATAATAATGACATTTGCTCTGGAAGCACCCTTTTTGGATTCCCTTAAATTACCAGTAGGCAACAACAAATCGTTACAATACAAGTCATCAAAGCTGGAAAGTAAAATATAAAACCCCGCTTTTACCTTTCTGTGTTGAAAAGCATCATCGAGCAAAATAACGTCAGGCTTGTTTTTTTGGGACAATAATTGTTGTATTCCATTACATCTATCCGCATCTACAGCAACTTGAATAGCTGGGAATTTTTTAAACATTTGATAAGGTTCATCACCAATCAAATCAGATGTAACATCTTGATTAGCAAGAATAAAACCCTTCGATTTACGTTTATACCCCCTACTTAAAGTTGCAACTTTATAATTTGATACAAACAACCGAATTAAGTATTCAATTTGAGGTGTTTTACCTGTTCCTCCAACACTTAAATTACCAACAACAATTGTAGGTATAGGAAATGATTTTGATTTTAAAATAGATTGATCATACAAAAAATTTCGGACAGTCGTTATACCTCCGTAAATAATTGAAAATGGAAAAAGTAAATATCGTAAAATAATCATAGCACGAAAGTAACATTTTTTTATCTTTGAACCTCAAAATAATAGTAGATTTAGAAAAAAAATTAAATGAAAATAAAAAATATTCAATCAATTTTAGAAGAAATGGCTCCGTTAGCCTACGCAGAGGATTTTGACAATGTAGGGTTGTTAGTCGGTGATGCTGAAAAGGTGGTGACTGGCGTTTTGGTTTGTCATGATGCATTGGAGCAAGTTATCGATGAAGCTATTGCTGAAAACTGCAATTTGGTAGTTTGTTTTCATCCAATACTATTTTCGGGTTTGAAAAAAATTACAGGTAAAAACTATGTTGAGCGCACTATCATAAAAGCTATTAAACATGATATTGCAATTTATGCAGTGCATACCGCATTGGATAATCATTCCAATGGAGTAAACAAAATATTTTGCGATGCCCTCGGATTAGTAAACACCAAAATATTAATTCCGAAGGAAAATTTTATAAAAAAATTGGTGACATATACTATTCCTGAAAATGTAGCACAAGTAAAGAAAGGATTATTTGAAGCTGGAGCAGGAAAAATTGGTAATTATGAAGAATGTAGTTTTATAACCACGGGAATAGGTAGTTACAAAGGCGGGGATAACAGTAATCCAGTAATAGGTGCCAGATATGAACTTGTTGAAGCCCAAGAGGTAAAAATTGAAGTTACATTTGAAAAGCACTTGGAAACACAGATAATCAAAGCACTAAAGGCAAATCATATTTATGAAGAAGTTGCATTTGAAGTTACTACATTAAATAATACGCATCAAAATGTGGGTTTAGGAATGATTGGTGAGTTAGAATTTGAAACCACAGAAAAGGAGTTTTTTGAATTAGTAAAAACCAAAATGGAATGCGGTGGGATTAGACATAGCGAATTTCTAAACAAGCCTGTAAAACGAATTGCAGTACTTGGAGGATCAGGTAGTTTTGCAATTTCTAATGCAAAAAATGCTGGAGCAGACGTTTTTTTAACCGCAGATTTAAAATACCACCAATTTTATGAAGCTGAAAAACAGATAGTTATAGCTGATGTTGGACATTTTGAAAGCGAAAGATACACAAAAAACTATATTGTTGATTATCTTAAAGAAAAAATTACTAATTTTGCGCTTGCATTGCCTATAGGCAAAATCGTTTTATCGAAAGAGAATACAAATCCAGTTAAGTACTTATAAAATATGGCTACTACAAAAGAATTGAGCGTTGAAGAAAAATTAAGAGCGCTATATGATTTACAATTAATTGACTCAAGAATTGACGAAATTAGAAACGTTAGAGGTGAATTACCTTTAGAAGTTGAAGATTTAGAAGATGAAGTTGCTGGTTTATCAACCCGTTTAGAGAAATTACAAAACGATTTAGCTTCGAATGAAACTAGCGTAAAAGATAAAAAAACAGCAATTGAAAACCATCAAATTGCAATAAAAAAATATACTGAACAACAAAAAGATGTTCGTAACAACCGAGAATTTAATGCGTTAACTAAAGAAGTTGAATTTCAAGAATTAGAAATTCAATTGGCTGAGAAACAAATTAAAGAACTTAGAGCAAATGGTGAACACAAAAGAGAAGTAATTGCTACCTCCAAAGAACGCTTAGAGCAAAAAACAACTCACTTAAAGCACAAAAAAGAAGAGTTGAACGACATCATGTCAGAAACAGCAAAAGAGGAAACTTTTTTATCTGAAAAATCAGCTGAATATGAAAGTAAAATTGAAGCGCGATTATTAGCAGCTTACAAAAGAATAAGAGGAAGCGTTAGAAATGGATTGGCAGTTGTAAGCATTGAAAGAGGTGCTTCAGCAGGATCATTTTTTACAATACCTCCACAAATTCAAGTTGAAATCGCTGCAAGAAAAAAAATCATAACAGATGAACATTCAGGCAGAATTTTGGTTGATGCAGGTTTAGCAGATGAAGAAAGAGAAAAAATGGAAAAAATATTTGCAAAAATGTAATACATTAAACCACGTTTAAAACGTGGTTTTTTTTTTAATAATTGTTAAAAAACTTGGGCTTTGAAAAAAATACAATTTTATTTACTAACAAAATCAATTGGTTTATACATCAACCTATTAAGTTATATCAACCCAAAAAGTGCATTACAAACTACTTACACACTTTTTAGCAATCCACGTAAAGGAAAAGGAAAACTAAAAATAAACAAGCTCCCAAAAACATTACAAAATTCAAAAATGACTGTAGAAACGTTTGATACACATCAATTTTACAGTTATATTTGGGAAGGAAGTCAAGAAACAATCCTACTTGTGCACGGCTGGGAAAGCAATGCCTCACGATGGAAAAAATTACTACAACACCTCAAAAAAACAGGAAAAACGATCATTGCAATTGATGCTCCAGGTCATGGATTAAGTAATTCGAATGAATTTAATGTGCCTACTTATGCACTTTTTATTGAACATATTGTAAAAAAATACAATCCAAAAACGGTCATTGGACACTCAATTGGAGGGAATGCTTTGGCGTTTTACCAACAAAAATATGCGCATAATTTTACAAAAATGATATTAATAGGCGCACCCTCCGATTTTGAAATTATTTTAAACAATTATTTTAAAATGCTAAGTTTGAACAAAAAAATTCAAAACAATTTTAAACAAATGGTTAAAGATAAGTTTGATATAATTACAGCTGATTTCAATGCCTCACATTATTTAAAGGAAACAACAATTGACGGAATCATTGCTCATGACAAACAAGATGATGTTGTTTTATATATTGAAGCACTTAAAATAGCAAACTCATGGAAAAACGCGCAACTTATTACAACCGAAGGGTATGGACATAGTATGCACGATCAAAATTTATATCAAAAAATTACAGCTTTTATTAACCAATAGCAGCCAAAAGTTACAGGCAAAATTCATAAATTTGCAAAATGGAAGAGAAACTCACTAGGTTAAACAAATTTTTATCAGAAACTGGATTTTGTTCACGCAGAGAAGCAGATAAACTCATTGAACAAGGTTTAGTTACCCTTAACGGAATTGTACCTGAAATGGGTACAAAAGTTACCCCGAATGATGAAGTCCGTGTTAATGGAAAACTAATTCGTGAAAAAACAGCAAAAAATATTTATCTAGCCTTTAACAAACCACCAGGAATTGAGTGCACAACAAATCTTGGAGTTGCTAACAATATTGTAGATTACATCAACTTTCCAGAACGGATATTTCCAATAGGTAGATTAGACAAAGCCAGTGAAGGATTAATTTTTATGACTAACGACGGTGATATTGTAAATAAAATATTAAGAGCTAGGAATAACCACGAAAAAGAATATATAGTTACCGTAAATCGTCCCATAACTGATCGATTTATTGAACGAATGGCAAACGGCATACCTATATTAGAAACCGTTACTCGTAAATGCAAAGTTGAACAAATCAGCAAATTTGTATTCCGAATCATTTTAACACAAGGACTAAACAGACAAATCAGAAGAATGTGCGAATACCTTGACTATGAAGTTACTGCATTAAAAAGAACCCGAATAATAAATATTTCATTAGATGTGCCTCTTGGTAGATTCAGACATTTAACTGAAAATGAAATTGAAAAATTAAACTTATTAATTGCGCCGTCAAGTAAAACCGAAGAAGCTAGTTTTTTGAAAAAAGACCTCAAATAGTTAGAAATAACTCATTTTTGAATTAAAATTTTACTTAAAAAATATTAATTCAAATAATTGACTAACAAACACTTAGATCTGTATTTTAAATTTATCAAAAATTTATTTAAAAAAAATCAAATTGTTGTGATTTCACATTTTTTTGCAATTTAAAGTCTAGTAAATTTGTCATGTTGAATTCAAATTTTAACATCTAAAAACAAACACACAAACTAAACGCCTAAATTAATAAACGTAAAAAATGTAAAAATGAATTTGGAAAATTCTAACTCAAAAAACATTGATCTCCCAATGGGTTTATCAGAATCAGAAACAAAAAAATTGTTTTCTGATAACCAAACTAGTATTATTTCAATTCTAAAAGAATGTTATATGGCTTTTGGTTTACTTGACATTATTGACAATTCAAACACTAGCAAAGTAATGAAAGTTAAAATAGAGGGTGTTCTAAAAAATTTAGGCACAATGGAACAACAAATTTAAAAAAGTTGTGAAATGACAACTTTTTTAAATATTTGAATTACTACATTTGCCAAAAGAAATACTATTAATTACTCGCCAATTACATTTATTATGGAAAAAACAAACAATTTATACCTGACTGGTTTAATTAAAAACGACTCGTATTTTGATTCTTTAACCTATTCAAATGAACGAAATCAAGAAAAAAAATCAAGTTTACATAAATCACAAAGCGATTTTATATTAAAAATTAATGAGAAAATTGAAACAATTGATTCATTAATTATACCCGAAACAGCTAGAGATTTAGTAGAATTACTAAACAATTTACAAAACCACTTGTTTATTTCAGGGTGGAAATCCGTAATAGGGAGCAATCAAACAAAAGCAATTGAAAATAAATGGAATAATAAATTATCAAATATTATTTTGCTTAAATACAATGCAACATTAAAAAAATTAGAGCAAAATTATCCTGAAAACGAATTTTTGCATGATTTTAAATTTTTATCTAAGAAATTGTCTTTCAAAAAATTTCTTGATAATTTCGGAATATTTTAAAAAACACGTTGTATATAATTTATTTCTTGGTTTAAAGTAATGTTAAAAATTAGTTTCCATTACATAATCATCCATTATATAGCCGTTTCCAATATTAATTACAACTGAATCTATAATTGAAAAACCTATTTTTGAGTAAAATTGAATGGCTGAATTGTATTTATTCACATTTAACACTACGCCTAAGTTTTTGTTTTTAGAAGCTATAGAGAGTACCTCATTAACAGCAAGTTTACCAAATCCTTTTCCTTGCAAATTTGGCAACATATATAACTTATGAAGTTTAGTTTTGTTAGAACCATCAAAATTTAACTCATAAGACGCATACCCAACATACTCATTTTCAATGGAAAATAACAAAAAAACTTGATTAGTCTCCAACTGTTTTTCAAGAGATGCGCAACTGTAAAAATGATTTAACATAAATTCGATTTGTTCAATCGAAAGTATATTTTTGTAGGCATCTAACCAAATAGTATGAGCCAATTGATGAACAATTGGCAAATCAGACTTGGATGCAGTTGTTATTTTCATTTATTTTAACCTTCTTAACTCTCTTGCTAACAATGTGTTTTTCAACAACATAGCAATTGTCATTGGACCAACACCACCAGGAACAGGAGTAATAAAAGATGCTTTTTTAGAAACATTATCAAAATCTACATCACCAGTAATTTTATATCCTTTCTCAGTAGTTTCGTCAGCTACACGCGTAATACCAACATCAATAATAACAGCTCCATCTTTTACCATTTCAGCTTTTAAGTAATTTGGTACTCCCAATGCAGTAATTATAATATCTGCCTGCACGGTAATTTCTTCAATATTTTTTGTGTAACTATGTGTCAAGGTAACTGTTGAATTTCCAGGAAAACCTTTGCGCCCCATTAAAATACTCATCGGCCTACCTACAATATGACTTCTTCCAATAACAACAGTATGCTTTCCTTTGGTTTCAACTTCATAACGTTCTAATAATTCCAAAATTCCAAAAGGTGTAGCCGGAATAAAAGTGGTCATATCCAATGCCATTTTACCAAAATTTTCAGGATGAAATCCGTCCACATCCTTACTTGGATCAATTGCCATTAATATTTTTTGCGTATCAATTTGCTCAGGTAGAGGTAATTGCACAATAAATCCATCTATTTGATCATTTTGGTTTAACTCTTCTATTTTTTTTAATAATTCAATTTCAGTAGTTGTACTAGGCATCTTTACTAAAGTTGATTCAAAACCAACTAATTCACATGCTTTTACTTTACTACCTACGTAGGTAAGACTTGCGCCATCGTTTCCAACAATAATTGCTGCCAAATGAGGCACTTTTTCATTGTTCTGTTTCATTTTATTTACTTCAACAGTAATTTCTGACTTGATGTCGTTTGAAACTTTTTTTCCGTCTAATAATTTCATTTTTGTAGTTATTTTGTGTGTTGTTGTATAAAAAAAATAAGGCGCCAATTTGCGCCATTATTTGTTATTTCATTCCGTTCATCATGCGCATCATGTTTTTCCCTCCTGGTCCTTGCATCATTTTCATCATTTTGCTCATTTGTTCAAACTGTTTCATTAGTTGATTGACTTGTTCCATTTTGGTTCCTGACCCTTTTGCAATTCGGGTTTTTCGTTTCATATCAATTAAAGACGGTTTGCTACGTTCTTTTGGTGTCATGGAATGAATAATTGCTTCAATGTGTTTAAAAGCATCGTCTTCAATTTCAACATCTTTAAGTGCTTTGCCAGCACCAGGAATCATTCCAACAAGGTCTTTCATGCTACCCATTTTTTTGATTTGTTGAATTTGAGCTAAGAAATCATCAAATCCAAATTCGTTTTTGGCGATTTTCTTTTGTAATTTTCTTGCTTCTTCTTCATCATATTGTTCTTGTGCTCTTTCCACTAAAGAGACAACATCTCCCATTCCCAAAATACGTTCTGCCATACGAGCAGGATAAAACACGTCAATAGCATCCATTTTTTCGCCAGTACCAATAAATTTGATGGGTTTATTTACTACAGACTTGATAGAAATGGCAGCTCCACCACGTGTATCACCATCAAGTTTGGTAAGAATTACACCGTCAAAATTTAATCTGTCGTTGAAGGCTTTAGCTGTATTTACGGCATCTTGTCCCGTCATGGAATCCACAACGAAAAGAGTTTCGTGGGGTTTAATTGCAGCATGTACGTTTGCAATTTCGTTCATCATTTGTTCGTCAACGGCTAAACGTCCTGCGGTGTCTACAATTACAACATTGAAACCGTTGGCTTTTGCGTAAGCTATTGCGTTTTCAGAGATTATGACTGGATTTTTATTGTCAGGTTCGGCATATACTTCAACGCCTATTTGACCACCAACAACTTTTAATTGGTTTATGGCGGCTGGTCTGTATATGTCACAAGCTACCAAAAGTGGTTTCTTGTTCTTTTTTGTTTTAAGATAATTGGCTAATTTACCTGAGAAAGTAGTTTTACCTGATCCTTGTAATCCCGACATTAAAATAACAGTTGGGTTGCCTGAAAGGTTTACTCCTGCTGCATCACCTCCCATTAATTCGGTCAATTCGTCTTTTACAATTTTAACCAATAATTGACCGGGTTGTAAGGTGGTAAGTACATCTTGACCAATGGCTTTTTCTTTTACTTTTGTTGTAAAATCTTTTGCAATTTTAAAGTTAACATCGGCATCTAGAAGTGCTCGTCGCACTTCTTTGAGTGTATCTGCTACGTTTACTTCGGTTATTTTTCCGTGTCCTTTGAGGATGTGAAATGCTTTATCTAATTTGTCGCTTAAACTATTGAACATGATTTGTTATTTTAGAGTTGCAAATATAGGATTTTTAGAATTTATTTTTTTGATTTTGTTTGGGTTTTGATGAAATTTTTATAGGTAATCAATAACCTTTATCATTTAGCCCTGATTGAGCCGATATCCTTGTTGTTTTTTTTTTCAAAAAACAACAAGATAAAGGCGAAAGCAGGAATGACCATTACGGATAAAGCCCGAGCCTGTTGCTACTGAAAATAAAAAAATCACATGTTGAAGTTCTACATTCTATCGGGAACATTTATACCTAAAAGACTGAAAGCCAGTTTAATTGTAACTGCCACTTTGTGTGATAATTGAACTCTAAACGCTTTTTTGACATCATCTTCTTCGCCTAAAATTGAAACGGTTTGGTAAAAAGAGTTGTATTCTTTGACCAATTCGTAAGTGTAATTTGCGACCAAAGCTGGGCTGTGATTTTTGGCAGCATTTTGAATTATTTCAGGAAAAAGTTCCAATTGTTTGATGAGTTCTTTTTCTTTTGGATGTAAAATTGTGTTGCAATTTTGAGAATAATCGAATTCAGCTTTTCTTAAAATAGATTGAATTCTAGCGTAGGTATATTGTATGAAAGGGCCTGTGTTTCCTGCAAAATCTACCGATTCTTCTGGGTTGAAGAGGATTTGTTTTTTGGGGTCAACTTTTAAAATATAATATTTGAGAGCACCCAATCCAATGGTTGTATATAGTTCATCTTTTTCTTGTTGGGAATAGCCTTCTAGTTTGCCCAATTCTGAAGCAATTGCTCCGGCAGTTTGGGTCATTTCTTGCATTAAATCATCGGCATCTACTACGGTTCCTTCTCTAGATTTCATTTTTCCTGAAGGTAATTCAACCATTCCGTAAGATAAATGATACAGGTTTTCTGCCCATTCAAAACCTAATTTTTTGAGGATTAAAAAGAGTACTTTGAAATGGTAATCTTGCTCATTTCCAACGGTATAGACCATTCCGCCAACATCAGGAAAATCTTTAACACGTTGAATGGCTGTGCCAATATCTTGGGTCATGTAAACGGCGGTACCGTCGGAGCGTAACACGATTTTTCTGTCTAAACCATCCGAAGTTAAATCAATCCAAACCGAGCCATCGGGGTCTTTTTCAAAAATGCCTTTTTCTAGTCCAAATTGCACTACTTCTTTACCTAAAAGATAGGTATTTGACTCATAATAATACGAATCAAAATCGACACCTAGGTTTTTATACGTTTCGGCAAAACCGTCATAAACCCATTGGTTCATGGTTTTCCAAAGTTCAATAACTTCAGGTTTTCCTGCTTCCCAGTCGAGTAGCATTTGTTGGGCTTCCAGAATAATTGGAGCTAATTTTTTTGCTTCTTCTTCTGATTTTCCTTCTGCGATGAGTGTTGCAATTTGTTGTTTGTAAACTTTATCAAATTCAACATAAAAATTACCAACCAACTTATCACCTTTTAATCCAGAATTAGCAGGTGTTTGTCCGTTTCCGAACTTTTGCCAAGCCAACATCGACTTACAAATATGAATCCCTCTATCGTTGATGATTTGCGTTTTATATACTTTTTTTCCAGATGCTTTGATAATTTCTGCTACAGAATATCCCAATAAATTATTTCGTACATGCCCTAAATGCAAAGGTTTATTGGTGTTTGGCGATGAATATTCGACCATCACTGCTTTGTCGGATGGAGTTGGGGTTCCGTAACCAAAAAGGTCGTTTTGACGAATGTTATTGAAAAAATCTAAATAATAATTATCAGAAATTACAATATTTAAAAAACCAGCTACCACATTAAAAGAGGTAACTTGCGAAACATTTGCAACCAAATAGTCGCCAATTTTTGTACCTATTTCAACCGGATTTCCTTTTATTACTTTTAATAATGGAAAAATTACCATGGTAACATCTCCTTCAAAATCTTTCCTTGTAGCTTGAAATTCTACTTTTTCGATGGTTACATCAAATGTTGTTTGAACCGCAGTACTAATATGTGGCTGTAAAATTTCTTGTAAAGTCATAATTTTGATATTTATTTTTAAAAGTGCAAAGATACTATTTAATTATTATTTTTTTTATTTCAAAAAAAGATTGGATAATACAAAATAAAAAAACCTCGAAAATAATTTCGAGGTTTATTGTTGTCTGTATATAACTACCACTTTATAATAGCGCTTGCCCACGTAAATCCGCTACCAAAAGCAGCTAAAACAACGGTATCGCCTTTTTTGATTTTGCCCAATTCCCAAGCTTCTGTTAATGCGATTGGAATTGACGCTGCAGTTGTGTTTCCGTATTTTTGAATATTATTAAACACCTGATCATCAGTTAGTTTAAACTTTTGTTGAATGAACTGAGAAATTCGTAAATTGGCTTGATGCGGAATCAACATATCAATATCAGAAACTTGCAAATTATTGGCTTGCAATCCTTCATTGATTACTTCACTAAACCGAACTACTGCATTTTTAAACACAAATTGACCATTCATATAAGGTAAATAACTTTCGTCATTTGGGTCGTTGTCTGCCAAAATATCGGTTACCCATCTACCGCCCATTCCTGGTGCTTTCACAATTAATTCTTCTGCATGTTGCCCTTCTGAGTGTAAATGAGTTGACAAAATTCCTTGCGTTAAATCTTCTTCTCTGCTCAAAACGGCTGCTCCAGCTCCATCACCAAAAATAACAGAAACACCTCTGCCTCTATCGGTCATGTCTAAACCTACGGAATGCACTTCAGATCCAATAACTAATACATTTTTGTACATACCCGTTTTGATGTATTGATCAGCTACCGAAAGCCCATAAACAAATCCTGAACATTGATTTCTTATATCTATAGCACCTACGGTTCTCAAACCTAAATCTCTCTGAACAAGAACTCCTGGTCCAGGAAAATAATAATCGGGGCTTAACGTTGCAAATACCACAAAATCAATATCTTCTTTTGCTAAACCTGATCGTTCAATAGCTATTTTAGCAGCTTTAACACCCATCGTAGTCGTGGTATCTTCTCCTCGAATAATATGACGACGCTCCTGAATACCTGTTCGTTCTTGAATCCAGGCATCGTTGGTGTCCATTATTTTTGATAAATCATCGTTAGTAACAATATTATCTGGAACATAATATCCTAGTCCCGTTATTTTTGAATGATACATATTTATTTTATTATTTTTATCAATACAAATTTATCGAACTTTTTTAAAGTATCGTACAAAAAGGCGTATTATTTTGATAGATAAACAATCTCATTAATTTTAATTTCTGTAGGATGAAAAAAGAAAATAGGTAGATCACCATATAATGATTCTATCAAATAATTGTTTCCTCTATAGTATGATTTTTTCACAATCACCTCCAGATCAGACTTTTCCACTATTTTAAGCAAATGGGGATAAACTAATTCTGTTCCGTTTTCAGTAATTATTTCGTTTACATCGGCAAAAAGAGAGGCAATATATTTGTTAACAGGATGTTCAAATAACACTTTTGGAGATTCATGTGCAATGACCTCACCTTGTTGCATCACCATAACTTCGTCCGCGAACGACAAAATATCAGTACTATCGTGGGTTGCAATAAGTGCCGTAACATTTTTATCTTTCAAATAACTAAATAGTTTTCGACGCAAACTGTTTTTTCTCGAATTATCTATATGACTAAAAGGCTCATCAAGTAACAACACTTCAGGCTCCAAAGCCAAAACTCGTGCAATAGCAACGCGCTGCATTTGACCACCGCTCAAGTATTTTGCCTTCACATCCGAAAAGTCGCTCATTTCAACAACGTCTAACAATTCATTAATTCGTTCTTGTTTTTTTTCAAAATCAACGTTTGACAAGTATTTTCCAACATTTTCAGCAACGGTAATAAATGGCATCAAATCAAAATCTTGAGCCAAATATTTCATAAAATCCATCCCAGGAATCAAATTAAACTTTGGACCTAGCACTTCCACATCGTTCCAAAAAATTTGCCCTTCATCCAAATCATACAGACCATAAATCAATTTTAACAAGGTGCTTTTTCCGCAACCACTTTCGCCAATAATTGCCAAATGATTACCTCTATTTAATTTAAAATCAATGGCTTTCAGAATCAAATCTGAATGGTATGAAAAAAAAATTTGATGTACCTGAAGCATTATTTAATTACTTAAAAAAGACAAATTTAATTCAATATTTATTGTAAAAGGACAGTTTTAAAAAAAATAGTTGTTTGAAGTACATTTTAATTTTTTTAAATTCAACAAAAATAGTACTTTTGCACCCAATTTAAAACAAACAAAAAATGGCTACAAATAGAACATTTACAATGATCAAACCTGATGCGGTTGAAAAAGGACACATCGGTGGAATACTAAACATGATTACAGAAGGTGGTTTCAAAATCGTTTCTTTGAAATTAACTCAATTAACTGTTGCCGATGCTCAAAAATTTTATGCAGTGCACTCAGAAAGACCTTTTTATGGTGAATTAGTTGAATTTATGTCACGCGGACCAATCGTTGCTGCAATTCTTGAAAAAGAAAATGCAGTAGAAGATTTCAGAACATTAATTGGTGCTACCAACCCAGCTGATGCTGCCGAAGGTACCATCCGTAAAAAATACGCAACTTCAATTGGAGAAAATGCCGTTCACGGTTCAGACTCTGACGAAAATGCAGCTATTGAAGGAGCTTTCCACTTTGCAGGAAGAGAGCAATTTTAATACAAATCAAATGACTAAAAAATCCATTTCAATCGAAATGGATTTTTTTTATCTCAAAACCAAATCTTTAACCACTTCCCTTCGCAATTCCTCATTAAGCATAGCAATAATTTTGTCCTTACCATAACTCAATTCTTCACGCAAAACCGAAGAGGATAAAGAAACATAAAGCGTACTTCCTTTTAGCTCAACACCTTGCGTGTAATGGTTTACGCCATTACCCATCAACGATTTCCATGCCGTAACAACCTCCACTTTATCAATCCCAAACGTCAACTTATTTTGCTCAATTATCAGTTGTAAAACATCTGAAATTGGACTCTCGTTACTAAATCTTTTGGCCATTATTTAAGTGAAAAAGGAGTTAAACGCTTGTAATGATAAACCATTTTTGAATCATTTTTTATAACCAAAACACTATCTCTAATTTCAATTATTTCTTCACTCCATTTGCTATAAGGGGTAGTGCATTTCAATATAACTTTATCCCCATTCACAACCTCAATTGACTGTGAATTATTGGTAACCAAATACTTACCATCCAATTGCGGATACACTTTTTTCCGAAAACCTTTCAAATTTTTCAATTCAAAAAAATCAACCGATTCATTCACTTTATACTCTTTTTTGCCTCCTTCTGCCAAATCAACATACGTAATTTCCCAATAACCATTCAGCTTTTTAAGGTCAGCCAACTCAATATCCTGCTTACAAGAAACCAAAGCTAAAAACAAAAATAAACCACCTATTTTCTTCATATTCAATTATTTAATTTAATTGGGCGTGCCCTTGTTGCAGATCGTTTATCACAAACAGATAGTTTTGGAAAGCAACAAGGTCGGGCTGTCCGCTATATCTCTTGTTCCGCTGCCGCTACACAAGAGAATACCGCTTCCATCCCTCACGCAAAATACGTAATCAAGACATTTTACGTAAAAAACCGATATAAAATTACAACATTTTAAATAAAAAAAACTACATTTGATTAAACCTTTTTCAAGAATTTTAATCAAAATGAAATGAAAAATATAATTCTTTTTATACTAGTATTCATTACCCTCGGTTGTTCCAAAGATAATTGTTGCGTAAACCCGCAACAAATGTATTTCCCTCCTAACAGCGACTCTGCAAACTGGCAAACTACATCAGTACAAGAACTAGGCTGGAAACAAAATGCCGTACAACCACTATTGGATTACTTACAATTAAAAAACACAAAATCGTTTATGATTTTAATAAACGGAAAAATAGTCCTTGAAAACTACTTTGACGGACATACCCAAAACGCACTGTGGTATTGGGCAAGCGCAGGCAAAACGTTAACAGCAACTGTGGTTGGAATAGCCCAACAAGAAGGTTTGGTAAACGTTAACAACAAAGTTGCTGATTATATAGGAACAGGTTGGACAAGCGCACCCCTAGCAAAAGAAAACCTTATCACATTACACCATTTACTCACCATGACTTCTGGGTTAAACGACGCTTTAGGCGACGATGTTTCTCCATCAAATTTACAATACACAGCAAATGCGGGAACTCGTTGGGCATATCACAACGTATATGTAAAACTGCAAGATGTTATAGAAAATGCAACACCTAATCACACTTGGACCACCTATTTTAACGAAAAATTACGCGATAAAATTGGCATGTCAACCAATGGAGTTTGGTACAATAACGCTGATGGAAACCGAATCTATTTTAGCACCACAAGAAGCATGGCACGTTTTGGATTATTAGCACTTAACAAAGGAAAATGGAACGAAACAACTGTTGTAAATCAAGACTATTTTAATACCGCAACGAGCACCTCTCAAAACATTAATTTAGCTTACGGAAATTTATGGTGGATAAATGGAAAAACAAGTTATCGTTTACCTCAAACGCAACTACAATTCAACGGAAGTTTGATTCCTTCAGCGCCAAGTGATATGTTTTGTGCATTGGGCAAAAATGATCAAAAAATATATGTAGTTCCAAGTTTAAAGATGGTCGTAATCAGGATGGGAAATGCAGCAGACAATGCCAATCTTGCACTTTCAGATTTTGACAATGTCCTTTGGCAAAAAATAAATGCTTTGTATCAATAAAATCGGGAAATATTAGTTGTAAAATAAACTAATTCTTTGATTCAAAATATTTAATAATTGCAAAAACGACTAACCCAAAACAAACCAATTGAAGTCCTAAAGCGAAATCTTTGGAGAAACGTTCAATAAACTTTGCAAAAACACCAAACATAACACTAAGAAAAATCAGTTTTAAAGGTGATAATTGAGTAAAAAAAGAGAAAAGCTTCATAACGATTTATTTAAAAAAAGAATCCACAAATTCATATTTATTGAAAACCTGTAAATCTTCAATTCCCTCACCAACTCCAATATATTTAACCGGAATTTGAAATTGATCAGAAATACCAATTACCACACCACCTTTTGCAGTTCCATCAAGTTTAGTAACAGCAAGGCAAGTAACTTCAGTTGCTGCGGTAAATTGACTGGCTTGTTCAAAGGCATTTTGACCCGTAGAGCCATCAAGTACAAGTAAAACATCATGCGGAGCATCTGCTACTACTTTTTGCATTACTCGTTTCACTTTAGATAATTCGCCCATTAACCCAACTTTGTTGTGCAACCTACCAGCTGTATCAATGATAACAACATCAGCATTCTGTGCTACAGCACTTTGCAACGTATCAAACGCAACAGATGCTGGGTCGCTTCCCATTTGTTGTTTTACAATAGGTACGCCTACTCTGTCTGCCCAAATTTGTAATTGATCAATGGCAGCAGCTCTAAAAGTATCAGCTGCACCTAAAACCACATTATATCCTGATTTTTTTAATTGGTAAGCAAGTTTACCAATAGTAGTTGTTTTACCAACTCCGTTTACACCAACTACCATAATTACATACGGTTTTTTGTCGTTGGGAATTTCAAAAGTAGTCGCTTCGCCCGAATTTGTTTCAGACATAAGACCTGCAATTTCGTCACGAAGAATTTCGTTCAGCTCTTCTGTTCCAAGATATTTATCGTTAGCAACACGAGCCTCTATTCGCTTAATAATTTTCAAAGTTGTATTTACTCCAACATCAGAGGTTACTAATATTTCTTCCAAGTTATCCAAAACCTCATCGTCAACCTTTGATTTTCCAGCAACAGCTTTAGTTAGTTTAGAAAAAAAAGATGTTTTAGTTTTTTCTAAACCTTTGTCAAGTGTTTGTTTATCTTGGTCGGAAAGGTGTTGTCCTTTTTTTTCAGATGAAAATATTTTTTTAAAAAAACTCATGGCGTTAATCGTTTTGTTATTAAATTTAATATTTAATTAAATTATGTACAAATATAAAAATAAAAAAGCTACTTTCAATTGAAAGTAGCTTTGATATATAAAATTTATTTTGGAATTATTTCTTTGCTAAGAAACTATCCACCTCTTCAGGAGTCATAATGCTTTCAACAAAAGTGTAAGCTCCAGTTTTAGGGGATTTTACCATTTTGATAGCTTTTGATAATCTTTTTGAAGCTGTTTGTAACGATGCTACGGTTTTCTTTGCCATGATCTAAATGTGTATTTGAACTTTAACAAACTCAAAAAAAATGAGTATTAAAATTTCTAATTATTTAATTTCTTTATGAACAGTCATTCTCTTCAAGATTGGATTAAATTTTTTAATCTCTAATCTATCTGGAGTGTTTTTTTTGTTTTTGTTTGTAATGTAACGTGAAGTTCCAGGTAAACCTGTTCCTTTGTGCTCAGTACATTCTAAAATTACCTGAATTCTATTACCTTTCTTTGCCATTTTGCTTTAGTATTTTTTGGAAAAGATTATTTAATAAATCCTTCTGACTGTGCTTTTTTCAAAACAGCAGCGATTCCATTTTTATTAATTGTTTTAATTGTAGATGCAGCTACTCGTAGAGTAATCCATCTATCTTCTTCGGGAAGATAAAAACGTTTTTTAACTAAGTTTACAGAAAATTTTCTCTTAGTTTTGTTCATAGCGTGAGAAACATTATTTCCTACCATCGCTCTTTTACCTGTAAGGTCACAAACTCTTGACATTATGCTTATCTTTTATCGTTATTCAAAATCAGGGTGCAAAGAAACAAAAAATAAATCGATGTTGCAAAAAAATGTTACACAATTTTTAATATTTCTTTTTGCAGCATTTCAAATGCCTTATTTACAGCTCTATCTATAACTTTTTCACGCGGTTGACCAAAATCAAATTGTTCAACAATTACCTCGTTTGGAGTGGCAATAGCGATACAAACGGTTCCAACTTGAACATTTGCGTCACCTTTGCTTGGTCCTGCATTACCTGTTGTAGCTATTGCAAAATCGGTTTTCATTAACTTTTTTACTTGTACTGCCATTTCTGTCGCCACTTCTTTAGAAACAACTGAATACTTTTCTATAAGCTCTGGCGAGATATTTAAAACATTTATTTTAGATTCTGTAGCATAACTCACTATACTTCCTTTAAAATAGGCTGAGGCGCCAGGTACGGAGGTTATTACTTGTGCAATTTTTCCGCCGGTGCAACTTTCGGCGGTGGCTAGTGTTGTGTTTGTTTGTGCTAATTGTTTGCCAATCATTACTTCAATGGTTTGGTCTTCGTCATACCCCACAATGATATCGGAAATTATTTGTGCTAATGAAACAACATTTTTTTGGATGGCTTGTTCCAAAATTTCTTTGTCTTTGCCTCGTGCAGTTAAGCGCAAGCGAACCCTTCCTGGAGCTGGTAGGTAGGCAAGTTTTATAAATTCTGGTAAGTTGTTTTCCCAATCTTCTATGCGTTCGGCTACTAAACTTTCGCCTTGTCCGTAGGTCATTATTGTTTTGTGCACAATATATGGACGGTCGTATTCTGCAACTAATTTGGGAATAATTTGATTTTCTAGTATGTATTTCATTTCGTAGGGAACGCCAGGCAATGAAATATAAACTGTTTGGTTTTTTTTCATCCACATGCCGGGAGCGGTACCTACATTATTAAAGAGGATTTGACAAGTTGAAGGAACTAGAGCTTGGTCTTTATTGATTTGCGAAGCGGGTCGTCTCATGACGGTTTCGATCAATTGGATGACGTGGGATTCTACTTCTTGGTTTCGGACTAAATGGTCGCCAAAATACTCGCAAAAAGTGTGTTTGGTTATATCGTCTTTAGTAGGTCCGAGGCCCCCTGTAATGATGACTAAATCGGTTTTGTTTTGTAAGGTTGCAAACGTGTTTAAAATATGTTGTTTATCATCGGAAATGGAGAGCATTTCGATGGTTTGAATACCTATTTTATCTAATTGTTTTGCGATGTATCCTGAATTGGTATCAACGATTTGTCCGATTAATATTTCGTCGCCTATGGTTACTATAGTTGCTGTCATTTGAGAAGTTGTTGTGGGGTTAAAAAAAAAGCCCAAAAGTTTATAAATATGCCAAGAGTTTATTGTTTAGCCCCGACAGAGCCGATATCCTCCTGAAGTCCCGGAGGGCGAAGGAGATAAAGGCGAAGGCGGGAATTGGGTTGATTGATAAGTCCCGAGCCATTTGCTACTAAAGAAAAATACTTTCGCCAATTGGGAGTAACATGAGGTCTTTACCAGCATTGAAAAACTTTTTGATGGCTTGTTCGTGGTTGATTTTGATGTAGCCAAATGTGTCGTAGTGGTAGCCTAATATTTTGTCGCATTGCAGGAACTCGGCTGCTATAATTGCGTCGTCAACATCCATTGTAAAATTGTCTCCTATGGGTAAAATAGCGAGGTCAAGTTTGGTTCGCATTGGAATTAATTTCATGTCAAGGGTCAAGGCTGTGTCGCCGGCTATGTATATGTTTTTGTGCTGACTTTCAATCACATACCCGCATGGGTTGCCGCCATAGGTACCGTCGGCAAATGAGCTGGAATGGATGGCATTGACCATTTTTAGTTTACCGAAATCAAAGTTCCAACTTCCTCCGTGGTTCATCATGTGTGTTTTGAAATTTTTGATGGCATAGTATGCGGCAATTTCTGCGTTGGCAATGATGATTGCGTTTGCGTTGTTGGTTGCAATTGTTTCCACATCGAGCACGTGATCCAGATGGGCGTGAGTTAAAAGTATGTAATCTGTTTTGATGTTGTTTACATTTATATTTGAAGCTAATGTATTTGAGGAGATGAAAGGATCTACGATTATCGTTATTGAGTTGATTTCGATTAAAAGAGATGCGTGTCCAAGGAATGTTATTTTCATTTTAATTGGTGTAATAAATGATTAAATCTGAGACTAAAAAGATTAAAGCTAATGATACTAGAAGTGAAAGTAAGAATGTGCTAATGGCTAATTTCTTTAATTCGGGGTCTAATAATTTAGGGTTTTGGTTGTTTTTGACGGTTATTAAATGACTTGTAAGCGGAAAATAGGCAACGATAAAAATGTATTGGTCAAAGTTAAAAACTTCGTCTTTCATGTCGTTGATAAACATAAAAACAATAACCAAAATCATTGCTGAAATGAGTAAAAAGAAATGGTATTTTTTTGCCCAAGCGTTTCCGTTTTTTACAACTAAAGTATTTTTGTTTGATTGTTTGTCGGATTGTTCGTCGCGCATATTATTGAGGTTTAAAACCCCTACGCTAAGAAACCCAATTGCTGTAGCAGGGAGAAAAAGTAGCCAATCAATTTGTTTAGCGTACATAAAATAAACGCCGATAGTACTTACCCAGCCAAAAAAGATGAATACAAATACGTCACCATAGCCTTGATAACCATAAGCCGAGTTTCCTACCGTGTAGCGAATTGCAGATGCGATAGCGAGTAAGCTTAGAATAAGAAAAATTATTGAATATAGTAAATAAGCACCTTTGAAAGCACTATAAATGAGTAATAAAGCAGAAATTAGAGTTAAAACGGATGTTATTACCATTGCGTTTTTCATTGCCTTTGGTGTAATTACACCGCTTTGGATGGCGCGTTTGGGTCCCACTCTATTGTTGTTATCTGTGCCTTTAATTCCGTCGCCATAATCGTTGGCAAAGTTGGAAAGGATTTGAAATCCGAGTGTTGTTGTGAGTGCAAAGATGACAATTTTCCAATTGAACATAGCTTGCGACATGGCGTAAAAACTCCCTACCAATATTCCGGAGACAGAAAGAGGTAAGGTTCGTAATCGTGCGGCTTGAATCCAGTGTTTCATATTTTTTTGTTTAAAGTTTAAGGTTTAAAGTTTTAAGTTAAGATACTATCTCAACTTGTAACTTTATACTTGAAACTAATTTTTACGGCAACCATTTTTTTTCAAAATTTGGTTTTCTTTTTTCTAAAAAAGCATTTCTACCTTCGGTTGCTTCTTCTGTCATATACGCCAAACGAGTAGCTTCGCCAGCAAATACTTGCTGCCCTACCATTCCATCGTCGGTTAAATTCATTGCAAATTTTAGCATTTTGATGGATGTTGGCGATTTTGCTAAAATTTCTTGTGCCCATTCGTAAGCAGTATTTTCCAATTCATCATGCGGAATTACAGCATTTACCATACCCATTTCGTAAGCTTCTTGAGCTGAGTAATTTCTGCCAAGAAAGAAAATTTCACGTGCTTTTTTCTGTCCTACCATTTTGGCAAGATAAGCCGAGCCATAACCGCCATCAAAACTAGTTACATCAGCATCGGTTTGCTTAAAAATAGCGTGTTCTTTACTGGCTAAAGTTAAATCGCACACCACGTGCAAACTGTGTCCACCTCCAACTGCCCAACCTGGAACAACACAAATAACTGCCTTTGGCATAAAACGGATGAGGCGTTGCACATCTAAAATATTCAATCTGTGGTAGCCATCTTCACCAACGTAACCTTGATGTCCACGTGCTTTTTGATCGCCTCCACTGCAAAACGACCAAATACCGTCTTTAGACGAAGGTCCTTCGGCAGAAAGTAAAACCACACCAATTGAGGTATCTTCTTGTGCGTCATGAAATGCTTGTAAAAGTTCGGATGTTGTTTTTGGACGAAATGCGTTTCGCACATCAGGTCTGTTAAAAGCAATTCGGGCTACGCCGTTGCATTTTTTGTATGTAATATCTTCAAATTCTTTAGCTGTTTGCCAAACTATTTCGCTCATGATGGTGTTATTTGAGTGTAAAATTAAATCATTTTTTAGATATTAATATAAAAAAAAAGCTAAATTTTTTCACGTAAAGTAAAAAGACAATTCACGTTTCTGAATTGTCTTTTTAAGTAGTAGTTTGTAAGTGTTTATTCTTGAATCAAATAAATTCCGTCGTCTTTAATGTCAATTAATTTTTCTTTGTATAGCATTCCGATAGCTTTTTTGAACGTTTTTTTACTCATTTTCAAGACTGTTTTAATATCTTCGGGATTTGAGTTATCGTTTAAACGTAAAAAACCTCTACTGGCTCGGAGTTCGTTTAAAATAATTTCTGAATTGGGTTCAATATTCTCAAAACCCTGAATTTGAAGTGAAACATCAATTTTTCCGTCGGGGCGAATGGTTTTAATGTAGCCTTTTAGTTTGTCGCCAGTTCTGATGGAGTCGTCATACACTTCGTCTTTATATATAAGTCCTTTATGTAATTGATTAATAATCACATTAATACCGATATCGGTAATGTGCGAAATAATCAAATCTACCTCTTCATTTTTGGAAACGGTGATGTTTTCGTTATCTAAAAATTGATTGGTTTTGCTGGATGCAACTAGTCGATTAGTTTTTTCGTCCATGTAAAGAAATACCAAATAGCGTTTTCCTTTTTCCATAGGGCGTGCTTGTTCTTTAAAAGGTACCAGAATATCTTTTTCCATTCCCCAGTCCATAAAAGCACCCACTTGATTGACATAATTTACACGTAAAAGTGCAAACTCGTTCAAGAAAACATAAGGCACAAGGGTAGTCGCCACAGGACGTTCTTCATGGTCTAAATAAACAAAAACGATCAGTTCCTCACCAATTTCAAATTTATTTGGAACATATTTATTTGGCAAAAGAATGTCATTTATACCTTCAGGATCTTCCTTGGGATTACCCAAAAACAAACCAACTTTAGTCTCTCTTAATATGGTGAGCGTATTGTATTTTCCTATTTCAATCATTATTCAATTTTTCTAATGTACAAAGGTACAAAATTGAATGCATTTGGAATAGCTTTATAGTTTTTGATTTTGAGTAGCCGATATTTTGTACTATTTCTAAAAAAAATACATAACAATTTATCAGATTATTTTATATATTTGAGTTTTAAAAAACATTCAAATGAAACCATTTCTTACTATCATATTAATTCTATTTTCAATTCATACTAATTTTAGTCAAATAGTAGCTTTTGATCCTGAAATAAAAAAAATGATTTCAGAGGTTAAATCTGAAAATTTAGAAGCAACCGTAAAAAAATTAGTTTCTTTTGGAACCCGACACACGTTGAGCGACACCAAAAGTTCTACTCGTGGAATTGGAGCTGCGCAACGATGGGTAAAGTCAGAATTTGATAACTACGCCTTAGCATCCAATGGAAGACTGTCATCTATTATTGATTATTTTACTATTAAAGCCGATGGAAAACGCATTACAAATGATGCACAATTGGCTAATGTAATGGCAACTTTGAAAGGAACCGACCCTACTGATGATCGAGTATTGATAATTAGTGGTCATTTAGATTCTCGTGCGAGCGATGTTATGGACGCAACAATTGACGCACCTGGAGCCAATGATGATGGTTCGGGAGTAGCTGCAATGATGGAATTGGCCAGAATAATGAGCAAGAGAGAATTTCCATTTACATTAATTTTTGTTGCAGTGGTAGGAGAAGAACAAGGATTATATGGTGCCCGATATTTAGCTGAAAAGGCTAAAAATGAAAAATGGAATGTAATTGCAATGATCAACAACGACATGATTGGAAATAGCTTGTCGAGCGGTACATTATTAAGAGACAATAAACAAGTGCGCGTTTTTAGTGAAACCATTCCTTATTTGGAAACAGAAGCTGAAGCTAAATTGCGAAAAGCAACCAATAGAGACAATGATAGTCCATCAAGACAGTTGGCACGTTATATAAAGACGGTTACCAATCAATATGTGGAACAGTTAGATATAAATTTGGTGTATCGAAACGACCGCTTTTTACGTGGAGGCGATCATACGCCATTTAGTCAGAATGGATTTACGGCAATCCGTTTTTGTGAAATGAACGAAAACTATGATCACCAACATCAAACGGTGAGAAAAGAAAACAATATTCAATATGGCGATCTTCCTGAATTTATTGATTATGAATACATGAAAAAAGTAACTTGTTCCAACTTAGCTACTTTTAGCAATTTGGCCTTGTCACCAAAAGCACCAATAAATGTTGGAATTGAAATAAAAGAGTTGACAAATTCCTCTACTTTGGTTTGGAGTAAACCCGAAGGAAAGCCAGTTTATGGCTATACCATTCTTATCAGAGAAACATCATCATCGCATTGGGAAAAAGCAATTTTTGTGAAAGACACAAAAGCCGAAATACCGTATTCAAAAGATAATTTTTTCTTTGCAGTACAAGCAGTCGATGAATTAGGTCATTCGAGTTTGCCAGTTTTTCCGATTCCGATTCGTTAAAATAATCAGTATTTTAAACCAACTCTTTAAAAAACTGTAATAAAATCTTATCGTTATCGCGGGTGGGTGTAAATACTTCTAAAATGGCTGGAGATTCATTTTGACTAAATAACAATTGTAACTGTTGATTTAGTGTTTCTTCTGAACTTGCTATTTGGTAGTGAAAACCATACATTTTAGCTAAATGTTCAGCCGTTAAGCAATGCGAAGTTTCGAAATATTGATTAAAAACCGGCGTTTCATCATGTCCAGGCAAAATTCTGAAAATACCTCCTCCCCCATTATTAATTAAAATAATCTTGAAGTTTTTGGGAATATACTCATTCCACAATCCATTAGAATCATATAAAAATCCGATGTCACCCGTAATGAAAACGGTCTGTTTTGTAGTGGCTACAGCCGCACCAATAGCTGTTGAAGTACTGCCATCTATACCGCTTGTTCCTCGGTTACAAAATACTTCTATACTGGAATGAATTGGAAATAACTGGGCGTATCTGATGGGCGAACTATTACTTATTTGCAGCTGAATATCTGTTGGTAACTGACTCAAAATGAGATCAAAAGCTTTAAAATCAGAAAAAGGAATATTGGCTACATATTGTTGATGTTTTTGTTTTCTAATAGCAACTATCTGATCAGCTACATTCTGATAATTAGAGAATTGAGGATGAGATAATGGCAAGATAGATTCAAAAAAATGATTAGGTGAAACCTTGAAATGTTGTGTTAAACAACCAAAAGTATCGTAAGCTCTTAATTCATCTGCGTGCCAATGAATTTTGGGTTGGAAGGTGCGCAAAAACGATTTTATTCTTTTGGAAACAATCATTCCGCCAATAGTTAGCAAAAAATCGGGTTGAAAATCGATAAAATCGGTTTCGGTAAATGGCGTAATGATGGTATCAATATTGGTAATAAAATTAGGATGATGCACATTGGATGTTACCTCTGTCATGACCACTACAGTTGGGTCTTCCATTAATTTATTGAGCCATTTTTGTTCAACGGCATTAGGCATTAAACCGCCAATTAAAACTAACTTTTTTTGAGCAGCATTCCAAACAACTGCCTCTTGGTTCCAATTGTAGTTGTGATTAATTGACTTGATGGAATTTGTAACATTAGGATGAACTTCAAGTAATTCAGTAGTTTGATACAGAGGCTCTTCAAAAGGAGCGTTGATGTGTACGGGACCTTTTTTTAAATAAGCCGTATCAATAGCTTGATTGATAAGTTGGTCGTTTTCGTCCGAAATAGTTTCGATCAAATTGGCATTGAAAAGAGAATGATTTTCAAAAACATTTTCTTGTCTAATGGTTTGACCATCACCAATATCAATTTTGCTTTGCGGCCTATCAGCAGAGATAACAATAAGTGGAATTTGACTATAAAATGCCTCTGCAAAAGCAGGATAATAATTTAAAAGTGCCGAACCAGAGGTACAAATTACTGCAACGGGTTCTTGTTTTTGTTGGGCTATTCCAAGTGCAAAAAAAGCGGCGCAACGCTCGTCGGCAATGCTGTAACAAGTAAAATTGGAATTGTTTGCAAAACCAATGGTTAAGGGTGCATTTCGAGAGCCAGGGGAAATTACTATATGCTGAATGCCTTTTTGACGACAAATTTCAATAATGGATTGTGCTAAAGGTATTTTGGGATAAATCATTTGAATTTGATTATGAACGACAAAGTTACGAAGTATTTTTAAAGTCTTTACTGAAGTTTTGTTATTTTTGGGAACAAATTAATAAAGTATGAAGGTTCAAATACGCGCATTTCAGGAAGAAGATGTCCAATCTATTTTGGAAATTATCAATTATAATATACTAAATTCAACAGCACTATACGATTATGCACCCAGAACGATAGCTCAACAAACAGCTATTTTTAAAGAAAAAATAGATAAAGGATTTCCAATTCTTGTGGCCATTGAAGGAGAAAAATTAGTTGGATTTGCTTATTATAGTGAATTCCGATTTAGAGAAGCCTATAAATTTACGGTAGAACATTCGGTTTATGCCCATCCCAATCATGTTGGAAAAGGCATTGGAAAATTACTTTTGACTGAATTAATTGCTTGTGCAAAAAATCAAAATCTACACACCATGATTGGCGTTATTGATTCGGAAAACGAAAGTAGTATTTCGTTTCACGAATCGTTTGGATTTGTAAAACAAGGTATTTTAACCGAAACTGGTTTTAAATTTAACCGTTGGTTGCATTCGGTTTTAATGCAAAAAATGTTGTAATACTATTTTTCTATCCAATCAATTATAGATTGATCTGTTGGTAAAACCCTTGGAGAAAGTACTTTTTCGAGTTGCCCATTTTCATTGATTAAATATTTCTGAAAATTCCAAGCTACTTCACTGTCTTCTAGTCCGTTTCTTGATTTTTGAGTTAGAAACTGATACATGTCGCACATGTCATTACCAACTACAGATACTTTTGCCATCATTGGGAAAGTTACTCCATAATTACGTTGACAAAACGTGCTGATTTCTTGGTTAGTTCCTGGTTCTTGCGATCCGAAATTATTGGCTGGAAATCCAACTATTACAAAATTTTTATCTTGGTATTTTTTGTAAATAGCTTCTAAATCTTTGTATTGTGGTGTTAAACCACATTTAGAAGCGGTGTTCACAACCATGATTTTCTTTCCTTTTAATTTTGAGAAATCAAATTCATTTCCTTCTAAATCAGTTACCTTAAATTGGTAAATAGTTTCTGCTGTCATAACTTTTTGTTTTTGTAAAGTTGTTTCTAATGGTAGATTTTGTTTAGGCTGCGCTTGATTATGACAACTTACTAAACCTAAAAAAATTACTGCAATCAATGAATTTTTCATAGTACTATTTTTAATGTTTAATTCTATTTAATTTACTGTTTTTGTAACCATACATAAAGTAAAAAACCAAGCCTATCAATAACCAAATTCCAAACCATTTCCAGTTGGAAACCGCCATCCCTGTCAATAAATAACAACACGAGATTAATCCTAATAAGGGAATCAAAGATAAATTTTTAAGAAATGCTAAAACCGCCATAACGATACATAAAACAAAGAAAACAATCATTGAAATATTTGTAGCAAAGGCATCATCTTTAAAGTTAAAGGTGTCTGGAAAAAATGTTGGAAAAAGATAGTGAACCAATAATGCAGCACCAACTATTAAAACTGGAAAAATAAATTTAGAATTAATATATGGTATTCTAAATTTTCCTTTAGTTACTCCGTCAGCAATTTCTTCTTTGCTTTGAGGTGATAACAAAAGTACCCCTCCGCAAACTAACACAAAGGCAAATAAAGTTCCGATACTTGTAAAATCTAATACAAAATTTTCATCGGTAAAAAAAATAGGCAAACCAACCACAATACCTGTTATAATTGTTGCAAAACCAGGTGTTTTGTATTTTGGATGAATCGATGAAAAACGTTTGGGCATCAATCCGTCACGACTCATGGTCATCCAAATTCTAGGTTGTCCCAATTGAAATACCAACATGACACTTGTCATAGCTACAACGGCTGCAATAGACACTATAAACAGCATCCATTTTACACCTTTCAAAGCAAAAATTTCAGCCAAAGGATCGCTCACGCCCAATGATTTGTATGAAACCATACCAGTTAAAACCATTGCAAGTATGATATAAATAATGGTACAAATTAGTAACGAATAAATCATTCCTTTTGGCAAATCGCGTTGCGGATTTTTGGATTCTTCTGCCAAGGTTGAAACGGCATCAAAACCTATATAGGCAAAGAACACTGCCGATACTCCGCCCATTACACCTTTAAAACCATTGGGCATAAAAGGCGTCCAATTATCAATATCAACATAAAAACATCCTACCACAATAACCAACACAATTATCACCAATTTTACCACAACCATGGCATTACTAAAATTGCGTGATTCTTTTGTTCCTCTGTAAACCAAATAGGTAATTAAAACATTGATTAGCACAGCGGGCAAATCAAAAATAATTTTTAAATTTCCCAACATTGGCGCATTTTTCCAAGCGCTAAGTCCTTCGCCAGCTGTATTTGCTAAAAAAGCAGCGTGCGCCGACTTATAATTAATTGTGAGCCATTCGGGTAAATAAACATGAAAACTTTCTAGTAAATTGGTAAAATAACCACTCCACGAAAAAGCAATATAAATATTACCAATCGAATATTCCATAATCAATGCCCAGCCAATAATCCATGCAAAAATTTCACCAAAAGAAACATAGGCATACGTATATGCACTACCAGAAACGGGCACACGTGATGCAAATTCAGCATAACACATAGCTGTAAAACCACATGCAATAGCACAAATTATATATAAAAAAACCACCCCAGGCCCACCAGAAAAACAAGCGTTTCCAATAGCACTAAAAGTACCCCCACCTATAATTGCAGCTATTCCGAAAAAAGTTAAATCCCTAACATTTAAAACTTTATTCAAACCACCATGTTCTCCGTCACCTCCTTGCTCAACAATGGTTTTGGTCGATTTTCTTCGAAAAAGACTTAGTAAAGACATATTTTATAAATTTTGAAATAATGAAAAAACAAATATACTATTTAATTTGGAATTGAAACTAAATATATTCAACTCTAAAACTATAATTAAAAACTATCGACAAATAGAAATATATAATTAAAAATAATATTTAAATACCAATTTATTTGTAAATTTGTACCAAGAAAAAAAATTAATAACTTAAATTTTATACCATGTCATTAGTAGGAAAAAAATTCCCAAACATTACAGTAGATGCTATCTCAGAAATGGGAGATAACTTAAGAATTAACGTTCTTGAAGAAGCAACCAAAAACAATCAAAAAGTAATTTTATTTTGGTACCCAAAAGATTTTACATTTGTATGCCCTACAGAATTACACGCTTTTCAAGCTGCTAGTGCCGATTTCAAATCAAGAAACACCATAATTATCGGTGCATCTTGCGACACAAACGAAGTACACTTTGCTTGGTTAAACACACCTAAAGACAACGGTGGAATTGAAGGAGTAACCTACCCTATTTTAGCAGATACAACTCGTAATTTATCTTCAGCATTAGGAATTTTAGATGTTGAAGACGAATTTGACGAAGCTACCGGCGATTACCTACTTACAGGTTCAAACGTAACCTACAGAGCTACTTACCTAATTGACGAAACAGGTAAAATTTTCCACGAAAGTGTAAACGATATGCCATTAGGAAGAAACGTTGCTGAATACCTACGTTTAATCGATGCCTACACTCACGTTCAAGAAAAAGGGGAAGTTTGCCCTGCCAACTGGGAAAAAGGAAAAGACGCAATGAATGCTGACAGAAACAGCACCGCATCTTACTTAGCTTCACATTAATAATTTGTTTCAGGTTTCAGGTTTCAAGTCAATCACTTGAAACCTAAACCTCAAACTTAAAACTCAAAAATTATGTTTTCAGAAATAGATCAAGATAACCTTGCCGAAGTAATCGCTTCAAACAACGTTGTAGTAGTACAATATGCAGCAACATGGTGCGGAAACTGTAGAATCATGAAACCAAAATTCAAACTATTGGCTTCACAAAACGAATCAGTACCTTTCTTAATCGTGGATGCTGAAAAATTTCCAGAATCAAGAAAACTAGCCAAAGTGGATAACCTACCAACATTTGCAACCTTTAAAAACGGCGTGTTAGTAAACCAAAGTCAAACCACAAAACTAGAAGTACTTACCGAATTGGTAAACGAAGTTCTATAACTACAACTTCAAACAAAAAAAACATGAAACTACCCGTAATCAAGCACTTAACACAGTTTGTAGAAGACAACGATCAAGACTATTTAATAGAAACCATCGAAGTTTTAGAAAACCTTTGCGAACTCCCGTCACTCAAAGACGAAGAACTCGAAGTCATAGGCGAACTCATCTCCAACATGTACGGCGCCCTCGAAGTAAGCAAAATGATCAAAGAAGGCACAGACAAAAAAACCGCCCTCAACGACTTCATGAAACGCGTTTTAGGCTCCATCGACAAATAACACCAACTCTCAAGCAATTGAGAGTTTTTTTTTTTAGAAGCACAAAACCCCGTTGCAATAGACATTTTGTCCCGTCATCGCCTTTATCTTTTTGTTTTTTGAAAAAAAAAAACAAAAAGGATATCGGCTCTCCCGGGGCTATACTTGACGTTTTGTTTTTCAGAAGGCTTTTTTTGAGTTTAAAGTTTCATAGTTTAAAGTTTCATAGTTTAAAGTTTTCAAATTTGTGAAAATTTGTGCCAATTTGTGGTTTAAAAAATTGATTTTTGATATTGAGATTGATATTGAAATTGATTTTTGATATTGAAATTGATATTGCCAACTTTTGTCATTCCGTAGGAATCGCATAAATAATTTAAAAAAAAACTACAACAAACCAACACAATTAAATATTTTTCTTACTTTTGAAAAATATACAAAACCACTAAACAGGTAGTAAAGTTATTTGCCAAATAGAATATGTTAAAAACGCAATAACTTTCGTATATTAACTAGTTATATGACACCCTTGAGCTACACGAACCGCAGAAAAAATACTACTAAAAATTAACATATATTTTCAGAATTACATCTTATATTTGCAAAATGAAAAAACAGTTACACATACTAATTATAATTCTAACACTTGGCTTCTTTTTGTCGCCAACTTTGAGTTATGCGTGTGGAACTAAAACCGAGAAATCGTGTTGCAAAAAAGAAAAAACTTCCAAAACTGAAAAGAAAAACTGTTGCAAAAAGAAAGACTCACAAGACAAAGACAATAGTTGTGGCGGAAAATGCGGACACTCAAATTGCACTTCTTCAACATCAGTAAATTTTAGTATAATTTCATATTACGAAATTGACTTCAAAAATAATTCTTTTAATTTTTCCGAAGAAAAATCAAAATTTTATCATTCAAAAACCTTTATTTCTTCAGGTTTTACTTCCATTTGGCTCATTCCTAAAATAGGCTAAACATTATTTTGACAGCCATAAGTCTGTCTTCTCGAAAGCAAATACTTTGCTTTCAAAATTATTTATTTACAAAAAATTAAAATTTTATTACAATGAAACTAATATCAAAAATATTGGTAGCAATCACAGTATTGTTATCATTCACATCGTGCAATGCACAAATTAAAAACGCAAAAACTGAAACCGTTAAAGTTTACGGAAACTGTGATATGTGCGAAAAAACAATTGAAAAATCAGGAAATCTTAAAAAGATAGCCAAAGTAGATTGGAACGTAGATACAAAAATGGCTACTATAACTTATGATTCAAAAGTAACCAATCAAGATGCAATTTTAAAACGCATTGCATTAAGTGGTTACGATAGCGACAAATTTCTTGCACCCGATAACGCTTATTCAAAACTGCCAGGTTGTTGTCAATACGATAGAGTTGCAAAAGTTCCTGTAAAAATTGATGCTATTTCAGGTGCAGACAAATCCGAACATTCAGAAATGAGTAATCACGCAAACCATACCGAAACACCAAAAGTTGAAGTTCAAGAAGTAAATCAACTAAAAGCCGTTTTTGACAATTATTTTGCCTTAAAAGATGCGTTAGTAAAAACAGACGGTAACACAGCATCTACAAAAGCAACTTCGTTGCTTTCAGCAATCAACGCTGTTAAAATGGAAACTTTAAAAGCAGACGAACACACTATTTGGTTGAAAGTTTTGAAAAATATAAAAGAAGATGCAGAACATATTGCAGATACCAAAGATGCAAAACACCAAAGAGACCATTTTGACACACTTTCAAAAAACATATACGAATTAATCAAAGTTTCTAAACAAGAAACTCCAACCTATTATCAATTTTGCCCAATGGCAAACAACGGAAAAGGTGCAAATTGGTTAAGTAAAGAAAACGTGGTTAAAAATCCTTATTATGGCTCAATGATGTTGAGTTGTGGAAAAGTAACAGAAACAATCAAATAAATTTAATTTGGAAAGCCCAAAAAGGCTTCGCTTTTTTAATTCAATTAATTGAAACTATCAAAATGAAAAATGAAAAAATAAAAAACATATCAATATTGCCTACGGCAATATTGATATTGTTTATTTCTCAATCCATTTTCGCACAAAAAGTAGTGAGATATGATTTATATGTACGTGATACAATAGTAACTTTTGGCGACAAACCAAAACACGCCATTGCGGTAAACGGACAAATTCCGATGCCAACATTAACATTTACCGAAGGCGACATTGCAGAAATTTATGTACATAACGAACTAAAAGAGGAAACATCATTGCATTGGCACGGATTATTTTTGCCAAACAAAGAAGATGGCGTTCCTAATTTGACACAAATGCCAATAAAACCCAAAACGACACACAAATATTCTTTCCCAATTATACAACACGGCACACATTGGTATCACAGTCATTCGGGATTGCAAGAACAAATCGGAATGTACGGAAATTTTGTAATGCTCAAAAAACCAACTGACCCAACTTTTAGAAAAGGAATTGACGATTTGCCAAGCATTCCAATAGTTTTAAGCGAATGGACAGATGCAAATCCTGATAATGTACACCGAATGTTGCACAACGCAACCGATTGGTTCGCTATCCAAAAAGGAACAACACAAAGTTATTCCGAGGCAATCCAACAAGGTCATTTCAAAACCAAAGTTACCAACGAATGGAAACGAATGAACGCAATGGACGTAAGCGATGTATATTACAATAAATTCCTAATCAACGGAAAAAACGAAAGCCAACTTTCGCAATTTAAAGGTGGCGACAAAGTGCGTTTACGCATTTCAAACGGTGGTGCATCAACCTACTTTTGGCTCAATTATGCAGGCGGAAAAATCACTGTTGTTGCTAATGATGGTAACGATGTAGAACCTGTTGAAGTCGACAGATTAATCGTTGCTGTTTCCGAAACCTACGATATTATTGTAACAATTCCAGCCGACAAAACAGCTTACGAATTTTTGGTAACTTCCGAAGACCGCACAAAATCAGCATCATTATATTTGGGCGATGGCATCAAACAACTTACTTCTACCCTACCAAAATTAAAATATTTTGAGGGTATGAAAATGATGAACGATATGATGAAAATGAACGGAGATTTAGACGATATGGGAATGAGTATGTCCTACAATCAAATGGATATGAACGTAGTAATGTATCCAGAAATTACAGGCGAAGCAGAACCCAAAAGCGAAAAAATGGGCGATGTGAAAATGACCGAAGACGATTATAATAGCAATAAACTTTCAGACATTGTAACACTAAATTACGCAATGTTAAAATCACCTTCCAAAACAACACTCCCAAAAGACGCACCAATCAGAGAATTAAAATTTGAACTTACAGGAAATATGAACCGCTACGTTTGGAGTTTAGACAACAAAGTAGTTTCCGAAACTGATAAAATTTTAATCAAAAAGGGCGAAAATGTACGCATCACAATATATAACGGCTCAATGATGCGACACCCAATGCACTTACACGGACACGATTTTAGAATTATAAACGGACAAGGCGACTACGCACCACTAAAAAACATCATCGATATTATGCCAATGGAAACCGATGTTTTAGAATTTAACGCCAATGTAGAGGGCGATTGGTTTTTTCATTGTCATATTCTCTACCATATGATGGCAGGAATGGGCAGAGTTTTTACTTACGAAAACCAAGCACCTAATCCATTAATTTCAAATCCAAAACTCGCACAGCGCAAACTTTTTGCCGACGACAGAGCATTTCATTTTATGGCAGAAAATGATTTTGCTACTAATGGTAATGATGGTAGCGCAATGTATCAAAATACACGTTGGAGTATTGGTACGGAATGGAGATTAGGTTACAATGATATGCACGGTTACGAAATCGAAACACACATAGGTAGATATATTGGTAAGATGCAATGGCTAATGCCTTTTGTTGGCTTTGATTGGAGATACCGAAAAATGGAAGATGGCGAAATGGAAACAAACCTTTTCGGACAAGGAAGCACAAAAGATGTTCGTTCTGTTTTTAGTGCGGGTGTCAATTACACTTTACCAATGCTGATAATAGCACAAGCCGAAGTGTTTACCGATGGAAATTTCAGATTGCAATTTGAACGCAAAGACATTCCAGTTTCCAAACGCTTGCGAATGAGTTTAATGTGGAATACCGATAAAGAATATATGGCAGGTTTGCGTTATATCATCAAACGAAACTTTGGAGTAACCACACATTATGATAGCGATATGGGAATAGGTTTTGGAGCAAGTTTTAATTATTAAATTCATTATATTTGCTAAATGAAAAACTTTTGGTTCATATTTTCAATATTCTTATTATCACTTACGGTTTATCCGTGTAGTGAAAATGACGATTGCGAAAAAAACATAAATTCAGAAGTTTGCAAAGCCGAAAATCAAAAAAACAAAACCCAAGAACCTGAACATTGCACTCCTTTTTGTAATTGTTCACATTGTCCAGCTTCCGTATTTTTTATCAATAACATTTCTTATACTCTAAAAAAGAAAGTGATATTGTTTCAAGAAGAAAAACTTTTAAGTTTTTACACTTCTATCTACACCAAAAAAATTGCCGACAAAATTTGGCAACCGCCCAAAATTAGTTAATAAAAAATGTGCTTCGCACAAAAACACTTTCAGTGCTTCGCACCGAAAGTGTTCCTTTATTTTATTTAACTAATATCTATCAAAATGACAAAATTCATATTGCCATTGCTACTGCTTTTTAGCGTTTGCACAATGGCACAAGTCAAAAACGACACCATAAAGAAAGAAAAAGAACCAGAAGAACTTGAAGAAGTTCGCATACAATCTACAAGAACAAGCCGAACAATTCGCAACACGCCAACCCGAATTGAAACAATTGATGCCGAAGAATTAGACGAAAAAGGAAATATGAAACCCGCCAACGTTTCAATGGTACTTCACGAAAGTACAGGTTTACAAGTACAACAAACATCGGCTACAAGTGGAAATGCAAGTATTCGAGTGCAAGGTTTAGACGGTCGTTACACCCAACTTCTCAAAGACGGTTATCCTAATTTTGGAAACTTTGCCAGCGGTTTAAGCATTCTCGAAATTCCACCGTTGGACTTAAAACAAGTCGAAGTTATAAAAGGTCCTGCATCTACTCTATTTGGTGGCGGAGCAATTGCAGGAGTTGTAAATTTCATTTCCAAAACTCCAAAAGAAAAAGGAGAATATAATTTTATAATCAACCAATCAAATATTGGTCAATCTAATATTGGTGGTTATGCTTCCCAACGAAAAGGAAAATTTGGCTATGCCGTTTTAGGATTGTTAAACCTTCAAAAATCGTATGATGTAGATAATGACGATTTTTCTGAAATTCCTAAATCTAATAATTTCACAATCAACCCAAGAGTTTTTTATTATCCAAACGAAACAACCACTTTTATGTTGGGAAACAGTTTCACAAAGGGTATTATGAAAGGTGGCGATATGAATGTTATTGCAGGAAATGCTGATACTTTTCATACCTATTTCGAGAAAAACGAAACCATAAGAAATACGACTACATTTGAATTTGATAAAAAATTTACTGAAAATAATAGCTTCAAACTCAAACAAAGTTTAAGTTTTTTCGACAGAAAAATCAACATTCCAAACTATGAATTTGCAGGTTTCAATACCAATATTTTTACAGATGCTTCCTATCTTTGGACAACCAAAAAGCAAACAGTTATTACAGGTTTAAACTTTCAATATGATAATTTTAAACAAAGTAATGTTTCTACTCTCGATGCAAAATCCAATACAATTGGTGCATACATTCAACAAACTTGGGATATTTCAGAAGATATAAAACTTGAAAACGGATTACGAATTGACAACGTAAATTATTCAAATCCAAATTTCTCAAAAAATCAAATGTTTGTTTTACCAAAAATTTCGGCATTGTTCAAATTCAATAACAAATGGAGTTCACGAATTGGTGGCGGATTAGGGTACAAAATCCCAACCATTTTTACCGAACAAACCGAAACAAACCAATATCAAAACGTTTTGGCACTCAATAATGTCAAAGCCGAAAGAAGTATTGGAGGAACAACCGATATTAATTTCAAAACAAATCTTTCAGAAGATTTTGTTTTTAGCATCAACCAAATGTTTTTTGCAACACAAATCAACAAACCATTAATTTTGCAAAATAGCGGAGTAAATACATTCTTTATCAATGCAGATAAACCAGTTATAAGCAACGGTTTTGAAACTAACATAAAATTTATTTTCAAAGAAGATTTAAAGTTTTTCGTGGGTTACACATTTACAAACGCCAAAGCAAAATATCTAACCTCTAATCAGTTTTTGCCATTGTTACCTAAAAACAAATTAAATATGGCGTTAATTTTTGAAAAAGAAGACAATTTTAAACTCGGTTTAGAAGGTTTTTTTACCGACAAACAGTTTCTTTACAACGGAACACAAACGCCAACATTTTGGGAATTTGGGTTTATGGCAGAAAAAACATTGTGGGAAAATTATTCATTCTTCATAAATTTTGAAAATTTTACAGACACACGCCAAAGCAATTACAAACCAGTTGTAAACGGTTCACACAACAACCCAACTTTTGACGACATTTGGACACACACAGAAGGAGCAACAATAAACGGAGGCATAAAACTAAAATTCTAAATAATTAAAAAATGGAAACAAATAAATTATATAGTAAAGCATTATTAATAGCTCAATTTGTTGTTATTTATAACATTATCGAGGGAATAATATCAATGTTTTTAGGATATGAAAACGAAAGTTTAACACTTTTCGGGTTTGGAGTAGATAGTTTTATCGAAGTAGCTTCAAATCTTGGAGTAGTTTTTATGATAAAACGAATACAACAAAATCCAAATAGCGACAAATCTACATTTGAAGTAAAAGCACTAAAAATAACAGGTTGGGGATTTTATCTTTTAAGTGTTAGTTTGTTAATCGGAATTTTCATAAACATCTATAAAAAACATCTTCCTGAAAACACAATTTTTGGCGTAATAATATCAATCATATCAATTATTGTTATGGCTTATGTATCTTATAATCAATTAACAATCGGAAAAAAAATTAATTCAGAACCAATTATTGCAGATGCAAAATGTACCATTATTTGCATTTATATGAGCATAGTTTTATTAATATCGAGTGCGGTTTACTACTATACAGGATTTGCCTATACCGATAGTTTAGGTGCATTATGCTTAATTTATTTTTCTTTTCAAGAAGGCAAAGAGTGTTTTGAAAAGGCAAAAGGAAAATCAACTTGCAAATGTTAATATAAAGTTTACAAAAAAGTAAAATTTTAATTATTTTTGATAAATATTAATCAACTAAAAAACTAAAAATATGGCTTCTACATCAGAAACAGGACACGCAAAAAATGTTGCAAATCTTCAAGATTTAATTTCATTCGTAACAGGTTACGGAGCAACCTACAACCCAACAAAAAACGCATTAAAGTTGCCACAACTTAACGCATTAGCCACAGCATCGCAAACAAGTTTAGCCGATGTTGTAACTAAAAACACAGCTTACAATAATAAAGTAAACGAAAGAGTAAACGCTTTCAGCGGTTTAAAAGCATTATCAACTCGATTAGTAAACGCATTAGAAACCACCGATGCAACAGCACAAATGGTAAAAGATGCAAAAGGTTTTAACCGCAAGTTGCAAGGAAAAAGAGCATCGACAACTACAACGCCTATCGACCCAAACACACCAGCACCAGCAACAATTTCAACAAGTCAGCAATCCTATGACCAACAAATACAACATTTATCGGGTCTAACTTCTGTTTTACAATCAGAGCCAAGTTACGCACCAAACGAAACAGCTTTAGCAATTGCAACGCTTACAACATTGCAAGCCGACCTAACCGCCAAAAATAATGGAGTTGCAACTGCATATACAAATATCAGCAATTCAAGAATTGCAAGAAACAACACATTGTATGCAGACAACACAGGATTAGTTGAAATAGCAACCGAAGTGAAGAAATACATCAAATCACTTTTTGGAGCATCAAGCCCAGAATTTGCACAAGTAAAAGGAATAGAATTTAAGAAAGCGAAAAAATAACATAACCCAAAACAGAAAAGTACACCCCACATTTAAGAATATGCAAACCGCAGAAAGAAATATACTAAACGCAAAAAGAATTGTTTGTTTCGCAAACAAACTTATTGCTACCGCAATAAGTTTTATCTTATTTGCGTTTAGATTTATTTCAACCGCATTTAGAATTATTCAATCCGCAGAAAGAAATATGACAACCGCAATTAGAAATATAGCTTCCGCAAATAGAATAATAGCAATCGCCAAATGGAATGAAAAAAAAAAAGGGCGTCATATAACAGCAGTTTGGCAATATGGCGGGTTTAGGCTTAATTTGAAGTTGGTTTTGTACTTGCAAAGTCAGTGTTTAACCGAAAGTTTAGGCTTCCTTAATCCGCCACATCGCCAAGCTGCGGGACGTTAGCCGTCAGTTTGACCGAACGAAATGCAAAACAAATTATACATGAAAATTAAATTTATTATTACACTCTTATTAATTTCAACAAATTATGTTTTTTCTCAAAAAAATAATGAAATAAAGATCACACCTAATTCAAATTCTGAAATTATAATAGATATTCCAGAAAACGGAAAAGTTGAAAATGGAATTTACACCTGTAATTTGTTTGATTGGAAAATTACTATTCCAGAAGGTTATAAAATAACTGACCAAAAAAGAATAGAAGAATTAGAACGTAAAGGATATGAAGCTTCAAAAAGTGTAACTCCTAATGGAATTAAACTTAATCCTCATCCAACTCAATTAATAGGATTTGAAATCGATAAGTATAACTACTTTAAGTCTAGTTTTGAGTCATTAGTTGGAACAAAAAAATTTACTCTCGAAGAGCATAAAAAATTTTCTGAGAAGTTATTGTCAGACACATATTCAAAAATCAAAGAATTAAAATGTGAATTATCTTCAACAGACGTAAAATTAGGAAAATATAATTTTTATAAAATTCAAATTCGAGTATACAATGCAAAAAATGATAAGCTTTTACTAACTCAAGAATTGTATAATAGTTTTATTAACGACCATTTATTTAGTGTCTCTCTTAATTACACAGATGAAGAAGTTGGAATGCTATTAAACTATACATTTATGAAATCATTGGAAAAATAAAACCGAACATCTAACAGCCAGAGTTTCGTTGCGGCTGAAAGCCGAGCAATGAAACCCCCACCTCACCGAAGACTTCCCTATGAAAAGCTCTGCGATGGTATGGCTTCGCCGAACCACTCCGTTAGGTTTCCCGACCTCGCAGCAATAGTAAAAACCAAAACCTACAACTAGTTACAGTTGTAGGTTTTTAACTTATATCTTGAAACACGCAACTATAAGTCAATTGGAAAATACCCCACCCCAAGTATTTCGAGGTCTATAACCCCCACAAAAGCCTGAATAAAACGCACCGAATTATCGGCAGTAATTTTATCCTCTAAACTAACAATTTGTAGTTGATTGCGGCAAATTCATTGTATATGTTGAATGATTAAAAATACGAAAAATATGTTTTTTATCCAAATTTTTTATATATTTTTGTTGGAAAGATTGTGAGGTTTTTTCACAGTCTGACGTTAGCAGAAAGACTAAAAAATGACCACAAAAAATAACATATTTGTCATCTCTATAATTTCAACTTTTACTCTTCTGTTGATACTTCTTTGCATTTTAGTTATGCTTAAAAACAAAAACTTTGAAAAAGAATATTCCTTTAATTTAATTTTTCCTTCTGAAAATTTCTATGAAGATATTTGTGGTTGCTCTCTTGAAAAACTTTTAAGTTTTAGAAATTATAAATCATTCAAATTAAATCCAAATACAGACAAAAATGAAATCATTTTTCGTCAAATTCAAATGAATGTTAGAAATATTATTAGAAGTAATGATTCTAAAAATGGAATTCACGTAAAATTGGGTAAAGAAACAAAATATGAAGACGTAATTAGAGTGTTGGATATTTGTGTAATTGAAAAAGCTCCAACTTATGTTTTTAAAGATTATGATATTTGGATAATGACAGGCTCGAATTCCGAAATGAAAAAAAATTGCCCATTTAAATATCCTACGAAATAAAAGTCATTCTGCTAACACACCCACCTCACCAAAGACCTCCCTATGAAAAGCTCTGCGATGGTATGGCTTCGCCGAACCACTTCGTTAGGTTTCCCGACCTCGCTGCTATAGTAAAAACCAAAACCTACAACTAGTTACCGTTGTAGGTTTTAACTCATATCTTGAAACACGCAACTATAAGAAAAGGGAGTAGTCATTAGATTGTGTAAACTTATTTAATCCTTATATACCCCATAAACCTTATAAACCCCATAACCCTAACACTTTCAACAAAATATCTTCTGAAAAACAAAACGTGAAGCCTAGCCCCGATAGAGCCAATATCCTTGCGTAGTTTACGGAGCAAGATAAAGGCGAAAGCGGGACAAAATGGCTTTTGGAACGGGTTTGTGTGCTTCTAAAAAAACAAAAAAATATCAGTTTTTGATTTGTATCTTTGTGGCTTGAAAACTGTGTTATGAGAATTGATATTATTACTTTATTGCCCGAGTTGCTGCGCAGTCCGTTTGAGGCTTCTATCATGAAACGTGCTATTGACAAGGGTTTGGTGGAGGTGCATATTCATAATTTGAGGGATTACACGACCAATAAACAAAAAAGTGTGGACGATTATCCGTACGGTGGTGGCGCAGGAATGGTGATGATGATTCAGCCCATTGATGATTGTATTGCGCATTTGAAAGCTGAGCGAACGTACGACGAAATTATTTATATGTCGCCCGATGGTGAAACGTTGCACCAACAAATGGCAAACTCAATGTCGATGTATGAAAATATTATTATTTTGTGTGGGCATTACAAAGGAGTTGATCAACGTGTTAGAGATCAGTTTATTACGAAAGAAATTTCGATCGGTGATTATGTTTTAAGTGGCGGTGAGCTGGGTGCTTTGGTGCTATCGGATGCGTTGATCCGATTGATTCCGGGGGTGTTGAGTGACGAAACATCGGCGTTGACAGATAGTTTTCAGGACGGACTTTTGTCGGGTCCTATATACACTCGCCCTGCCGACTATAAAGGATGGAAAGTACCCGAAGTGTTAACTAGTGGTAACTTTGCCAAAATTGACCAATGGCGCGAGGACAAAGCGTTTGAACACACCAAAAACAGGCGTCCCGACCTATTAGAAGAGAAATAATATGTAAAAAATTTTGCTACGTAGTAAGCTATTGTAACCGATAAAATCTGTGAAATCTGTGACTCGAGCAAAGCGAACAGACGAAGTAAATCTGTGGAAAAAAAAATGTGCAAAGCTTAATTTGATTTTTATCGTACAATAATGAATCAAAAAAGTTTTCATTTTTAAATAAAAAGAGTATATTTGCACCCAAATTTGGACCAACCTCTGGCGAAAACCGTGAATGTTGCTCTGATAAAACATAAATAAAATAGTGTTATGTCAAATTTAATGAAATTCGTTCAAGACGAATTAGTACCAAAAAATGATTTCCCAAAATTCGGAGCTGGAGATACCATCACAGTTTATTACGAAATTAAAGAGGGTGAAAAAACAAGAACACAGTTCTTTAAAGGAGTGGTAATCCAAAGAAAAGGATCAGGAAATACTGAAACTTTCACCATCCGTAAAATGTCAGGAGCAGTTGGAGTTGAGCGTATCTTTCCAATTAACTTACCAGCATTACAAAAAATTGAATTGAACCAAAGAGGTAAAGTTCGTAGAGCAAGAATCTACTACTTTAGAGAACTTACTGGTAAAAAAGCAAAAATCAAAGAAAGAAGACGTTAATCATTTTTCTTACATCATAAAAAAGTCCCACTACATATTGGGACTTTTTTTATGTCAAAAAATCAGTAGGTAAATTACACAAATGATAAAATTTACTTCAAAAAATAATAAATCCATAATTCAATCGATTTCGTAACCAGATAATGATTCCAATTTATAGGATTTGATTATCTTTGCGAGACGTAAAAAAAAAATTACGAAACTATAAAAACATAACTTACACAAAGCTTAAAAAGAATATTAAAATGTCAAAATCTAAAATTATTTACACCGTAACTGACGAAGCGCCAATGTTAGCGACTTATTCATTACTACCAATTATTAAATCATTTGCCGCTACTGCGAATATTGACGTAGAAAGTAGAGACATTTCATTAGCAGGCCGAATTATTGCCAACTTTACTGACTATTTAAAAGACGATCAAAAAATTGGAGATGCCCTTACCGAATTAGGAAATTTAGCCAATACTCCAGAAGCGAACATCATCAAATTACCAAATATTTCGGCTTCTGTACCTCAATTAAAAGAAGCTATTAAAGAATTGCAAAACTTAGGCTATGCTATTCCTAATTTTCCTGAAGTACCACAAACAGACGAGGAAAAAATAATCAAAGCAAAATTTGCAAAGGTTTTAGGTTCGGCTGTAAATCCTGTTTTACGTGAAGGAAATTCAGACCGAAGAGCTCCAAAAGCAGTTAAAAATTATGCGAAAAAACATCCGCATTCCATGGGAGCTTGGTCAAGCGATTCAAAAACACACGTGGCAAGTATGAAAGATGGTGATTTTTATGGCAGCGAAAAATCAATTACAATCACCGAGGCAACCGACGTAAAAATTGAATTTTTTGATGCCCAAAATAATGTAACCGTTTTAAAAGAAAGTACACCGTTACTTGCAGGCGAAATTATTGATAGCGCTTCTTTTAACTTACATAAATTCAAACAATTTATAGCCGAAGAAATTGCTGATGCAAAATCTAAAAATGTGTTGTTCTCAATTCACATGAAAGCAACCATGATGAAGGTTTCAGACCCTATTATTTTCGGAGCAGCCGTTTCTGTTTTCTACAAGGATGTTTTTGAAAAATACGCCGATTTATTTACTGAATTGGGTATTGACACCCGAAACGGTTTGGGAGATATTTATACAAAAATTGCAGGACATGCCAAACAAGCCGAAGTAGAAGCTGCAATAGATGCAGTTTACACCAACAGTCCAGCAGTTGCAATGGTAAATTCTGACAAAGGAATTACAAATTTACATGTGCCGTCTGATGTTATTATTGATGCCTCTATTCCGGCAATGATTAGAACTTCTGGTCAAATGTGGAACAAAGAAGGCAAAGGACAAGACACCAAAATTATTGTTCCAGACAGAGCTTACGCTGGAGTTTATGTGGCAACAGTTGATTTTTGTAAAAAACATGGAGCCTTTGACCCGCAAACCATGGGAAGTGTACCAAATGTTGGATTGATGGCTCAAAAAGCCGAAGAATATGGTTCACACGATAAAACATTTCAAGTGAGCGCAAATGGTACTGTAAAAGTAACAGATACAAATGGAAATGTCCTAATGGAACAAGCGGTTGAAGCTGGCGATATTTTTAGAATGTGCCAAGTGAAAGATGCGCCTATTCAGGATTGGGTAAAATTAGCTGTAAATAGAGCGCGTTTATCAAACACACCCGCTGTTTTTTGGTTGGATGAAAAAAGAGCGCACGATAGAGAATTAATAAAAAAAGTGACCCATTACCTAAAAGATCATGATACAAACGGATTGGATATTCAAATCATGAACTTAGTTGATGCTACTAATTTCACGATGGATCGAATTATTAAAGGTTTGGATACAATTTCTGTAACAGGAAACGTTTTGCGTGATTATTTAACCGATTTATTTCCAATTTTAGAAGTTGGAACATCAGCCAAAATGCTGTCAATTGTACCTTTAATGAATGGTGGTGGATTATTTGAAACGGGAGCAGGCGGATCAGCACCTAAGCACATTGAACAATTTATTGAAGAAGGTTATTTGCGTTGGGATTCATTAGGAGAATTTTTAGCACTTGGTGTTTCGTTGGAACATTTAGGACAAGTTTTTCATAATGCCAAAGCATTGGTGTTGTCTGAAACATTGGATGTTGCTACTGAAAAATTCTTAGATACAGACAAATCACCTGCCCGAAAAGTAGGGCAAATTGACAATAGAGGTTCGCATTTTTACCTAACTTTGTATTGGACACAAGCTTTAGCAGCACAGGATAAAGATGCTGAATTGAAAGCTATTTTTAGTCCAATTGCAAAAGAACTTACAGAAAATGAAGCACAAATTAATGCTGAATTAATTGGTTCTCAAGGAAAAAGACAAGAAATTGGAGGTTATTATAAACCAAATCCTGAATTAGTATATAATGCTATGCGACCAAGCGCAACGTTTAATACTATTTTAGCAAAATTGAATTAAAACTTAGATTTTTTACATAAAAAAAACGGTTATCTGATGATAGCCGTTTTTTGTTTTAAAGTTATTGAGTTTTTGAGATTTAAAGTTGTAAAGTTTGCCAAATTTTTTCTCTTATACAGGATTTTTTAAACATATAAGTCATATAAGTTTGTTGGGGAAGGCGCTGCGCTTGGTTGAAGGGCATATAAGATGGAGGTCACTCACTATTTACTTTTTACTAATCACTTATCACTAATCACTGGCACTTATCACTAATCACTAATCACTAATAACTTGTCACTAATCACTTATCACTAATCACTAATCACTAATCACTTGTCACTAATCACTTGTCACTAATCACTTGTCACTAATCACTTCTGCCTATTGCCTTAAAACCTACTTCCCAAAAATATCTTCTTTCACCACAATTACCTTGGCTTTAACCCCAGTAGTAAGGTTCCATTTGTTTGAAGTAACTACCACACCCTTAGCACTTACAATTACAAATTGAGCTGTGTTTGGACCAGATTCTCCTTGATTGAGAGCTTCAAATTCAATTTTATTGATTCCTTCATTCAATTCTAAATAAATTTCCTTAAAATCAACATCTAATAAAATTTGATTAATTGCAATTTGATCATTGAGCCAAACCCTAACTAAATCGCCATCTGGAGCTTCGTGGTCTCTGCATGCAACTCTAACTGTTTTGGTATTAGTGGTAAACTGACCTAAAAAAGTGTCGCTTTTAAATCGTTCTTCAATTTCTCCTTCTTTCTTTTTTAAGCGTTGTTCGTATAATTCTGATGAATTTTTTACTTCATATTGTTTTTTGGCGGCAACTTCAATTTTGGGCACGTTTGAAATGGACTTCATCAATGGGTCTTCTTGTTTTTTTAGCAATTGACTTTCGTATTTTATCGTTTGTTCAGCTTTTTTTTGGGGAACTGATTTTTGTGTTTGCTCGGGAGCATTAGGTCTTGGTTTTATTGACAGTTTTAACTTTTTTTTATTGGATTCTATTTGGCCTTGAGCCAAGAAAACAAACCCCAAACAAAAAATAATATGTAATAAATATCTAAATTTCATCATTCTTAGCATGTAATTGAAATGTAAAAGTATCTAAAAAATTTATAAAATCGTTTTTCTATTAACCATACATTAACATTTTTAATAACAAAAGAACAATTTTAATTACGAAATTTGCAATCACTAAATTATAATTATGAAATTTAAAATAGAACTAATCATTTTGCTGATGTTGTTAAGCTTTAATTTTAATTTTTCTCAAGAAAAATATACGTTAAGCGGGACAATTTCTGATGCAAAAAACAACGAAACCTTAATTGGAGTAAACCTGTCAATAAAAGAATTAAATTATTACATTACAACAAATGAGTACGGTTTTTATTCCATTACGTTACCCAAAGGAAATCATACAATTGAAGTGAGTTATATGGGATACCAAACAATGGAAGAACAAATTTCATTGGAACAAAACACCAAAAAAAACTTCATTTTAATAGAAAATGGTCAGCAATTGGACGAAGTAATTATTGTTGAAAAAAACAAAACAAACACACGTAAAGCAGAAATGAGTGTCAATAAACTTGCCATTGCCACTATTAAACAAATGCCAGTGGTTTTGGGTGAAGTAGATATCATCAAATCATTGCTGTTTTTGCCAGGAGTAACCAATGCTGGCGAAGGTCAATCGGGGTTTAATGTTCGCGGTGGCGGTGCTGATCAAAATTTAATATTGTTGGATGAGGCTACACTTTTTAATTCCTCTCATTTATTTGGATTTTTCTCTGTTTTTAACCCTGATGCAATTAAAGATTTAAAATTATACAAAGGCGGTATTCCTGCGCGTTTTGGTGGTAGAGCTTCATCCGTTTTGGATATTTATCAAAAAGATGGAAGCAACAAAGGCTTTCATGCAAACGGAGGTATTGGATTGATTTCCAGCAGATTGCTTCTTGAAGGTCCAATTGTTAAAGAAAAAGGTTCTTTTTTAATTGGAGGAAGAGGTTCGTATGCGCATTTATTTCTCAAACTTGCAAACAATGATAACTCAGCTTATTTTTATGATTTGAATACTAAAATGAATTATAAAATTAATAAAAACAACACTTTATATCTTTCTGGATATTTTGGTCGAGATATTTTTACTATAAATAAAAGTTTTTCTAATACCTATGGAAACTCAACGCTGAACCTCCGATGGAATCATTTATTTAATGACAAACTTTTTTCGAATGCGTCAATGATTTATAGTGATTATTACTATGGTTTAAAATTAGATTTTATTGGCTTTAACTGGGATTCTGGAATTAAAAATTATAATTTAAAATACGATTTTAAGTATTATTTGAATGATAAAATAAAACTAAATTTTGGAACAAACGCCATTTATTACGACTTTAATCCTGGAGCTATCAAACCCATTGATGAAAATTCAGCCATTAATTACAGACAACTAGAAAAAAAATATGCCTTTGAACCTTCATTTTATATTGATGCAGAACAAAAAATTAGTTCTAAAATAAATGTTCAATACGGACTTCGTTACAGTATGTTTTACCGTTTGGGTAGTTCTAATGTCAATAATTATCAAAATAACGAAGCTGTTCTATTTAACCAAGATTTAGGTATTTACGAAAAAGCAACTCCAGTTAATTCAACTTATTATGGCTCCAACAAAACCATAGCTTCTTTCGATAATTTTGAACCACGATTTGCTATGTCATATGAAATAAATGATTCAAAATCAGTAAAATTGAGCTACAACAAAATGGCGCAATATTTACAATTAGTTTCCAATACGGCATCTCCTACTCCACTTGATATTTGGACACCTTCAGACACTTTTATCAAACCTCAAATTGCAAATCAATTTGCAGTAGGTTATTTTGCAAATCTGAAAGAAGACACCTATTCATTAGAGGTTGAGGGGTATTACAAACACATCAAAAACAGAATGGACTATATTGATGGAGCTGATTTAATAGCAAACGAAGCTATTGAACAAGTGATATTAAATGGTGAAATGCGATCGTACGGTTTGGAGGTACTTTTCAGAAAAAACACGGGTAAATTTACAGGTTGGATTGCATACACTCTTTCAAAATCGCAACAACGAACTCCGGGTAGAAATGCTTTAGAAACGGGAGTAAACAATGGTGAATGGTATCGATCGGCTTATGATAAAACACACAATATAGCCATTACTAGTGCATATAAACTCAATGAAAAATGGTCCTTTTCGGGAAATTTTACACTCCAATCGGGTCAGCCTGTGACCTACCCAAATGGACAATATGAGTACCAAGGAATTGTAATTCCAAGTTATGGATTAAGAAACCAAAATAGCTTACCTACTTACCACCATTTGGATATTGCCGCCACTTTAACGCCAAGAAAAAATGCTAAAAGAAAATGGCAAGGCGAATGGGTTTTTAGTATTTACAATATTTATAGCCGAAAAAATGCGGCTTCAATAAGTTTCAGACAAAATGCTGAAACAGGTAATAACGAGGCTGTTAGACTATCCATTTTTGGAATGGTACCATCAGTTACCTATAATTTTAAATTTTAAAATAATATCAAAATGAAAAATATATTATACATTCTTTCGCTTTTTCTATTTTTATCTTGCGAAGACAAAATTGATATCGATTTGGATACTGCTGCACCAAAACTGGTTATTGACGCGTCCATTCTTTGGCAAAAAGGTACCTCTGGTGCTAACCAAAAAATAAAATTAACCACCACGACTAATTTTTATAGCGCAACTGTTCCTACCGTTTCAGGAGCTATAATTACAGTTAAAAACAGTGCCAATACAACCTTTAATTTCGTTGAAACACCAAACACAGGCGAATATATTTGTACTAATTTTACGCCTGTAATTGGCGAAAATTACACCTTAACAGTCACTTACCAAAACCAAACTTATTCTGCCACAGAAACATTTTTGGCAACTCCACCCATCACATCTATTGAGCAAACAACTGTTCCTGGATTCACGGGAAATGTAATTCAGGTTAAATATTTTTATCAAGATAACGGCGCTCAAGACAATTATTACCTAACAAGCTTCAAACACGATTCCAATGTTGCTAAAGAATATACAGCTATAAAAGATGAGTTTTTTCAAGGAAATGAAATGTTTGGTTTTTATTCAAACGATGAAGTTAAACAAGGCGATTTACTTGGAATGACTCTACAAGGCATTGATTTACAGTATTTTGAATACATGAGCAAACTTATCAATATCTCTGGAAGTCAAGGCGGCAGTCCATTTGCAACCCCGTCTGCCACGGTAAAAGGAAACATCATTAATCAAACCAACGCTTCAAATTATCCATTAGGCTATTTTCATTTATCTGAAATTGATTCAAAAATTTATACAGTTCAATAATTTGGGCGTGTTTCCGCGTGTTCCGCTGTATCTTTTTTGCTTTTGTTTTTTTGAAAAAAAAAAACAAAAGCAAAAAAGGATGCCGCTTCACCCACGCACGCAGCCTTGTAGTACTAAGTTAATTTAGAAATAATAAAACTAAACAACAAAGACAAATTGTTTTGTTTATATTTACATTTTTAAAAATTAAAACCCCATGTCATCCCACCACATCGTTAGAGACGATCAAGAACCAGCACTTATCATTGCCAACGGAGCAATGTGTAGTTCTGAACTTATGGGGCAACTGCTAGAGTGGTCGCCAATTGTTGTGGTTTTAGACAATGCTATTGATAGGGTTTTGGAATTAAACATTAAAATCGATGTACTTTTGGGAGATTTTGACGATAATTTTGACCCCGAAAAATATAAAGAAAAACAATTTCCACTCGAAATTGTTCATACACCCGACCAAAACAAAACCGATCTTGAAAAAGCATTTGATTATTTGATAGAAAAAGGACACAAAGCCGCAAATGTTGTTTGGGCAACCGGAAAACGTGCCGATCATACCATTACAAACATTACAACCCTGCCAAGTTACCGAAATAAATTGAAAATTGTGATTCTGGACGACCATTCAAAGGTTTTTTTATTACCAAAAAAATTTAAAAAATGGTACACAAAAGGCACTCCTATTTCATTAATTCCAATTGGTGAGGTAAATGGCATTATTACTCATAATTTAAAATATTCATTACAAAACGAAAGTCTTAAAATGGGCTACCGATCAGGAAGTAGTAATGAGGTTCAAGAGGATGGAATAGTAACTATTAACCATGTTGATGGCGATTTATTACTAATGGAATGCAACGATTAATGCTATTTAAATGAAAGAAGAAAAAAATAATTTACACTCCAACAATTTGCACCGTTTTAGGTACGATTTTGATCTGCTAAAAAAACACTCCGAGGATTTAGCGACTTATCTATTTGTTAACGAACATGGAATTGAAAGCATCGATTTTTCTGACCCAAATGCTGTAAAATCGCTAAACAAAGCATTGCTCTTTACCTATTATAATATCACTTTTTGGGATTTACCCAACAATTATTTGTGTCCTCCAATACCAGGAAGGGCAGACTACCTGCATTATATCGCTGATTTAATAGCAGAAAGTAATAATAATGTTATTCCAATGGGAAGTTCAATTTCAGTGCTTGATATTGGCGTGGGAGCTAACTGCATTTATCCAATTTTAGGAAATGCTCTTTTTGGCTGGTCATTTGTCGCTTCGGATATTGACGAAAAAGCGTTGCAAAATTGTGTGGAAATTTGCAACCAAAACCAACAATTAGCAGATAATGTTAGTTTTCAGCTTCAGCCAAATGCTCGATTCATTTTTAAAGACATCATTCTATCAGAAGACCGATTTACTTTTACCATTTGCAACCCGCCTTTTCACAAATCAGCTGCAGAAGCCGCTAACGGTTCCATCAGAAAAATAAATAATTTAGAAAATACATCTACAAAAACGCCAAAATTAAATTTTGGTGGACAATCACATGAATTATGGTGTGATGGTGGCGAACTTGCATTTATTACGCAAATGATTTTTGAAAGTGCTAAATACCCAATGCACTGTTTTTGGTTTACAACTTTAGTATCCAAACAATCACATATTTCAAGTTTAGAAAAAGTATTGAATAAAGTCAATGTTGTTACATTCAAAATAATCAATATGGCTCAAGGCCAAAAAATAAGCCGTGTTTTAGCTTGGACTTTTTTATCTGAAACACAACAAAAACAATGGAAATTTACAGAAGACTGAAATAACTTTGTAAATTTACACTCATTAAGCAAAAAGTATGGATTTTAAAGTTGTTTCTGATTATCAACCCAAAGGCGACCAACCTCAAGCCATCAAAAAATTGGCACAAGGTATTGTTGATGGCGAACGCTTTCAAACGCTTTTGGGGGTTACAGGCTCTGGAAAAACTTTTACCGTTGCCAATGTTATTGAGCAAGTGCAACGCCCCACGTTGGTGTTGGCACACAACAAAACTTTGGCAGCCCAATTGTACTCAGAATTTAAACAATTTTTCCCGAATAATGCTGTTGAATATTTCGTGTCCTACTACGATTATTACCAACCCGAGGCTTTTATGCCAGTTACAGGAGTTTTTATTGAAAAAGATTTATCTATAAATGAAGAGCTTGAAAAAATGCGTTTAAGTACAACTGCTTCGCTACTTTCAGGCAGGAGAGATATATTGGTTGTTGCCTCAGTATCTTGCTTATATGGAATTGGTAATCCGGTTGAATTTCAAAAAAATGTTATTCCCTTAGAACAAAATCAAGCCATTTCTAGAACCAAATTATTACACAGTTTAGTACAAAGTTTATATTCTCGAACCGAAGCCGATTTTTTACCTGGTTCGTTCAGAATAAAAGGCGATATTGTTGAAATTTACCCAAGTTATGCCGACAGCGGTTTCAGAATTCATTTTTTTGGTGATGAAATTGAAGAAATTGAAAGTTTTGATTTAAAAACAGCTCAAGTAATAGAACGTTTTAAACAAATAACCCTTTATCCTGCCAACATGTTTGTCACCTCACCTGATGTGTTGCAAAATGCTATTTGGGAAATTCAACAAGATTTGGTAAAACAAGTTGATTATTTCAAGGAAATTGGCAAACATTTGGAAGCCAAACGATTGGAAGAACGCACCAATTTTGATTTAGAAATGATTCGGGAATTGGGTTATTGCTCAGGAATTGAAAATTATTCGCGCTATCTTGACGGAAGGGCTCCTGGAACACGTCCTTTTTGCTTGCTCGATTATTTTCCAAATGATTATTTGATGGTTGTGGACGAAAGCCATGTTACGCTTTCGCAAGTACATGCTATGTATGGTGGCGACAGAAGTAGAAAAGAAAATTTGGTTGAATATGGTTTTCGATTACCCGCTGCAATGGACAACAGACCCTTGAAATTTGATGAATTTGAAACCATGCAAAATCAAGTCATCTATGTTTCAGCTACCCCAGCTGATTATGAACTTCAAAAAACAGATGGTGTTGTAGTTGAGCAAGTAATTCGACCAACAGGATTGCTGGATCCAATTATTGAAATTCGACCAAGTTTAAACCAAATAGATGATTTGATTGAAGAAATTCAACTTAGAGCCGAAATAGATGAACGGGTTTTGGTAACTACTTTGACCAAAAGAATGGCGGAAGAATTAGCAAAATATTTAACCAAAGTAGCTATAAGATGTAGATACATTCATTCTGAAGTAGATACTTTGGAACGAATTGAAATTATGCAAGACCTTCGGAAAGGATTGTTTGATGTGCTAATTGGTGTCAATTTATTGCGAGAAGGATTGGATCTACCTGAAGTTTCTTTAGTTGCCATTTTGGACGCTGATAAGGAGGGTTTTTTAAGAAGCCACAGGTCATTAACTCAAACAATTGGAAGAGCTGCAAGAAATTTGAATGGAAAAGCTATAATGTATGCTGACAAAATTACGGCTAGTATGCAAAAAACCATTGACGAAACCAACTATAGAAGAACCAAGCAAATCAATTTTAATACCGAGCATAACGTGGTGCCAATGGCATTAAACAAAAAAATTGATAGTGCCTTTACCAAAAATAAATTGGTGGACTATGAATTGGGTACAGAACAAATTCAAGCAGCTGAATCGAAAACGGAATATTTATCAAAACCCGAAATTGAGAAACGCATACGAGAAAATCGAAAACTAATGGAAACAGCGGCAAAAGACCTCGATTTTATGCAAGCCGCAAAATATAGAGACAATATAAAAAAACTACAAGATATGTTGGATTAATAACAAATTAATTCAACTGTTCATTAAAAACATCTAATAAAAATTGAGGCGAAACCATGTGCGTAGGCGATTCTTTCATCTCTTTGAGTACTCGTTTTATTGCAAACGGATTCAAACCCATTTGTAGTCCAATTTCATTTATTTTGATTAATTCACGATCATCCAAAACGCCGTCACAAAACATAAGTAATGCCAATCTATAAAAATGTTGGATGCGTTCAAATTCATTTTTGATTATTTCTGGCTTGTTTTCATCATGAAACAATTGGTTAAATTCATCTTTACTTATTTTTAATTCTTGTGCAATTAAAGATAAAAATTGGTATTCTCTGTCATGGAGCTTTCCATCAATAACAGCAAAAGAGATCATGTCATTCAGTAGAGCGATTTTTTCAGATTTAGTTGGCATCGTTTTATATTTTTGTTCAAACATAAAAAAAATAATTTGATTTTCTATACTTTTCAAAGACCATTTTATTATGTTAAAAAGTGTACCTTTGACATCATTTTATAATTTTAGTTTAAATAAAAAGCAACTATGAACAATAACGATATTTTTAAAAAATTAAGAGTAGCTCTTCAACTTCGTGATGATCAAATTATTGAAATTTGCGAATTGGTTGATTTTAGAGTTTCTAAAGGTGAAATTGGAAATATATTCAGAGGTGAAGACCATGCTGATTTTATGCCATGTGGCGATCAAATACTCAGAAATTTTTTAAATGGTTTGGTCATTTACTTACGAGGTACAAAGGAAAACCCAAAAAATCCGAACGAAGTTTTGAAAAAAATAAAAGCTGAAATAAAACCTCTTACCGAAACTAACAAAACATTTGATGAAAACAGAGGGGAACAAAAACCAAAAGTAACACCAAAAGCCAAAAAACCGTTTAACCCAAAATCAAGGGACACTAAATCAACTAAAATTCAAGTGGTTGAAAAGGTAAAGTTTAACAATGGTAAGCAGAAGAAAAAATAATTATTATTAATATTAAAAAAATGCCCCAAATAGTAGCTAACTTTTTGGGGCATATTTAATTATTTTAAGACTATTATTAATTACTTACAGTCTTTATCTAAATAATTTGGAATGCCATCACTATCACAATCTTCAAAAATAATTGCACCGCTGGCATCTTTATGTATTTCAAATTTAGTTTTAACACCATCACCATCGTCGTCCACATCAAACATATTTGCAATGCCATCACCGTCAGTATCGGTATCATAAACATCATCATTTGCATCTGTTAAATCGTCAATAAACTCATCTTTAGACAAAATACCATCTAAATCATGATCTTTGTATCGCAATTCCATTAATTTAAATGAAAATATTAGTGGAGCATACGTACCAAAACTACCTGTTGGTGATGAATTTTGATAGTAAGCTAAGCCTGAAGGAAGAAACATTACACCTGCCCCGTAATTCTGAAAATTAACAGGGTTTGGTCCAGCAGCTGTATCATAAGTTCCAGTTTTAAATTCAGGAATAATAACTCCCCAACCTGAAACTACATCCTGCATTTGAAACCAAACTGGGTTTTGCGAATAGTCAAACTGTGTATCACTTAAAAGTGTTCCTCTATAAGAAACATGAATCGAATCAGCTATTGATGGGCGTTTATTTGTACCTTCTCGAAGTTTTAAATAATATACTTTATAGGTAACGTCATGCTCTTCCACATATATTGTTTTACTTGAAAGTGGAAATTGGGTTTGCTGACGAATGGATTGTTGTGTGCCACCTGTTGGTATTTTAGCCATAGTAACATTATAATCGCCATCTACTGTAAAGTAATGCGTATCAATATATTTATCAATTGAATCTAAATCAGCTTTGTATTGCACTTTATAATCTCTTAATTCCTCAATTTCTGATGAACTACTTTTAGAACACGACACAATTGTCAATGTAAATAAGGCTATTACAATTATTTTAATAAATTTATTCATTTTATAGTAATTTTAAGTGCGCAAGATACAATATTGATTTATTTTTGTAAAGAATTTAACTTGGATTTTAGAAAAATTTATGAGAGTAGATAAATACTTATGGTGTGTGCGGTACTACAAAACCAGAAATATGGTAACTGAAGCCTGCAAAAAAAACCACATAACCGTTAATGGTACCGTTGCAAAAGCATCGCGAGAGGTTTTTGCTACCGATAAAATAACGTTTAGAAAAGATCAAATAATATACACAATTACCGTATTGGATATCCCCGACAATAGAGTTGGAGCCAAATTGGTTGATATTTATAGAAAAGATGATACCCCGGCTGCTTCATTTGAACATTTGGAACTGCTAAAACTTTCCAAAGAGCATTACAGAAAAAACGGTACAGGAAGACCAACCAAAAAAGACCGAAGAGATTTAGACGGAATTGCGTTTGTTGAAAACGAATAATATATATCTTTACAAAAAAAATAAAAATGAGTCAAAATATCATTCTCAATCACCAAGAAATAGAACATAAAACCAAACGAATTGCATTTCAAATTTTTGAAACTTTTGTAGATGAAAACGAAATTGTAATAGCAGGAATAGCTTCGAATGGGTATCTTTTTGCCGAAAAAATTGCAGCCGTATTAACCAAAATTTCACCCTTAAAAGTGATTTTATGTGAAGTTAAAATTGACAAATCCAATCCAAATTCATCCATTTCAACTTCAATAACTGCAGCAGAATATCAAAATAAAGGCATTGTTTTGGTTGATGATGTATTAAATTCGGGTACAACTTTAGTTTATGGTGTAAAACATTTTTTAGAAGTGCCTACTTTTAAACTAAAAACTGCCGTTTTGGTAGATAGAAATCATAAAAAATACCCCGTTAAAGTAGATTTTAAAGGTATATCATTGTCAACATCATCACAAGAACATGTAAGCGTGTTTTTTGAAAAAGACAACAACCATGCTATTTTAAGTTAATGAAGTATTAATTTCAGTCACAATTTCTGCAACAGATAAATGGTCAACATTTATTATTTTTGAAGCTTGATTATAATAAAAATTTCGTTCAAAAAGGTGCTTTGCAATAAATTCTTTAGCCTCAATTTCATCAAAATTTGATAATAAAGGTCGATTTTTGAGGTTGTTATTTAGTCTTGAAAACAACGTTTCTATAGTTGCTTTAAGATAAATAGAAATAACACCATCGTTTTTTAACAACAAATGATTATTAAAATAACACGGAGTTCCGCCTCCTGTGCTAATTATTAATTGCTCATTTGATTGAATTAGTTCAGTGAAAAGTTGATTTTCTAATTTTCTAAAAAATAATTCACCTTTGGTTTCAAAGATTTTTTGCACCGATAAATTTTGATTTTTCTCGATAATTTGATCCAAATCAACAGCGGGAATTTTTAGTTTTTTTGACAATTCAACTGAAATAGTTGATTTTCCGCACCCCATATACCCAATTAAAATAAGTTTTTTCATAAAATAAAACCTTATAAACTAAGGCGTTAAGAGATATTAATAAAAAAAGACAAATTTAAAACAAAATTGCTTTGAAATATAAATAATATCGCCTTATATTTGCACCCGCATTAAAGAAATAAAAAAAGACTCGATAGCTCAGTTGGTAGAGCACATCACTTTTAATGATGGGGTCCTGGGTTCGAGCCCCAGTCGGGTCACTTTTTTTTTATTTATTTACTGTAAAGACTCGATAGCTCAGTTGGTAGAGCACATCACTTTTAATGATGGGGTCCTGGGTTCGAGCCCCAGTCGGGTCACAAAAAAAAGTTAAGCAAAGGCTTAACTTTTTTTGTTTAGGCCACGTGGAGAAACGGTAGACTTGCCATCTTGAGGGGGTGGTGCTCGTAAGGGCGTGTGGGTTCAAATCCCACCGTGGTCACTTTAAAAGTTGTTAAAACATTAGTTACAAGTGTTTTAACAACTTTTTTTTATTGAAATTATTTTAAACAGAAGGAACAATCAAAATTATTTTAAAATTTTTGTTTAACTTTAACATAATTTTATTAAACAAAGTTATACCTTTATACTCTAATTTCAAAACACAATCCCATGGCAATAAAAAAAATAACTTTGACCAAAACTAAAATTGTTTCTCTTTTTATGCAACAATCGCTTGAGCAAAATGAAAAACCTAAATCAGTTTATTCATTTGCAAAAGCTAACAACTTTACCGAATCAGAATTTTATCCGCATTTTGGGGCAATTGAAAGTATTGAGAAAGAAATTTATAGTCAATTTTTGGTTCAAACAATCGAGTTGTTAAATAATGACAAAGATTACGAGTACTATGACATGAAAGGTAAAATGTTGAGTTTTTATTTTACCTTTTTTGAAATGCTTACTGCAAACAGAAGCTATGTTGTATTAAGTTTGAACGAAAATAAAAATCAAATAAAAAATCTTACCCAATTATCTAAGCTTAGAACTGGTTTTAAAGATTTTGTAACTAGCATTATTACTGACGAATACCGTCTGAAACAAGAGCGTTTCCAAAACATCCAGGAAAAAGCGTTACAGGAATCGGCTTGGTTTCAGTTATTATTAACCATAAAATTTTGGTTAGATGACACTTCGGCATCATTTGAAAAAACTGATATTTATATTGAAAAATCTGTTAAAGCATCATTTGAATTAATGAATACTGCCCCACTAGAAAGTCTATTGGATTTCGGCAAATTCATCTTTAAAGAAAAAATACAACACAACTAAATGAAAACTATCGATTATATTCCAACTTCTAAAATTGAACGTGCAACTAAATTAGTGCAAACAGGAGCCAAAGTTGGAGTGAATTATTTAAAATATTATGGTGAAAAGGTAGTAAACCCATCACTAAATCGTGACAAACTAAACGAAAATAACGCTGAAGATATTTATGACGGACTAAAAAGTTTAAAGGGAAGCGCTCTTAAAGTGGCTCAAATGTTGAGTATGGATAAGAGTTTTTTACCTCAAGCGTATGTGGAAAAATTCTCATTATCGCAGTTTTCAGTTCCTCCTCTTTCGGCACCTTTAGTTTTAAAAACATTCAAATCTAATTTGGGTAAAACACCTTACGAAATTTTTGACGAATTTAATGCCAACTCCGTAAATGCCGCTAGTATCGGTCAGGTGCATTTAGCAAAAAAAGACGGCAAACAATTAGCTGTAAAAATTCAATATCCTGGTGTTGCTAATAGTATTTCATCGGATTTGGCATTGGTAAAACCAATAGCAATAAGAATGTTTAACCTTCAAGGTAAAGATTCGGATAAATATTTTAAAGAAGTTGAAGATAAATTAATTGAAGAAACTAATTATTTACTTGAACTCAAACAAAGCCAAGAAGTTGTTGCCGCGTGTAGTAAAATTGAAAATTTGATTTTTCCGAATTACTATCCCGAATATTCGTCAGAAAAAATCATAACAATGGATTGGATGACAGGTTTGCACCTTTCAGAATTTGCTAAAGTAAATACTGATGTTTTAATAGGTAATAAAGTTGGTCAAGCGCTATGGGATTTTTATATGTATCAAATTCATGTGTTGAAAAAAGTACATGCTGACCCGCATCCCGGAAATTTTTTAATTAACGAAAAAAATCAGTTGGTAGCATTGGATTTTGGTTGTATGAAAGCTATTCCGAATGATTTTTATCTTCCTTATTTTGAATTGATTAAAAAAGAAATTATTGATAATAAAGTACTTTTTAGCGATAAATTATTTGAATTAGAAATACTCCGTACTGATGATAGTCCTGAAGAGATAGACTATTTTACTTCAATGTTTTACGATTTATTGTCTTTATTTACACAACCTTTTCAAACGGAAAGTTTTGATTTTTCTGATGAAACATTTTTTGGAAGTATAGCCAAATTAGGTGAACGTTTTGCAAATGACACCAATTTACGTAAAATGAACGGAAATAGAGGTTCAAAACATTTTATTTATATGAACAGAACTTTTTTTGGATTATACAATTTGTTATTTGACCTAAAAGCCAAGATTGTTGTACACCAATATCAAAAATATATTTAATTAAAAAATAGCTAAGTAATCAACTACTTAGCTATTTTTTTAGGTATAAATTTTCATAAAGATCAATCCATTGTTGCGTTGTAAATTTTGACATTAATTCGCCAATTAAATCAAAAGGGATTTGATCCATTTTTTTAAAACGAATACAACTTTTGCCCATATCTAATTTAGACGAGCAATGTTTTGGGTATTCCGAAACAAACCAATCATATATATTTTTATCGGCATAAAGTCCCATGTGATATATGTTTACCGAATTTTTTTGTGAAGCCAATGCAAAAAATGGGAGCGGATCTTTGGCATTACAATGGTATCCTTTTGGATAAATTTCGTGCGGAACCACATAACACAGCATTCCGTACTGCATAACCTCGGTAAATCCTTCGGGAAGATTGTCTTGAACTACCTTTTGAATTTGTCCAATTACTTCCCTTCTATCATCGGGTAAACTTTCCAAATACTCTTTTGGTGATACTGCTTTTGATTGCATAATGTAATAGTTTTAAAAAAAAATAAAATCAAAAATACAGCTTTTGTAGAATATTATCTAATTTTTTATGTAAATTTGAATTATCATTTAAAAAAATAAAATATGAAAAAAATTGCACTCGTAACCGCAATTTGCTTGCTACAAATAAGCTGTAGTACTTCAAAAAAAACAACTACTACCCTACCCTTAGACCAAACAAAATATATTAATTCGATAACATTAAGCGAATTAAAAGAGCACTTAACTGTAATTGCATCCGATAAAATGGAGGGCAGAAATACAGGAACTGAAGGTCAAAAACGTGCTGGTAAATACATGATTAACCACTACAAAAAAAACAACATCAGTTTTCCAAAAGGTGCCAAAGACTATTACCAAGCAATTCCTGCTGAGTATTTGAATAAAAAATACAATGACGGACTTAAAGATTCTGAAAACATTTGGGCTTTTATTGAAGGCTCAGAAAAACCTGAAGAAATTGTTGTTGTTTCTGCGCATTATGACCATATTGGCATTGAGGACGGAAAAGTATTTAATGGTGCTGATGATGATGGATCGGGAACGGTGGCATTAATGGAAATTGCACAAGCATTTCAACAAGCTAAAAATGAAGGACATGGACCAAAGCGTTCCATACTGATTTTACACGTAACAGGCGAAGAACACGGTTTACATGGGTCTAGATTTTATTCAGAAAATCCACTCTTTCCTTTGGCAAACACAGTTGCCGACGTAAATATTGACATGATTGGACGCCGTGATGAATTTCATAAAGAAAGTAACGACTATGTATATTTAATTGGATCTGATTACTTATCAACCGATTTGTATAACGTTTGTGAAGACGTAAATAAAAAATTTATTAATACTAAATTGGATTATAAATTCAATGACAAAAAAGATAAAAATCGATTCTACTACAGATCAGACCATTATAATTTTGCTAAAAATGGAATACCCTCAGTTTTTTTATTCAACGGAGTTCACGATGATTATCACAAAGAAACTGACGAAGTTGATAAAATTGAGTTTGATGCTTTAACTAAACGAACCCAACTTGCATTTACAATTGCTTGGGAAATAGCCAACAGAAAAGACAAATTAATAGTTGACAAATCTGATGGAAAATAAATAATATAAAGGAGTCTAGAAATAGGTTCCTTTTTTTTTATTAAAAAAAACAAAAAATAATAAAATTATGTTAAAAATAGTTGTTAATTTACAACAACCAAAAAACCAACTATTTACTAATGAAAGAACTAAATTTATCAGAAATTAACGCTATTATCAAAGGAGAAATAATAGGTACAACCTCGTGCATAATTAATTCGCCCGAACAAATTGAATTGGCTACACAACATCAAATTACCTTTATTGGAAATAAAAAATACGAAAAACTTTGGCTAAACTCCAATGCTTCGATAGCAATTGTAAACGAAGATATTGGTATTTTACCCGGTGATAACAAAGCCTTTATTAAGGTAAAAAATGCCGACTTAGCCATGTCGCAAGTACTTGAAATTTTTGCGCCCTCACTACCTCAATTTGACGAAGATATACATCCATCAGCCATAATTCATACCAGTTCAACTATAGGAAAAGGATGTAAAATTGGTGCAAACGTAGTTATTGGTGCGCATGTAGTTATTGGTAATAATGTTTATTTATATCCTAATGCTACCGTTTTGGATCACTCAACTATTGGTGATTTTACTACAATTTGGTCAGGAGCAGTAATTAGAGATAGAACCCAAATTGGAGCTCATTGCATTATTCACCCTAATGCTACAATTGGCGCAGATGGTTTTGGTTTTAGACCATGCCCTGAAAGAGGTTTAGCAAAAGTTCCACAAATTGGAAATGTCATTCTTGGAAATTATGTTGAAATTGGGGCTAATTCATGTGTGGATAGAGGAAAGTTTAGTTCAACAATTCTTGGTGACGGATGTAAAATTGACAATTTAGTTCAAATTGGACATAATAGTAAACTTGGGCAATTTTGTATAATGGCTGGAAACAGCGGACTTGCAGGCTCAGTTACCTTAGGAAATGGCGTAATTATTGGCGGAAGCGCATCGATAAAAGATCACGTAACAATTGGCGATGGTGCTATTGTAGGTGCAGGATCGGGTGTAACAGCAGATATACCTGCAAAAACCACTATGTTGGGTTACCCAGCAGTAGAAGCCAGAACAGCCTTAAAACAATGGGCTATTCTTAAACGAATGGCAACCTCTTAAAATATAAGCACAAAAAAAGCCTTGAATTTATTCAAGGCTTTTTATTTAAGGGTGGATGACCGGGTTCGAACCGGCGACTTCCGGCACCACAAACCAGCGCTCTAACCAGCTGAGCTACAACCACCATTTTACGAGTGCAAATATATTGTAAAAGTTTTATTTTAACAAATAAAAAACAAAAAATTTACTTTAAATCAGCTAAACTATTGACTGCCAAATACCTTTCAACTGTAAATCCTTCAGCATAATCAACTCCAACCAATCTGCCAAGGTCTTGCGCTCGGTATTTTACACTATCTAAAAAGTTTTTTGATGTTATTGGCGACTCAGGTTCTTTTGAATTTGGGTCAAAAAACTGCGAACCATATGCTAAAATTGAATCCATTTTTTTATCCATAAATCCAGAAATATCAACTACAAAATCAGGCGAAATTGGTTCCCATTGAATATAATGATACACCACTTTTGGACGCCAAGCATTTTGGCTTACACCATCAATTTCTGTTTCTATTCTTCGTAAACCTGATAAAAAACAAGCATCCGAAACCAACTTACTGCCCTTTCCGTGATCAATATGACGGTCTTTTATTGCATTGCATAGTACAATTTCGGGCTGGTACTTTCGTATCATTTCAATTACTTTTAATTGACTTGCTTCATCATTTTGAAAAAAACCATCCCTCAAATCTAGATTCTCTCTCACAGATATATCTAAAATAGAGCCCGCTTTTGCTGCCTCTGAATTTCTAATTTCAACCGACCCACGTGTGCCTAATTCGCCTCTAGTTAAGTCAATTACTCCAACCTTTTTACCTAACGAAATCTCTTTTGCAATCGTTCCGCTACAACCCAATTCAACATCGTCGGGATGTGCTCCAAAAGCCAAAATATCTAGTTTCATAATTTATTATTTATATTATTTGCTTCATTGTCATTGACTTATTTACGGTTTCAATATACTCATTTTCAGGAATACTTGCTTTTGTAATGCCGCAACCTACATAAATATTCAATTCATTATTTAAAAAATGCATACATCGCAAATTTACAAACAAATCAAATTTATTGTCTTGAAATGTTTTAAAATCTTTTTTCCATTCGCCCAAAAAACCCGCATAGAAAGCTCGGTCATAGCCTTCGTTTGCAATTATAAATTGCAATGCTTCGGCTTTTGGAAAACCACAAACTGCTGGCGTTGGGTGCAAAATAGCAATTATATTATCTATATTTTCTAACTCAATTGCTGCTCGAATATCGGTTTTTATATGTGCCAAACGACCTGCTTTACTGGTTTTGGGCGCATCCACAATTACTTCATTAGAAAAAGGTTTCAAGCTAGAAACGATGTAATCGGTTACAATTTGCTGCTCCACAATTTCCTTTTCAGTCCAAACAATTTCATCGTTATCTAAATGTAATTGCGTCCCTGCCAACGAAACGGTCTGTAATAAATTACCGTCAACTTTAATCAATTGTTCTGGCGTAGCTCCCAACCAAAAACCAATTTCAGGATGATAAAAAACATATCTAAAAGCAGTTGAATACGTCGCAATCAATTTTGAAAACAAAGCATCAAACTCAAATTTAGCACCTCCAACAACCTCTTTTCTTGACAAAACTACCTTCTCAAAAGTTCCTTTATCAATTTCTAACAAGGCTTTTTCAATCAAACTTTCAAACTCATTTTTGCCAGAAAATAAACTATCCGAACCCTTTTCATTCATTACAAAAAAATCGGTTGAAGCAATCTTTTCAAAATAAATATCACAACACTCATCCGGAATCAAATACCGCTTTTTATTATCAAACGAAACAAAGGCAAATCCACTCTTTTCGCTCGTTAACGAATAGAGTTTACAGTCTTTTTGAAACAATCCAATAACCGTATCCGAATTTGGCTTACAATACAACACAAACGGCTTATTGTCAGCAAAATAACGCTTTGCGTTTGCAATTATTTCACTCATCTTTCCTTGCGAGGTAAAATCATATTAGTCAACTTACACAACGAAATCAAACGATCCATTTCGTCCACAATCCGAATTTCCCAAAGGTGAATGCTCCTGCCTTGATGCACAATTTTTGCCGTACAAAAAACAGTACCTTCACGTTTACTTCGCAAGTGGTTGGCACTAATTTCAATCCCTCTCACCTCCTGCTTTTCAGGATTTATAAACATGATTGATGCCGCACTCCCCACACTCTCAGCCAATGCCACCGTAGCGCCACCGTGCAACAACCCCATAGGCTGATGCACCCTTGAATTTACAGGCATTTTGGCAGTCAAAAAACCCTCTCCCGCATCAATATACTCAATTTCCAAAGTCTCCATCAAGGTATTTTTGGACCAATCGGCACACAAATGAAGCACTTTATCTTTATCAAATGACATAATTCAATTTTTTTGTAAAAATAGTGGTTTTACACCAAATTTACTAAAACAAATAACAATAAATATTTGGGTGTGCCGGCAAAAAAACAAGCCCAAACCACAGCACCGCTCAAGGCTTGTTTTTCGCCGTCGGGCTATCGGCTATATCTTTTGCTCCGCTGACGCTACACAAAAGGATACCGCCTCTATCCCTCACACAAAATCACGCAAAACAGAAAAATATCTTACAATTGAAATCTTCCAAAAAAATCAACGATAAATGAGTTAATTAGAAAATTAGCGAACTAGCGAATTGTAAAATTCGTGGGAAATTTGAAAAACGTATCAAATTAATACTTACCTTTGACGTTAGTAACGAAAAAGAGTATGATTGTTTCATTTAAAGATAAAGAAACTGAAAAAATTTGGAATGGAATTGTTTCAAAAAAACTTCCTAGAGAAATTCAAGATACTGCTAGAAGAAAATTGAGAATGATTAATAATTCAATAGATGTTAATGATTTGAAAATTCCTCCTGCAAATAGACTCGAGAAACTAAAAGGCAATTTGAAAGAATATAACAGTATTAGAATTAATAATCAATGGAGAATTATTTTCAAATGGAACAATGGAAATGCTTTAGAAGTTGAAATAGTAGATTATCATTAAAATAAAAAAAATGGAGAAGCTAAAAAACATAACACCTGGAGAAATTTTATTAGAAGAATTTTTAATTCCTCTTCAAATTACTCAATACAGACTTTCTAAAGATTTAGATATTCCTCAAACGAGAATTTCTGAAATAATTAAAGGTAACAGAAGAATTTCTGCTGATACTGCTGTACGATTGAGTGCCTATTTTGGAAACTCTGCAAAATTTTGGTTGGGTATTCAAAATGACTACGATATAGAAAATGAATTGAACGAAAAACTAAGCGAAGTAAACAGAATAAACAGAATTAGAAAAGAAAAAAACATTGCATAATCGAACAAATAAATTGAAATTGAAATTGCCAATGACATTGCCAATGTTTGTCATTCCTAGGAATCTCATAAATGATTTTTTTTATTATAAAAACCGAAACTAAAAACCGCCACAATAAAATATTTTATTTACATTTGAAAAAATATACAAAACCACTAAAAAGGTAGTAAATTATTTGCCAAATAAAATATGTTAAAAACGCAAGGAATTTATTATATTTAGTAGTTATGCGGCATTTTAAAACGACACCCAGACAATGAGTAAACCAACAGTTAGAATTGTAGTTGCAGAACCTTTCGAGTGGACTAATGGAAACTTGTTTGGAGAAATTTTATCTGAACGTAATGGAGACAAACTAAAAGTCCGACTTATACAACCAATCAAAGGAAAATCTTTTTCAAGTGAAATATTGTTATTGACACCTCGATTTAAGGACGAAACATTCAAACTATTGCAACAATATTATTCAGTAACAGTCAACGGAAGTTTAATTAACGAAGAGACAAATGAGCAAGATTTTATAATTGTTGGCAATGTAACTTATGATTAGAATGAAAGAAGTTGTCTCGACATATAAAGTTTTAATGAAAAAAGCATTCAACGAAGACATTGATGAATGTTGGGTTGAATGGGCTTTAGAAATGATGGAAGCAGGTTATGAATCTGACAATTTATATATTCTTGCAGGAATCTCAAAGCCATACAATCAATTTGAACTTCAAGAACTAACAGACCAAGTAATTGCGGATTTAAACCTCAAGACAAGCGACAAATCATTGATGATTATAAATTATGTCTATTACATTCTTTCCACGACAATAAACGAACCAAATAAGTATCTATCTACTTTAAGGAAAGTAAAAGATATTTGCATTGGACTCGATATGGAAAGTGAGTATATGGACTTTTATTTACTCTATTTTGCCAAAGACGACTTAAATGAATCAGAAAACCAATGGTATTGGGACAGTGCAGACAAAAATAATATTGACGAAATAATAAAGAGAAAATTCCAAGAATACATTGACAAAATTGACGAAACAAGAAAACCAATCGCACAATCAAGTAAACCTCCCTACTCCTAATGAAGCAGATAAAGTTTCTCAACTCTTTACATTCACGAAAAAAAAACTATTTTACACAAAACATCAATTGAAAGATGGTTGTGTTTGCGCTAGGGATAGAAGCGAAAAGCCCACAGCAACCCGCAGCCCCGATGCTTCGGGGCGGAGGGTTGCGAGGACTTGTAGCGAATAGCCCGGCCCGGAGGGAGCGCCCAAATTTGTTTTGTGATTAATGAAAGTAAAAATTGTGTGGTAAACAATATTTTGAGTAAAAAAGGGTTATATACAAAACATTATTTTTAAATGATAAAAAAATGTTTAATTTTACCCAAACATTAATTTTCTATGAAAAAAATAGCCTTTTTTTTGATAATTGGATTAGCCATTTTATTTAGTTCCTGCCGAAAAGATTTTGAGTTTGAAACGAGTACTGGCGGATTAGAATTTTCAAAAGATACCGTTTATTTAGACACCGTTTTTAGCAATATTGGGTCGAGCACCTACCGCTTAAAAGTGTACAACAGAAGTGCGAACGACATTGTGATTCCGAAAATTCAGCTGCAAAAAGGAGTTGCCTCCAAATACCGAATGATGATTGATGGGCTAACGGGTGATGCGGGTGCGCAGGGCAAAATATTTAGTAATGTGGAGCTTTTGGCTAAAGATAGTTTGTTTATTTTTATTGAAGTGACGAGTGATGTGGCGAGTGCCAACCCTACTGATTTTTTATACACAGATAAAATAGATTTTTATAACTCAAACGGGGCACCTCAGGATGTTGATTTGGTGACCTTGATTCAGGATGCGTATTTTTTGTATCCTAAAAAATTTAGCGATGGCACTACCGAAACATTGCCTATTGGCGAGGAAGAAATTTATGGCTTTTATTTGGACCATAATGACCCCAATAATGGCGATGAATATGTATGGAACAACACTAAACCCTACGTTGTATATGGCTATGCCGCCGTACCAAATGGTGAAACACTTACAGTGCAAAAAGGGGCTCGAATACATTTTCATGATGGTTCAGGAGTTATTGTGGGTAATAATGCCACGCTGAAAGTGCAAGGCGAAGCGTCAACAACTGCTGCGCTTGAAAACCAAGTTATTTTTGAGGGCGATAGATTGGAACCTAATTTTGCTGAAACCCCTGGACAATGGGGAACAATATGGCTTACAAGCGGTAGCAAAAACCATGAAATCAATCATTTAACTATAAAAAATGCGATTATTGGATTATTAATTGAAAACAACAACCCAAGTCAAGCCATTACTATAAAAAACACCCAAATTTACAACTCGTCCAACATGGGTATTTATGCCAAAACGGCTACGATAAAAGGCGAAAATGTGGTTATTAACTACGGAGGTCAAGCTGCTTTAGCCTGCACTATTGGAGGTTCTTATGATTTTACACATTGTACTTTTAACAACAATTGGCCCAGCTCAAAGCAAGTGGCGGTTTTGATTAATAATTATTATACTGATCCAACAAATACGCAAATACCTATTAATTTGGTAAAAGCCAATTTTACTAATTGCATTATTTTTGGTAACAATCAAAACGAATTAGCTATTTCAAAAGCCACAAATACTGCCTTTTGGACTGCACCAATTTTTACACGTTGTCAAATAAAATGTAATAACACCAACAACGCATTGTCAACCAACGCTGACTATAATTTTTTGAATGATGCAACCAATATTATCAAAAACGGAAACCCTAACTTTTTAAATATTGAATCTAACAAACTCAATATTGGTGGGAGTTCAAGCGGCAAAGGTTTCGGAATAACAACTTCTGTAACGCAAGATTTAGTGGGTACGGCAAGGATTGCACCAGGAATAGATTTGGGTGCTTACCAACACATTATTTTCCCAAATTAATTGTTGAAAAGTAGGAATAATTGTTTTTGTGGGTTTTCTTTTTTTAACCTAAATTTGCAATCACAACTTACAACTACAAAACCAATGATTCATTTCTTTGAAAACCAAAGTAAAACCGTTTTTGCCGTTCAAACAAATAATTCCGAAACTTCGGGAGAAATTTCGGCTGTAGATATATTAAAATTAAACTGGCTTTTTGCCGACGCACAAAAAATAGAAAAATCCGTTCTGACGGATTTTTTTGTTGGACCTCGTGCCGCTATGGTTACTCCTTGGAGTACCAATGCTGTTGAAATTACTCAAAATATGGGTATTTCAGGAATTATCAGAATTGAAGAGTTTCAAAAAGTAAGCGCTGATTTCAATGATTTTGATCCAATGTTGTTTCAAAAATATACAGCATTACAACAAGATATTTTTACAATACATATTCAACCTGAACCTATTTTAGAAATTGACGATATTGCATCGTACAACCAAACAGAAGGTTTGGCGTTGAGCGCTGAAGAAGTCGATTATTTAAATAATTTAGCTACTAAACTAAATAGAAAACTAACCGATTCTGAAATATTTGCCTTTTCACAAGCCAATTCAGAACACTGCCGTCATAAAATTTTCAACGGAACTTTTATTGTAGATGGCGAAGAAAAACCAACATCGTTATTTAAATTTATTAGAAAAACATCTGAAACCAATCCTAACGATATCGTTTCGGCATATAAAGACAATGTGGCTTTTGTTAAAGGTCCAAAAGTAACCCAGTTTGCACCTAAAAGTGCCGACAAACCAGACTTTTACGAAGAAAAAGAATTTGATTCCGTACTTTCATTAAAAGCAGAAACACATAATTTTCCTACAACTGTTGAGCCTTTTAATGGCGCTGCAACGGGTTCGGGAGGTGAAATTCGTGACCGTTTAGCAGGTGGGCAAGGTTCGCTACCTTTAGCAGGAACAGCCGTTTACATGACATCGTACTCTCGATTAAATGAAGAACGCCCTTGGGAAAACGATATGGCAGCTCGCCCTTGGTTGTACCAAACGCCAATGGATATTTTAATTAAAGCCTCAAACGGTGCATCAGATTTTGGAAATAAATTTGGGCAACCGTTAATTACAGGTTCTATTTTAACTTTTGAACACGAGGAATCCCCATCCGACTTCCCCAAAGGGGAAGAGAAAAAAAGCAGAAAATTAGGTTACGATAAAGTAATTATGCAAGCCGGTGGAATTGGCTATGGAAAATTAGACCAAGCGATAAAAAAGAAACCAACAGCAGGTGATAAAATTGTCATTCTGGGTGGAGAAAATTATAGAATTGGAATGGGTGGCGCCGCTGTTTCTTCAGCAGATACAGGTGCTTTTGGTTCAGGAATTGAATTAAATGCCATTCAGCGTTCCAATCCAGAAATGCAAAAACGTGCTGCCAATGCCATTCGTGGATTGGTGGAAAGTGATAACAACCCGATAGTTTCAATTCACGACCATGGTGCAGGTGGACATTTAAATTGTTTGTCTGAATTGGTTGAAGAAACAGGTGGTTTAATCGATTTAGATAAATTACCCGTGGGCGATCCTACCCTTTCTGCAAAAGAAATCATCGGAAACGAATCGCAAGAAAGAATGGGCTTGGTTATTGGTCAAAAAGACATCGAAACGTTACAACGCATTGCCGATAGAGAACGTTCGCCAATGTATGAAGTGGGTGATGTAACCAACGACCATCGATTTACTTTTGAATCAAAATCGACAGGTGAAAAACCTATGGATTATGCTTTAGAAGATTTCTTTGGAAGTTCGCCAAAAACCATAATGAACGACAAAACAATTACAAGAAATTATAGTAATTCGGAATATAACGCCAGTGAAATTCCAACCTATTTAAATCACGTTTTACGATTAGAAGCCGTAGCTTGTAAAGATTGGTTAACCAATAAAGTAGACCGATGTGTAGGTGGAAAAGTTGCCAAACAACAATGTGCAGGTCCGTTACAATTACCTTTAAATAATGTAGGTGTGATGGCTTTGGATTATAAAGGAAAAGAAGGAATTGCCACTTCTATTGGGCACGCTCCTATTTCAGCTTTAATTGATCCTGTAGCAGGAAGTAGAAATGCCATTGCAGAATCGTTATCAAATTTAGTTTGGGCACCATTAAAAGACGGTTTAGCTTCGGTTTCTTTATCGGCCAACTGGATGTGGGCGTGTAAAAACGAAGGCGAAGATGCCCGTTTGTACGAAGCCGTAAAAGGATGTTCTGATTTTGCTATTGAATTGGGAATCAACATTCCAACAGGAAAAGATTCCTTATCCATGAAACAAAAATACCCAAATGACGAAGTTATTGCACCGGGAACGGTTATTATTTCGGCAGCTGGAAATTGTTCGAATATCACTAAAGTAGTAGAACCTGTTTTACAATCCCGAAGCCTCGGGAGCGGAAATATTTACTACATCAATTTATCACAAGACACATTTAAATTAGGCGGTTCTTCATTTTATCAAACGCAAAATAAAGTTGGTACTGAAACACCAACTATTAAAGATGCTGCATTCTTCAAGAAAGCGTTCAATACTTTACAAGATTTAATAAAAGAAAGAAAAATAAAAGCTGGACACGATATTGGTAGCGGTGGTTTGATTACTACTTTATTAGAATTATGTTTCAGCCCACAAGCTTCAAATGGAGAAACCCAAATCTTTGAGGAAACGGGAATGAAATTAAACTTCGATTGTTTTGAAGAAAAAGATTTAGTAAAAATATTATTTTCAGAAAATATTGGTGTTGTCGTTCAACCTGCTAATAATGAAGAATTTGAAGCTTATTTAAATGAAAATCAAGTAGCATTTTTCAATCTAGGTGAAGTTACAAATACTGGAAAATTAGAATTTGGAACTTGGAGTTTAGATGTTCCAACATACCGAAAAACTTGGTTTGAAACATCTTATTTATTAGATCAAAAACAAACGAAGAACGGCAAAGCAAAAGAACGCTTTGAAAATTTTGACAAACAACCTTTACAATTTAGTTTCCCGAAACATTTTACCGGCAAACTCTCCTCACCCTTCGGGGGAGGTCGGGAGGGGGCTCCTAAAGCAGCTATTATTCGTGAAAAAGGAAGTAATTCTGAACGAGAAATGGCAAATGCAATGTATTTAGCTGGTTTTGATGTAAAAGACGTTCATATGACCGATTTAATTTCGGGAAGAGAAAACTTAGAAGACATTCAATTTATTGGTGCTGTAGGTGGTTTCTCTAATTCAGATGTATTAGGTTCGGCTAAAGGTTGGGCTGGTGCATTTTTATACAACGAAAAAGCCAATACTGCATTAAAAAACTTCTTCAAAAGAGAAGACACACTTTCTGTAGGAATTTGTAACGGGTGCCAATTGATGATGGAATTAGAACTGATTAATCCTGAGCACGAGGTGCACGGAAAAATGAAACACAACGATTCCAACAAACACGAAAGTGGCTTTACTTCGGTTAAAATTCAGAAAAACAACTCGGTGATGCTTTCTACTTTAGAAGGTGCTACTTTAGGAGTTTGGATTTCGCACGGTGAAGGAAAATTCAATTTACCAATGCCGGAAAATCAATATAATATTGTTGCAAAATATGGTTACGAAGGCTATCCTGCCAATCCAAACGGTTCAGATTATAACACAGCTATGATGTGCGATACAACTGGAAGACATTTGGTTATGATGCCACATATTGAGCGTTCTACGTTCCCTTGGAATTGGGCAAATTACCCAGACAGAGGACAAAAAGACGAAGTTTCTCCTTGGTTAGAGGCGTTTGTGAACGCTAGAAAATGGATTGATAGTAAAAAATAATTAAATAATTTGAACCAAAAGGCTTGGGCATTTCTACAAACCCTATTCCCGCTTTTTGTTCCAATTTTTTTATTGCCCATCAGCACACTGCATAGATGGGCAATAAAAAATATTTCCACTTCAATCGGGGGTAAATCAATAAGTTAAGGCTCCTAACAATCGTTCGTATCGTGAACATACAGGAACTATTTTCTAATGTTCAGCTAATTTCTTATCCATAATTCGGGACATATAATCTTGGATATACGCTTTACATTTCAACTCAATCAATTTCATTTCAGCAGTCTTTTTCGAAATCAAATTATGTTTTAAGTCGGCATCATTTTTATCAAAAAATCCCAAAACTTTGTTGCCATCAAACGTACAAATATAATTACCACTCATAAATTGATACACATTTGCCGAGTAGCGCACCGCAAACGGTGCAACCTTAGAATCACCAACCAAACTTCTGCCCCAACTTCTGAAAGGTTTTTCGTAACCCATTAAATCCAATATAGTTGGGTACAAATCCATCTGCTGCGACCACTCCTTATACTCGCCTTTCAATGTAGAGTTGGGTTTATAAATCATCATAGCTACTTGATTTTTAGTCATTTCTGTTTTGTACTCATCATAAAAAACGGTATTAGTATGATCACCTACAAAAACAAAAATCGTATTATTGAACCAAGGTTCTTTTTTTGCCGATTTAAAAAACTGCTGCAAAGCAAAATCAGTATAACCAATACTTTCATGAATATTCACATCCCCTTTCGGAAATTTACCTTTGTATTTTTCTGGAACTTTATAAGGCTCATGCGATGAAACAGAAAATAACGTTGCCATAAAAGGTTTTTTATTCTTGCTTATAGTTGTATTAAAATACTGAAAAAATGGTTCATCCCAAATGCCCCAAACCCCGTCAAAATCAGTATCGTTATTGTATTCAGTTTTTCCATAATAATGGTCAAATCCCAAAATATTGGCATACCCTAAAAATCCCATTGATCCATTAGGAGCACCATGAAAAAAGGACGTTTCATATCCCTCACTTTTCAAAGTGGAAACCAATGATTCAGTTTTTTGTTTCGGATACGGCGATGAAGTAAAAGCATCTTTAAACGAAGGAATTCCCGCCAATACAGACGACATCGCATGAATAGATTTGTAACCATTGGCATACGCATTGGTATAAACCATGCTATTTTGCGCCAACGAATCCATAAACGGTGTGTACCCTTTGTAATTCTTGATTTTTGTGTTTTTATTAAACGACGCATAATATTCTTTTGCGCCACTTTCTAAAATAAAAATAACCACATTTGGTTTTGATTTTGGGTTGTTTTTATAGTGTTTAATGGGAACAACCAACGAATCAATTGTGGATTGGTCAACAAAATCCATTCTTTTAAAATTATTGCTAAACATAGTTCTAATTAACGAAAATGGGGTGTTTAAAATAACATCTGCTTGCGATGAGTTTTTTACATATCTGCTTGCATCTAACAAGTTAATTGGACGTGTGCTGTATTTAAAATCGCCTCGAATACCACCAATTACCAAAGTAACCGCAACTAAAAAAGTAAGCAACGAAGTCCCAAAATACATCCACTTAGATGGATGAACAACAAATGAAACTGTTACTTTTTTGTACAAATAAATCCATAAAAATGAAATACCAAAAAACAATAAAAAGACATGCCAATAATTTCCTAAAAAATTAACAAACAACAACCATTTATTACTTTCGTGCTTCAACGAATCCAGAGCCGCAATAGTTGAACGACCAAAATTAAATCGATAATAAATAAAATCAATGAAATTGGTAGCATAGCCAATCAAATTTGGAACTATATAAAGATAAAACAAAAATTTCTGGTACTTTTTTGTATGATTTACTCCAAAAGGAAGTATCGAAAAAACGATAAAAAGCAAGTTTAAATACAAAATCGCAGTAGTATCAAACACCAATCCGTGGTAACACATTGAAAACAAATCAGAAAAATGATCGGTTTGAATTAAATTTTTATTGTAAATAAAAAACAAAATTCGGGCAACAAAATAAAAAAAATAAGCAAGTAAAATTCTAAATATCAGCAACTTATACTCGTTGAGTCGTGGAAATTTTTTCATGAAAAATAAGAAATTTTATACGAACAAAATTACACTATTCTTTAATACTTTTATATATTTTAAATAAATATTGTGAATCAATTAATAATTAATTAATTTGCGTAAAATTTTAGCAAATGATTACAATAACACGTCTCTTTGATTTTGCCTATTATCAATTAGAAAAAAATAATTTACCCAAAGCCTTTGTTACTAAATACAATGACCAATGGGTACCAACCTCAACTCAGGAATACGTTAACAAAGCTAATGCAATTTCAAGAGCATTGTTACGACTTGGCGTACAAAAAAACGATAAAATTGCAGTCATTTCGGCAACAAACCGAACCGAGTGGAATGTGATGGATATTGGTGTGCTGCAAGTAGGGGCTCAAAATGTACCCATCTACCCAACCATTACCGAAGATGATTACGAATATATTTTAAATCATTCCGAAGCTAAATATTGTTTTGTTTCTGACAAAGAAATATTGCGAAAACTAAATTCAATTAAACACAACACTAAATCATTGATTGAAGTGTATTCATTTGATGAAATTGAGGGCTGTAAAAACTGGAAAGAATTACTACAACTTGGCGAAAATCAAGACAATCAAAACGAAGTAGAAGAACGAAAAAATAACGTTCATCCCCAAGATTTAGCAACCATAATCTACACATCAGGAACCACTGGTAAACCAAAAGGCGTAATGCTTTCTCATAATAATATCGTGTCAAATGTATTGGACAGTTCGCCCCGAATTCCGTTTGAAGAAGGTGTTAGCGTAGCATTAAGTTTCTTGCCCATTTGCCACATTTTTGAACGTGTAATTCTCTACATTTACCAATATTATTCAGTATCTATCTACTTTGCCGAATCAATTGAAAAAGTTGCCGATAACATAAAAGAAGTCAAACCAACCGTTTTTTCTGTAGTACCAAGACTTCTCGAAAAAGTATATGATAAAATCTATGCCAAAGGATTAGATTTATCAGGAATCAAGAAAAAACTATTCTTTTGGGCAATTGATTTAGGACTAAAATACGAACCTTATGGAGCCAACGGTTGGTGGTACGAAACCCAACTAAAAATTGCCCGAAAACTCATTTTCAGCAAATGGAAAGAAGGATTGGGAGGCAACCTAAACGTAATGGTATCAGGTAGTGCCGCACTTCAGCCAAGATTAGCAAGAGTATTTGCAGCCGCCCAAATGCCCGTTATGGAAGGCTACGGACTCACCGAAACATCTCCCGTAATATCAGTAAACGACGTAAACAATGGCGGATTTAAAATAGGAACGGTAGGCAGAGTCATCCAAAATCTTGACGTAAAAATTGCCGAAGACGGCGAAATTCTTTGCAAAGGATCCAACGTAATGATGGGCTACTACAAAGACGAAGAACTAACCAACGAAGTCATCAAAGATGGCTATTTCCACACAGGCGACATTGGCGAAATTGACCACGACGGATTTCTAAAAATTACCGACCGCAAAAAAGAAATGTTCAAAACATCAGGCGGTAAATACATAGCGCCACAACTGTTGGAAAACACCATGAAACAATCACGCTTCATAGAGCAAATCATGGTCATTGGAGCAGGCGAAAAAATGCCAGCAGCCTTCATCCAACCAAGTTTTGATTTCCTCAAAGATTGGGCAAAACTACACAACATAAACATCGGAAACACTAATGAAGAAATAACCTCAAACCAACAGGTAATCAACAGAATACAAGAAGAAATTGACGAACTAAACACCAAATTTGGCAACTGGGAAAAAATCAAACGATTTGAACTCACCCCAAATATTTGGAGCATAGACGGCGGCGAACTCACCCCTACCCTCAAACTCAAACGGAAAATAATTGCCGAAAAATACATCGATTTGTACAACAAAATATACAACTAAACAACCACAAACACCTTATTCAAATTAAGGTGTTTTTTTTTAGAAGCACTTTACCCCATTCCAATTGACGAATTGTCCCGCCTTCGCCTTTATCTCCCTTGCCCTTCGGTCCCGACGCTTCGGGACGGGAGGATATCGGCTCTGTCGGGGCTAGACTTGACATTTTGTTTTTCAGTTCATTTTTTGTGAAAACGTAAAATTGAAAAACAACTTTATAACCAACTTCTCATAAAAACATTCATCAAAGTGAGGACACATTTGTGGAGCATTTCATAGGATAATTTTTCGCAGCTGGGGTTTCATTGCTCGGCTTTCAGCCGCAACGAAACTCTGGCTGTTGGCGGTAGTGCTTCTTCTCTGTCCAATTATATTTGTTAATTCATCTTTCATAGTAACGCTAAATTGGCCATTGGATTTCATTAAATTGCTTAAAATATTTTTCTGCTAATTCTTTTTCTACACTATTTACGAAAGCAATATTTCCTAAAAGCCAATCTTTAAAGTTTCTATTTGTAATTTTTGAAGTTGTTAGATGATTTTGAACTCCGTTTTTAATGCAATGATGTAAATGATGTTCAATTTCAAGTTTTTTCTTTTTCGGAACTGTTACAGTGTCGTTGTGAACAGATAGTCCTGTTACGAAAAAAGGATTGCCACGCTTGAGTATTTTAGTCTTAGAATAGTTCGGAAACAGATTTTCTTCTTTAATTATTCTGTAAACAACTTTTTTTAATTTAGATAAAGTTTCAATCGTTCCTGAAAAAGTTAAGTCGTCAGCATATCTTGTGTAATTCAAATTATGTTTGTCTGCTAACTTTTGCAATCTATTATCAAGGCTAATTGAAATAAGATTTGATATTTTAGGGCTTGATGGCCCACCTTGTGGAACAACACCCAATCCGTCTTGTTTTATTTTCTGTTTTAAATGTTGTTCCTTTTTTTTGAAAGAACTGAAAAAGGTTTGGTCTGGAACTATTGTGCAGATTTTAGCTAAAGAGACACTTAGGTTTGGGTGATACCCCAACGATTTGAATAAACCATAAACTCTTTTTTCATTTATTGAATCGTAAAATCTTAACAAGTCAATTTTTAAAATCCCTTCTTGTTTTAGATGTTTTTCTGCATTTAGTTTAATTGATGTATCAGGGTCAAAACCTTTGCAAGCATTATGAGAATTCTTTTTATTGAGAATGTTTTCGAGAATCCATCTTTGCAAATATTTTAATTCGTCTTGTGGAGTTTGAATAACTCTAAAACCTCCTCGTTTTTTTTTGAGTTTAAATATTTTGTAGTTGTCTTGTCGGCTTGAATTACAACAGTTTTTAATGTGTTCAAGATTAACTCCAGACATTAAACATAAATGATTTAATGAATAAATGACTGGAAGACCATTGTTCTCTAAAACACCTTGATAAGCCTTAATTTCATTTTGATACTCGGCCGAGTGATTCACTATTGTTTTATCCAATGGGGAAGTCATAAGGGCAACTCTAATTTAAAAAGTTGCGAAGCAACTTCTTCAGCACGACCCGAACGCAGTGAGGTGTTGTGTTGAAAATGTTGAAAAGATGCTTCAGTCCTACTCGGATTACTACCCAAGCATTCTCGTCCTTTAAATACAAATTGACTCGAAACGGCTTGCCCTTTATGACTTTCCATTGAATATTTTTGGTAAATAGTTAACTTCTCTAATTCTATAATAATCTTGTGATTCTTTTTCTGAATATCTTTTTCTTGATTCAATACATTTTTTTGCGTCATTATACAAATCAAGTCCAAACAGCGTCAACGTACCGTCAATATTCATAATGCCTTTGCTTACACATTCAGAAATGATTGCCTCATAATCTTTGTGTAAAATCCCTAAAATCTGACAAATACTAACAGATGTATATTTTTTCCTAGACAATTTTATAATCGAATAAATTGAAAAGTCAATTTTATTAACGGATGAAAAATGTCGTTTACCTCTTTCTACTGAAAATGAGAAAAAGGTTTCTTTCAATTGGTCACTACCAAACTCTCTTAAAATTGAAAGTTCGTGTGAAATAGATTTTCTCAAATTCTTAGAATTACTAATTCTATCTATTGAAAATCTAGGTATGAGTGGAATCCAACCGTCTTTGTTTGCCCAAATTATCGGAAGCGTATTGTTAGGTGTTCCGTAAGAGAATGAAACTAAAGATTGAGAATTGCCATATCCCAAAACATTGTCTTTGTCTGATTTACTTTTTTTAGGTGCAACAAGTTTAGAGCCGTGTTCATAACAAAACTCTCTATGTTTTTCATAATTCCTATATCCAAAATAACTCGCTTCACTTGAAAATACTTTTTTGAAAATGTTTGATTTTGGAATATGAACTGTTGTAAATTGTTCTAATAATTTCAAACCAAAATCCATACCTGCAATACCAACGAAATGTATTTCGTTGAACTTATCTTTATGGGTTGATATTTTTTCATTAAAAAATGAAACAAAGGAAGAACCTGTTCCAATAAAATCGTCAATAATAACCAAGGAATAAGGGCTACTTATGCTTTCAATGTTATCTAAACTACTTTTAAGATGGATTCTTTTGTTTTTAGAAGCACTTGTCTTTTGAAAAAAATATGAAATCATACTTCCGCTTTTTCCAAACTTCCCAAGTGGTATAACTATTATTTGATTGGTTGCTGGAATTTTATTTATCAAATCAGAGAAAGAATCGTTTAATATATTTTCAATGTCGTCTGTGGTATAAACTGTAAGATTATGGAGAATTTCTAACGCAAATTTATGTTCTGACTTAGGAAAATTATGCAACCATTTTAAAATATCAAGTTGACTGACAACTTTTTTAAGTCTTGTCGTCAAGATGTCAAGCGTAGTGTTGTCTATTTCTATGTCTAGAATCATATTTTTCAAATTTCTTACTTGTCGATGTAGTGTCTCTTAGCATTACCGCTAACGTTCCGGCGCTTGACGAGGTTGCGAACTTCGGAACTGATTTTTTTTCTATCAAAGATAAAATTTCTTGCGAGAAATAAACTTGAATTTACTACAAAATTCGCAATCTTGCCAAACGCCTGTTACCAGTAGTTTTTTATTCAGTGATATATTTATCAAATTCCGTTTTGTTTATTTTCTTTTCAATTGTCGGCTTTTCATTCTTCAAATTTCTTTTTTCTGTAACGGAAACTAATCTCTCATTAGGCTTTTCTATATAATATTCAAAGTTGTTGTTTTCAAAATTATAAATGGACCAAGCATAAGTTCCTTCTTGTTTTTTGTTTTGATAAAAGTCAGTTTCAGTTTTTACATTCAAGATTCCGTATTCAATAATCTTTTTAAAATGTCCGTTTCTCGGTTCAGATTTCCACCAGTAAGTTTCAAACTGATTAGATTCAGATTTGTTTATGTTCCAATTTTCGCCTATTATTGGAATTCCTAGTTTTTCCCTTGTCGAATTAAATTCAATTCCGTTATTTTTGTTTAGAGGAATTCCGAACTCATAGATTTTAACTAAACTGAAATAAATTATTAGAAATAATAAAGGTTTAAAAGAGCGATTTTTCCAGAAAGATTTATATAATAATTTGAATTCTTTTGGGTCATTTTTGTAGTCAAAATAAAATCCAATAATTATAGGAATAATTATTAAAAAACCTAAACTATAAAATATTAAATTGTCCATTTTTGCGATTTTCAGGTAAAATTACTGGTAACGTTTTGCAGCTACCCGAAGGGCGGGGCTTTTACCACAAAACTTGATTTGAAAAACGAATGTTTGATTAACAATAAAACTGTCTTTGGAACACGAAACCCCGCCTTTTGGGTAGGTGCTGTTATGGGCTGGTTTTCTTGTCATTTGTATAAAGTTTTGCATAAAAATCTTGTATTATTTTTGACTTCGATGTCGGATTTTTTCGGTGATTCGAGATTAGTTTGTCCTTTCCAATTAATGACGCCAATTCATCTTCCTCGTCCAGTAAATTAGAACCTTTTATTTCAAGCCATACACAGAAAAAGTCTTGAATCACGTTTTTAATACAATTTTGTATTTCCGAATTGGATAGGAAGTCAGAATATTGATTAGCACCATGTGGTATGTAAAGTAAATCCTTGTCGGATGTATAAGCTTTTGTCCTTTTTTGTTTTCCAATGAGTATTTCCCATTTAGGTACTCTGTATTCACCACCACGCCACCGACTAATATGTTGAAAAATACGTTCATGTACGTTTTTCCCTTTCCCAACATAGAGTGGAATGTATTTATTTTTGTGTTTGACACCCCATAAATACACTCCACTCACACCATTTGATTTGGAAACGTTGTTTAACTTTAAATCACTTATTGAAAAAGGACCTTTCATTTTTATGAAGCGATTGCTAATCCAATCATCATAGCAGCAAATAAAACAATGATTACAATAACCATTATTTTAGTTTGTTTCTTCTTTTTATCCCTTTTTTCGATAAGCTTTATATACCACTTATTTTTTAAATCATCAAGACTATCTTGGCAGTCAGCCATCATTGCATTTATTGAATTTCCTTCAAAACGTCTAAGTTTTTTGATTCCTTCATTTGCCTTTTCAATACAAGCGTCCACGAAATTTATTTCTTCGTAGAAGGGTTTCCACATTGCCTTTTGGTCGCCTGTTATTTGTTGTTGAAATTCAGCATGTGACAAGTCAATTACACCTTTTATTTTGTCAACAGCAGTTTTAATAATTCTTAAAACCGTTTTTTCAATATCCTCTGCGGTGTCAGGATATGAGATTTTTGAAATACTGGCTGAGTTGTAAAAATGCGAATCGAATTTCCAAGGTTGAGAAGCTTTTTCATCTCTTTTCATTCTATCAACTTCAGCTTCAGCCTTAATCTGTTCTGCTGATTTTTCAGGTTCTACATAAATTGTTTTAGAGATTGTAGTACTTGAATTTGATTCTTGACTTTTTGATTCTTTTGAACCTTCTGCATCTTGTTTACATTTCTTAGAACAGTATTTTGAACCAATGCCAAAAACTGATAAATCATTTGTGGTGTTGAACGTTTTTCCGCACCACTTGCAGGTTGCTTGATAATTTGCCATTTTTTTATTTTTAGTTAATAGTTTTTAGTTATTTATATTTTGTCTTCCGATTTTTTATGACTGTCGGCAAAGTCAATGCTTATTGGTCAGTTTTCAAGAAGGTGGTTCTCGTGTCTGTCCATGTCCGAAATGTCGTTTAAACTTGCCCATAACGTTCCGCAGCTTGCAGAAGTGGCGGATTAAGGAAGCCTAAACTTTCGGTTAAACACTGACTTTGCAAGTACAAAACCAACTTTAAATTAAGCCCAAAACCCGCCATTTTTGCAAACCGCTGTTAGTGGCAGTTAATTTATTGTCGTTTAAATCGTTTGAAAAAAGTCCAAATTACTTCACAAGCATTCATATCTTGGCTTGTCTTTCCAATAATGGCTTCATTCAAATATTGATAACCTTGTGGCCAAGTATGTCCGCCATTTAAAACAACGTAACTCACCACTTCACTTCCATTAGTCACATTTGAATAAACTCGTTGCTTAATTGTTGTTCCGTCGTTTGCTATGTCTGGTAAGTCTGTTATAGTTGGTGTGGAATTACAACCATTAATTGTTACCCATTTGTCTATGGCTTGAAAATGAGATAAAACAGTACCTCCTGCTGTTCCTCCTGCTGTCATTTGTCCACCTGTGAATGGAACTAGTGGGTCAGTTGTTCCGTGAATATAAATTGCAGGAACTGGTCTGCCTGGATTACAACTTGTTGCTATTGTTGTCGCTTCTATTGTTGCAGCGTCCACTGCGATAGCGGCTATTCTATTACTTAATTCACAACCTAAACGAGAAGACATAAATCCACCATTTGAAATCCCTGTTGCATAGATTTTTGTACCGTCAACCGAATTATTTGCAATCATATAATCACACATTTGGTTGAAAAAACTAACATCGTTTATTCCTAATTGATTTGGTGTTGTTGGTCTTCCATCGTTCCAATTATTTTGAATTCCTGCTGGATAAACCAAAACAACTTTGTCTCTGTCGGCAATAGTTTTGAAATTAGCAATGTTTATCATTCCTTCTGGTGTTCCACTTCCTCCGTGAATAGCAAAAATCATAGGCATTTTTCCTGCGTTGTTGTAACCTGTCGGAAGATATACTATAAAACTTCTTGCGTTTCCGTCAACTGTTAGGTTTACTGTTTTTTGCTCACTCGGTCTGTCAGCCGGTGATGTTGAACTGTCATCTTTGTTACACGAAAGAAGCGTAAATAAAATTGTTAGTATAAAAATAGTCTGTCTCATTATATCTTTAAATTATTTTCAGGTTAGACTTTTCAGGTAGTGTTTGGTTTAATTGCCACTAACGTTTTGTGGCTTTGCGAGGTTTGGGGAAAGCCTTCCCAATTTTTTTGATTTAATACCGAACCGCAACAAGTACAAGACAAACTTTAAATTAAACCTAAAGCCCAAATCTTGCAAAACCGCTGTTGTGCGAGGTTATTTATTCCTCGGTTGTATGTTCACACATAAAGTCAGTTACATTGTCTTCATAATTTTCACAGTTTTTATCTGCAATAAAGTTCATTGTAAAACATTTAGCCATTTCCTCATCACATAGACTTTTAACGTATTTTTCTATTTCGCTATATTCTTCTACTTCTTCATAATATTTATCAAAAAGCAATTCTCTACATTCCGCTTTTCCATCAGAATTATCACATACGTAAACTACACTATGACAACGATTAGACATAACTTCCTCCAATATCTTCAATACAGTATTTTTTACTTTTAAGTCCTCTCTTGTTCTTTTGTTACCTTTTTCACGCTTAATATCTATTTCGTAAATATCACGGCAGTCTGAACAAAAATCAGTAAAATGTTCTTCTTTGTGTTTAAAGTTTACCCAGTAAACATCAAAAGATTCAGTTATAAACTCAAAAGAATAATTATCTTTTTCTACCCAACTATATGTTTCCATTTTCAAAAATTTCATCAATTAGTTTTCCATTATTTTTAATACTTTTTGGTACTCTTTCTTTTGGTACTATATCAATTACTCTTTTTGGAACTCTCTTTCCATTTATTTCTGTCCACTCAAGGACTATTCTTTTTGTATTCATATTTTCATTTTTTACTTTCATGTTTTTAGCACGTTGGTTCTTTATAATCTTGCACAACGTTCCCAGGCTTTACGTCTGTTGCGGACTAAAGAAGCCGAAACTTTCGGTTTTGCACTGACCACAAAGATACAAAACAAACTTTAAATTAAGCCCAAAACCCGCAATAGCGTAAAACCTGTGTTGTAGGCAGTTTTATTTTTTCATTTTGGTTTTCTTCGCTTTTTCTCCCCAATTATTCAGTTGTTCTAAAATGGGTTGGAGTGATGAGCCTAATTTTGTCAAAGCATATTCTACTCGTGGTGGCATTTCAGGGTAAATTGTCCTTGTGATAAGTCCGTCTGTTTCTAATTCTCTCAAATGTTGTGTAAGCATTTTTTCGCTTATTTGTGGAATTGCTCTTTTCATTTCACCAAAACGATAAATTCCTTCTGTCATTTTCCAAAGTATGGCTGGTTTCCAACGCTTTCCCATTAATGACAATGCAAAAATAAACGGGCATTCCGTTTCTAATGCTTGTTCGTTTTCTAAATTAACCGAATTTTCTTTTCTCATTTACATACTTACTTTTTGGTAACTACCATACAATTTAGTAACTACTTGCAAAAGTAACTATACCTTTCTAATTTTGCAACTTAATTTTAATTCAATTCTAAAAAGTATGAATATTAGTTTTATCGGTGCTGGAAATGTAGCATCAAGTCTAGGTAATTTATTTGCAAATGCTGGTCATTCCGTAAAATATGGCACACAAAATCCAAACGATAATCAGTTATCCGTAGCAGATGCAATTTCATTTGGTGAAGTAGTTTGTTTTGCAATTCCTTTTTCTGCAATGAATGAAGTTTTAAGTGCAAATAAAGAACTATTAAAAAGCAAAATTGTTGTGGATATTACCAATGCAATTAACATTGCCGATTGGTCGCCAATATTTTTAGGCGAAGATAGCGGTGGCGAACAAACCGCTCGATTATTGCCCGAAAGCAAAGTTGTAAAAGCATTTAATACCATTTTTGCGGATGTGATGAAAGTAGATAAACAACAATTTGACGGTCAAAAATTAACTACTTTTATTGCGTCTGACAATTCAGAAGCTTCTGCGACAATAAAAAAATTAGCAGATGATGCTGGTTTTAATGGTTTTATTGTTGGTGGTATTAAAAATGCTCGTCATATAGAAGCAATGGCTCATTTGAATATTGCAATTGCTTTGGGTGGTGGTGGAACTGATGCAGGATTTAGTTATTTTCAACGAAAAGAATAAATGAAATCTCTCTTTTTTTTTAATTTTATTCACTTTCAATACTTTCCTAATGGCTCAAAAACCCACAATGCAAATCTGGACTGATGCTTGGCACAATGCCGATGCGGAAAATTTCAAAAATGTCTATTCAAAAAATGCTTTAATTTTCCCACCAAATAAGCCTACAATTCAAGGAAACGAAAATATTCTTGAATTTATGAAAGGAGGTTTGGGTAAAGTAGATGTAGTTTTTGAAGCAGAAAATTTAATTGTCAGCGAAAATTTATCGTTTGAATTTGGTGTTTTCAAAGATATTGAGTTAAATAGTCAAAAAGTAATTGGAGAAGGCAAATATTCTGTTACTTGGGTTTTAGAAAATTCAGTTTGGAAAGTCCAATGCCATACTTGGTCTATGCCTGTAAAAGTATAAATTTGTACCAATAAAA
>JBILQQ010000061.1:0-5703 GCA_044373115.1 Flavobacterium sp.
TTTTTGTTTTTTTTTAAACAAAAAGATTGTAACGGAAAGCAGGAATAAGGACGGGAAAATGCCCGAGCCTTTTGGTTCTGATAAAATGAATTAATTTTTATATTTTTGAGGCAAATTTTTTGAGATGAATATAAAATTACTGGCGATTGGGAAGACCGATAATAAAAACTTGCAAGTACTGATGGATGAGTACAGCAAGCGTTTGGGGTTTTATATAAAGTTTGATATGGAGGTGATTCCTGATGTGAAAAATGTTAAAAACTTATCTGAAAATCAACAAAAAGAAAAGGAAGGGGAGCAAATTTTGGCAAAGATTGGTGCTACAGATCAGTTGATTTTGTTGGATGAAAATGGGGCGAGTTTTAGTAGCGTTGGTTTTTCGGATTATTTGCAAAAAAAGATGAATTCTGGGATAAAAACGTTGGTTTTTGTGATTGGTGGTCCTTATGGTTTTTCGGATGAGGTGTATGCCAAGGCGCAGGGCAAAATCTCGTTATCTGCCATGACTTTTTCGCATCAAATGGTGCGCTTGTTTGTGATTGAACAGCTGTATAGAGGGTTTACAATTTTGAAAAATGAACCCTATCATCATCAATAATTTAGCTTACTTTTTGAACTAATTCAATACATTGCACGGCTTCTTTTACGTCGTGTACTCTGAGAATCTTGGCGCCTTTTTGCAAGGCTATGGTATTGAGAATCGAGGTTCCGTTGAGGCTATCTTGCGGGGTAATTTCGAGTGATTTGTATATCATTGATTTGCGCGAAACACCAACTAAAAGTGGCAAATTTAACGCAGTAAACAACTCTAATTTTTGAAGTACTTCAAAATTTTGCTCAACCGTTTTTGCAAATCCAAATCCGGGATCTATAATAAGGTCATTGATGCCCAATTGTCGAGCTTGCGCTACTTTTTCAGAGAAATAATACAACATTTCTTTGCAAATGTTGTTGTATTGCGTGAGATTTTGCATGGTTTGAGGCGTTCCTTTTAGGTGCATCATAATGTAGGGAACTTGAAGGCGCGCAACGGTTGGCAACATATTTTGGTCAAGACTTCCGCCCGAAATATCGTTGATGATAACCGCGCCCGATTGGATGGCTTTTTCGGCAACCGATGCCCTAAAGGTGTCTATGGAAAGGAGAATGTCAGGAAAATGTTTTACTAACAAGTCAACAATTGGCAGTAACCGATTGGTTTCTTCTGCTTCGGATACAAAGGCAGCATTGGGTTTGGATGAATAAGCGCCAAGGTCGATAAAAGTGGCACCTTCCGAAAGCATTTTTTCAACTTGCGAAAGAATTTCATTCTCATTTTTGTATTTTCCGCCATCAAAAAATGAATCGGGTGTACAATTAAGAATACCCATTACTTTGGGAGAATTTAAATCGATAAGGTTTCCGTTACAATTTATTGTCATTTTTGATGAGTTATAAGATGTAGCACTTTGTACTTCAATCTTAATTCTTTACTTTTGTTGAAATTAAAATCATACAAATATAGCATTAATGAAGAATACCTCACAAGAATATGATAAAGTAATTGGCACTTGCCGCGATTTGTTTGTAAAAAAAATGAATGATTACGGTAGTGCATGGCGCATTTTGAGGCTGCCATCGTTAACCGATCAAATTTTTATAAAAGCACAACGCATTAGAAGTTTGCAAGAAAATGAGGTGCGAAAAGTGAATGAAGATGAAACGGGTGAGTTTATTGGTATTATCAATTATTGTATCATGGCGTTGATTCAAATTGACAAAGGAATTGCCGACCAACCCGACATGGATGTGATTGAATCTAGTAAATTGTATGATGAAAAAGTAAGTCTGACCAAAAGATTAATGGAGGATAAAAACCATGATTATGGCGAGGCTTGGCGCGAAATGCGTGTGAGTAGTTTAACCGATTTAATTTTGCAAAAACTGCTTCGTGTAAAACAAATTGAAAACAATAAAGGAAAAACATTGGTGTCTGAAGGGATAGATGCCAACTACCAAGATATGATAAATTATTCGGTATTTGCCTTGATTTTGATGGGTAAATTTGAATAAGAAATAAAGTAAAGTCAATAACAAATCATTAACAACAGAAAACAAATAGTCTTTATATTTTTGTAAAAAAAACAAATTATGGAAGCAAAAAAAAACTACATTTCGTGGGCAATTAGAATAATCGTTTCGGTATTATTTATTATTTCGGCTATAGCCAAAATGTATCCGTCGCCGTATTTTGCCATTTCAACATTTGAAGTAAAACAATTATATACATTAGGATTTTCGGGAGAAATTGCGCCTTATTTTTCCAGAACATTGATCGGAATTGAATTGGCGCTTGGGTTTTTATTGTTACAAAAAAATTGGCTTAAAAACTTTATTATTCCAATAACGATTTTGTTATTAGTTGTTTTTATTGGTCATCTCACGTATGTAACGTATTTGAGCGGAGGAAATTCAGGCAATTGCGGATGCTTTGGCGAGTTGATTCCGATGACACCAAAAGAAGCTATTTTAAAAAATATAGTAGCCGTTGGATTGCTTGGTTATTTATATTATCTGATGCCAAAAAACAGCTATAAAGGTAACTTTTGGGTATTGACCACTGTTTTGTTTGCAACTATATTAGGTATTTACATGTTGGCACCAATACAACCTGCACCTGTTTCTAATTTTGTTGATGTGCCTGTAGGCGAAACGCCAATTGACACTTTAGCCATTGAAAATAATAGTGCCATTGATACAACGACAACATCTCAAACAGCTGAAAAAGTTTTAGCAAAAGATACTATCAAAAAATCGGAACCCTTTGTTGACGGACCTAAAAAGAAAAAATCGGGTTATGCCAAATATTTCGCTGGAATAGACAATGGCAAAAAATTAGTATGTTATTTTGTTCCAGGTTGCGACCATTGCCGTGATGCTGCTAAAGAACTCACCGAAATGCGCAAAGCAGATGCTAGTTTACCCCCAGTTTCTATTGTTTTCATGAACGAAGAACCTGAATTTATTCCTGATTTTTTCAAAGCGGCTGGTGCTACTTATCCTTACAAAATCATCGAAATTATTCCGTTTTGGAATGAACTAGGCAGCGGAAAAGACACACCTGGCGTAAAATACTTGTGGAACGGTAACGAAATAAAATACTATTGGGGAATTAACGAAAACAAATTCATTGGTAGTGACTTAACAAACTATTTAAACAAACCTTATTCTGAACTAAAAAAATAATTATGAAAAAAATCGCCGCATTAGTAACCCTATTTATTGCATCAATATCGTGCAGCAATGCACAGCCCAAAACCTTTTCAGCTGAGGCATTAGCTGGAAAACTGACCGATGTAAACGGTACTCAAATTACTTTAGAGTCTGTAATAAAAAAACACGAAGGAAGAACCGTGCTTATTGAAGTTTGGGCTTCTTGGTGTAGCGATTGTGTAAAAGCAATGCCAAAAGTGAAAGAAATTCAGGAAAATAATCCTGAAGTGGCTTACGTGTTTATTTCCATGGACAAATCACTCGATAAATGGAAAGAAGGAATAGAAAAACACACAGTTACGGGAGATAATTACTGGGTAAATGACCCAAAAGGAATGAAAGGCAGCTTCGGAAAATCAATTGATTTGGATTGGATTCCGAGATATATTGTTATTGATAAAAAAGGTAAAGTGGTACTTTATAGAGCTATTGAATCTGATTTTGAAAAAATTGAAACCGAATTAAAAAAATAATAAACCAACACAACATGAGAAATAAAATTGTTGCAGGAAACTGGAAAATGAACAAAAACAGTGAAGAAACTGAAGATTTATTAAACGATTTAATAGACAAATTGCCCAACGATAAAGAAGTTGAAATCATTGTTGCACCTACATTTATCAACCTTGCATCAGCAGTGGACCACCTTGAGTTCACCAACATCCAAGTTGCGGCACAAAACATGAACCAATTTGACAGCGGCGCTTATACGGGTGAAATCTCTGCCGACATGCTTAAAAGCGTTGGTGTAAACACCGTAATACTTGGACATTCAGAAAGAAGAGCTATTTTTCATGAAACTGATGCCATCATTGCCGACAAAGTAACCAATGCTTTAAAGCACGAAATGAGAGTTATTTTTTGCTTTGGCGAAGAGCTAAAAGACCGTCAAAACGAGCAACATTTTAATGTTGTAGAAAACCAATTACGAGACGGACTTTTCCATATTTCAAACGAATCGTGGGAACAAATCGTTTTGGCCTACGAACCCGTTTGGGCAATCGGTACAGGCGAAACAGCAAGCCCCGATCAAGCACAAGAAATGCACGCATTTATCAGAGAAACCATTCGTCACACGTTTGGAAGCACCATTGCCGACCAAGTTTCTATCCTTTATGGTGGAAGTGTAAAACCAGATAATGCGCAAGAAATATTCGGAAAACCCGATGTTGATGGCGGATTAATTGGCGGCGCAGCCCTCAAAGCCGATGATTTTGCGGCGATTGTAGCAGCAATCTAACACATTACATACTCAACACAAAACCCAAATTAGCCACAAGTTAATTTGGGTTTTTTATTTTCAATTTGTTTTTTAAACATATAAGTCATATAAGTCTTTTTGTGAAGACGCTTCGCTTGGTTGAAGTGCATTGAAGATGATAACTAAAAATTTGTAATTGCTACTCACCAATTAGTTTGGGTTTTTTTATTCATTTTTTTTTTTTTAACATATAAGTCATATAAGTTTTTTTGTGAAGATGCTTCGCTTGGTTGAAGTGCATTGGAGATGATAAATAAAAATTTGTAATTGCTACTCACCAATTAGTTTGGGTTTTTTTATTCATTTTTTTTTTAACATATAAGTCATATAAGTTTTTTTGTAAAGACGCTTCGCTTGGTTGAAGTGCATTGGAGATGATAAATAAAAATTTGTAATTGTTTGTTACCAATTAGTTTGGGTTTTTTTATTCATTTTTTTTTTAAACATATAAGTCATATAAGTTTTTTTGTGAAGATGCTTCGCTTGGTTGAAGTGCATTGGAGATGATAACTAAAAATTTGTAATTGCTACTCACCAATTAGTTTGGGTTTTTTTATTCATTTTTTTTTTAACATATAAGTCATATAAGTTTTTTTGTGAAGACGCTTCGCTTGGTTGAAGTGCATTGGAGATGATAAATAAAAATTTGTAATTGCTACTCACCAATTAGTTTGGGTTTTTTTATTCATTTTTTTTTTAACATATAAGTCATATAAGTCTTTTTGTGAAGACGCTTCGCTTGGTTGAAGTGCATTGAAGATGATAAATAAAAATTTATAATTGCTACTCACCAATTAGTTTGGGTTTTTTTATTCATTTTTTTTTAACATATAAGTCATATAAGTCTTTTTGTGAAGACGCTTCGCTTGGTTGAAGTGCATTTAAGATGATAACTAAAAATTTGTAATTGCTAGTTACTTTTAACTGTAGCTCATTGTATTTTGCTTTTCACTAATTACTTTTCACTAATTACTTTTTACTAAAAAAGTGAACTGAAAAACAAAACGTCAAGTATAGACCCGGTAGAGCCGATATCCTTTTTGTTTTTTTTCAAAAAAACAAAAAGATAAAGGCGATAACGGGACAAAATGGCTTTTGGAAAACGGGTTGTGTGCTTCTAAAAAAGAAAAAAAAGATACCTCTATCAAGCTTTGCATTATCAAATTGTAAAAACTAGTTTACATTACTTT
>JBILQQ010000010.1:0-86812 GCA_044373115.1 Flavobacterium sp.
TTGCAATGGGTGGCATGAGCATGATGAAACAAGTAGCCAACCAAAAAGAAGGTTACGCCGTTCAACAAGGACAGAAAAGAGCAATTGAAGGCAATGACCTTCAAGAAATGAGAGCAAGCGCTATCCCATTCTCAGAAGTATCACTTGCCACAAAACCAGGCGTAACCGTTTCGGGCATTGAACCAATCAACGGTAGCGATGCGTATGCAGTAGTTGACGGCACCACAACGCATTATTTTGACCTAGCAAGCGGACTAAAAACTGCCGAAGCAAAAACAAGCGAACAAGCTGGTAAAAAATCAACTTCAACCAATTATTACAACGACTACAAAGAGGTAAAAGGCGTAAAATTACCATACAATATCGTAATGAATATAGGTATTGAACTGAACATCAAAATATCAGAAATTAAAATCAACGAAGGAGTAACCGACAAAGATTTTGAATAAACAAATTTTAAAATAAGTTCTAAAAAACCGTCAGCAATGGCGGTTTTTTTTATGGCATGCCGGCAAATGCCCCAACCTACTAACCGCATAGGGCATTTGCCGTCGGGCTTTCGGCTATATCTTTTGCTTGCCCCAAACTAGCAATGCCGCACAGGGGCAAGCAAAAGGAATCCCTCATGCGGGTGTACGGTGGAGAGAAATAAACTAATTTAAGTTAAGCAAATTTCTAAACACAAAACGGATACGAAAATCAGAAAATATATCATTTTCAAAAATAATTTGTATTTTTGTGAAAATATTTCTAAATGAAAGCAAAATATATAAATCCGTTTACAGATTTCGGATTTAAAAAAATATTCGGAGAAGAAGCAAGCAAACCTTTATTGCTTGACTTTCTGAATGCTATTTTGCCCGAAAATGACCAAATTGTAAGTCTTTCTTTCAAAAATAATGAGCAACTTGGACAAACTGAATTTGACAGAAAAGCTATTTACGACATTTATTGCGAAAACGAAAAAGGCGAAAAATTTATCGTAGAATTACAAAAAGCAAAGCAAAATTATTTTAAAGATAGAACCATTTACTATTCGACTTTTCCCATTCAGGAACAAGCCGAAAGAGGCGAATGGAACTACAATTTGAAGTCGGTTTACTGCATTGGTATTCTCGATTTTACTTTTGATGATTACGAGAATGAACCCGAAAAAAGTGACGTAATTCATACCATAAAACTTAAAAATCAAAACGGGAAAACGTTTTATGATAAATTGACTTACATTTATCTTGAAATGCCAAATTTTAATAAAAGTGAAGCAGAATTAAAAACTCGAATTGAGCAATGGCTTTATTTTATCAAGCATTTGGAAGATTTTCAAACCATTCCAACCATTTTTAATGATGCTGTTTTTTCACAAGCATTTGAAAAAGCTGAAATTGCAAAATATGGTCCCAACGAATTGGATAGTTATGAAGACAGTTTAAAATTGTACCGAGATTTAAAAGGCGTAATCGACACAGCTTTTGACGAAGGAAAATTGGAAGGAAAAATAGAAACTGCAAAATCACTAAAATCGCTTGGAATAGCCCTTGATGTTATCTCTAAATCAACGGGGTTAAGAAAAGAAGATGTCGAAAAACTTTAAAACCGACTTACCTAGATTTCTTTTTTGAAACATAAATCAAAAATCTAGCTATACAATTAAAAGTTGTTTCAAACGGTTACTATTATTTAAATCCTGAAACAAAAAATACAATTTCACTTGAAAAACTACTTTTCATATTTAGCCCTGATGGAGCCGATATCCTCCCGCAGTCCCGTAGGGCAAGGGAGATAAAGGTGACAGCAGGACAAAATGTCAACTGAAACGAAGTTGGGTGCTTCTAAAAAAAAATAGTCCCAAATTTTGGAAATTGGATTTTTTGATACGGCTACTTTTTACTCGACAAATAAACTCCCAACAATACGACAAAAGCTCCAATAAACTGAATGGGGGTTAGCATTTCACCATCTAGCAATCCCCAAAAAAAGGCTACAATGGGTATTAAATAGGTTACAGATGTTGCAAAAACGGGTGACGAAATTTGTATCAATTTGAAGAACATAATATTTGCAATTCCGGTGCCAACAACGCCCAGTAGAGCTACAAATAACATGGATTGTTGCACTTGGGGTTGTTTAAATACCGAAACAAAATCGGTACTCAACAAGACCAAAAGTGCCGGGAAAAACAAGACCAAAAAATTGCCTGTTGTGATGCTCAATGGTTTTAAATTGACCAAATATTTTTTTAGTAAATTTACATTCAAGGCATAGCAAACAGAGGCGACCAAAACCAACAAGGCATACCAATAATTTTGCCCAGGATGGTTGATTGCTCCGTTGATAATGAGTAAAAGTGTGCCTATTAATCCAATTATTACACCTACTATTTGGGTTCTTTTGAAGGTTAATCCAAAAGCTAAGGCTCCGAGGATTAGTGTGTTTAGTGGCGTTAATGAGTTAAGAATTGAACTTACTGAACTGGTGATTTGGGTTTGAGCTAAGGCAAATAAAAATGCGGGAATAAAGGTCCCGAAAAATGAGGTTAACACAATGTATTTCCATTGGTGTCTTTTGATTTCTGTGAGGCTTTTAAATCCGATAAGTATCAGAAAAATAGCGGAAAACAAAATTCGTAACGACCCAAGTTGCATGGGCGAAAGCCCAACTAAACCACGTTTTATTAAAATAAAAGAACTACCCCAAATTAAGGAAAGGACTATCAATAACACCCATTTTATGTTTTTTAAAACCATATTTCAAAAAAATTATGATAAATTTATACTTAACCACTTTAAAAAAATGATAACTTTGTTTCAATTAATTAGTACTATCAAAACTCTGAAGATTATGACTGTTTTAAAATCAATTACGTTAACAATTTTGCTTTCAACCACATTAATTGGTTGTAAAGATACGGCAAGCCAGCCAGCTAAAGAAGTTTCGGCTGTAAAAAAAGAAATTGCTGTTGCCAAAAATCCACAAAAAGCTACTTTTCAAATTGAAGGAATGTCATGTGCAATTGGATGTGCCAAAACTATTGAAGAAGATATTTCTAAAATGGATGGTGTTCAAAAATCTAGTGTTGATTTTGATAAAAAAACAGCCACAATTGAATTTGATGCTGATAAAATTAAAGCTGAAGATTTAGTAAAAAAAGCTGAAGCCGCAGCAGATGGTGTTACTTACAAAGTTTCCAATTTGGTTGTGACTAAATAATAAAATGTAAACAGGTTCAAACAAATTGTAACGCTGTTTAATTTTTCCATTTGATGGTTTCCATAATGCGTTGCATATCATTTCTGATATAATCTGCGGCAGGCATAATGGAGTCATAATTGGGTTTAGAGTAAAAGTAAACCGACCCCGTTACAAAATGACTAATACTATCTGTGGCATAGAATTGGGCGTTTGTAGCCGCGTTCCCTCCAACTTTATAAAACATTCCGTACACTTTTTTTTCGGAATTTAGATATGGTTGCTCCACTATATCATCTGCTTTAATTACGTGTTTGTATGTTAAAGTTTGTGCATCTTTCAATAGGGAGTCAATATCACCGTGAACGTCTTTGTATGTAAGGTAAATGGTGGCTTTCATTTTAGGATAAGTAATTGAAAATCCACACGTTCCGTCTTCTTTAATAATAGCATCATTATTCATTTGGAAAGTTACTGGGCAATGGTTTTCAAATTGAGCATATTCAGCAATAGGGTAATCCAATCGCAATTGGCTTGTAGGTTTTGGTAAAACATCGTCTTTACAGCTTACTAAAACTAAAAAGAAAGTAGTACTAATTAATTGGTAAAAAAATAGTTTAGGTTGCATTTAGGGTAACTTTTATTTGTTTAATTCTTCTTTTATCAACTGTTTCAATGGTAAAAATACAATTTTCAAAACTAATTTTTTGTCCTTTTTTGGGAAAATTACCTAGCATTTCCAATATTAAACCTGCTAAAGTTTCAGCTTCCCCTTTTCTGATTTCAAAAAGAGTTTCGTCAACATTAATAATTCTATAAAAATCTTTCAGATTAATTTTACCTTCAAATAAATAATTTTGATCATCAATTTTTGAAAAATTTATATTTTCTTCATCAAATTCATCACTAATATCACCAACAATTTCTTCAATAATATCTTCTAAAGAAACCAATCCTGATGTACCGCCATACTCATCAACTACAATGGCAAGATGGCTTTTTTTGGTTTGAAAATCTTTTAATAAATTATCTAATTTTTTGTTTTCGGGCACAAAAAAAGGTTCTCTAATTAATTCTTGCCAAGAGAACTCAACTTCGTTTATGTACGGAATTAAATCTTTTACAAACAAAACGCCTTTTATGGCATCAATATTGTCTTTGTAAATTGGAATTCTGGAATATCCTTTCTCTACAATTTTTGGATAAATTTCAGAAAAAGTTGCCTCAATATCCAATGCGAAAATATCAACTCTTGGACTCATAACCTGTTTAGTATCAGTATTTCCGAACGTAACTATTCCTTCCAAAATTTTCTGTTCTTCGTCAGTAGTATCTTCTGAAGAGGTTAACTCAAGCGCTTGCGAAAGTTGATCAACTGAAAAATTTGTTTTTTGTTTCCCTAATTTTTTTGTTAAAAAAAGAGTTACGTTTCGCATGGGTACACTAATAGGCGAAAGAAAATGGTTAATAAAAGTTAAAGGAAATACAATGAAAATTGAAAATGAAACCCTATTTCTGAAGGCATAAACTTTAGGAAGTACTTCGCCAAAGAGCAATAATAAAAAGGCGACAAAAATAACTTCGATTAAGAATCGAAAGAAATTTGGAGTTATAAAAATAAAATAATGATGAAAATAGTACGAAAAAAAAACGACTACCGCTAAATTAAAAAAATTATTGACAACTAAAATAGTTGCCAATAATTTTTTTGGTTTTTCTAATAATTTTTGAATTGCTTTGGCGGCTCTTGCGTTTTGCTTATTTAGTATTTCAATATCTTTGACAGATAACGAAAAAAGAGCTACTTCAGACGCTGAAGTAATAGCAGAAAGAAACAAAAAAGATATAATTCCAACTAATCCAAAAATTAATTGAATATCTAGATTTGAAATAAATGCTAAACTGGGTTCAGGGTCCAAGTTTCAAAAATTAATTAAACAATGTTAATACGGCAAATCATTTACAGGAGTTTGAGCCGTTTCGAAATCATCAGATTTTGATTCATTCGAGGCATTTCTGTTGTGCTCCATTTCCTTTTTTACGGTTAAAAAAGTAAATTCTGTTACCTGAATTTCTGTAGTGTATTTGGTAGTACCATCCTCTGCTTGCCATTGGCGCGACTTGATTCTGCCTTCTACATAAATTTTATCACCTTTTGCCAAAAATTTCTCACAAATCTCTGCTGCTTTGTTTCTAACAACTAGATTGTGCCATTCCGTAGAAGTGATTTTTTCATTTGTCTGTTTATTGATATAAACTTCATTTGTTGCTAATGGAAATCGGCCTATGCAATTTCCTCCATCAAAATAATGCATTTTGATATCGTCACCTAAGTGACCAATTAGCATTACTTTATTTAACGTTCCTGCCATAATGTGTGGGATTTAATAATTTCAAATTTACGATTTTTTTTTTAATTAAATATACTTTTCAATAAAATTATGAATTGCAATTGGAAAAGGCAACTTTTTTAGGTCGTCAATTTGAATTCCGTTCTCAATTTTAGTGCTTAAATTTACAATATAAAAACGCAAAGTTAAATTTTGATGCGACAATTTGTGCATAATTTTTAAATGATTATTCAAAAAAATTTCATCTATTTGATAATCAATATATTGCGAACGAACTTTTTTTTCAATTTCTGATGATAAACAGTCATTTTCGGTTTCAATTAATGGGAATTCGTATAAATTATGCCAAATTCCTTTCTCGGTTCGTTTGGTAACTATTGTATTATTAAAGGCGTCAAAAAAAACCAAATAATTTAAAAATCGGTTTGTGATTTTTGTTTTTTTTAATTTAATTGGAAGCTTTTCAACTAATTTTTGTTGTAATGCAAGGCAACTTTCTGCAAAAATACACTTTCCGCAGTTGGGATTTTTGGGTACGCATTGCAAAGCACCAAATTCCATAATTGCTTGATTAAAAAGTGCAGGTTCACTTTTGGGTAATAGTAATTGAGCCAAATCAGTAAACTCTTTTCTTGCTTTGGACGAGGAAATATCGGTTTGAACATTAAAATAGCGAGCCAAAACCCTAAACACATTTCCGTCAACAACAGGTACTGCCTCATTGAATGAAAAAGATGCGATTGCGGCGGCAGTGTAAGGACCAATTCCTTTAAGTTGTAACAACTCATTATAAGTTGAAGGAAACACACCTGAAAACTCAAAAGCTATAATTTTAGCCGTTTTGTGCATATTTCGGGCGCGAGAATAGTACCCTAAACCTTGCCAAAGTTTCAAAATTGACTCTTCATCAGCAGTTGCAAAATCAAAAACAGTAGGAAATTTTGAAACAAAAGCTTCAAAATAGGGCAAACCTTGCGCAACACGCGTTTGCTGAAGAATAATTTCTGAGAGCCAAATAACGTAAGGATCAGTAGTGTTTCGCCACGGTAAATCGCGCTTTTCCTGTAAATACCAATGCAATAAAGAGTTAGAAAAATCCATAAAAATAAATAGCTTACAAATATAAAAGATTATCTGATTAAATTTTAATCAATTATCCTTGAAATATTGTTTTTTTAATTTGTATATTTGCACTCTTAAAAAAAATTACACATAATATAAATACGAAAGAAAATGACGAAAGCAGATATCGTAGCGAAAATTTCTGAAAAACTTGGACTTGAAAAAGGAGATGTACAATCTACTGTTGAAAGTTTCATGGACGAAGTAAAAAACTCTTTAGAAACAGGAGACAATGTTTATTTAAGAGGTTTTGGTAGTTTTATTATTAAAACTAGAGCTGAAAAAACAGGTAGAAATATTTCAAAAAATACAACTATCAAAATACCAGCTCACAACATTCCGGCATTCAAACCAGCTAAAGTATTTGTTGAAGGAGTAAAAACAAAAACAGAAATTGCAGTTTAAAAAAAAATTATTTATTAATCATAAAAACATAACCTATGCCAAGCGGTAAAAAAAGAAAGAGACATAAGGTAGCAACGCACAAACGTAAAAAAAGAGCGAGAGCTAACCGTCACAAGAAGAAAAAGTAGTTTTAAACTACTTTTTTCTTTTTAACGTTCATTGAAAACGAATTTTAGTTAACCAGCTGAACTACCAATTAACATCACGTTATTGATAATTTGCTTAGGGTAAGCCAAAATTCTTCGGGTAATTCCTGTAAAAAAAATGTTTAATCCATCCTTACAGAAAAATAAAAAAATGCACTATTTATATGTAAATAGTTGCATTTTAAACCACTGTTTGGATAAAAATTTACAACGTGAATAAAGAACTGATTATCAGATCTAGTGAAGATAGTGTAGATTTTGCCTTATTAAAAGATGGAAAACTAATTGAATTACACAAAGAGAAAGAAGAAAAAAACAACAGTTTTTTAGTTGGTGATATTTTTATTGCCAAAATTAGAAAACCTGTTGCTGGCTTAAACGCTGCTTTTGTAAATGTTGGCTACGAAAAAGATGCCTTTTTACATTATCATGATTTGGGCCCAAACTTAGCCTCTTATTTGAAATTCATTAAACTTGTAAGCGCAGGTAAAATAAAAGATTTCTCCTTAAAAAACTTTAAGTTTGAAAACGAAATTGACAAAGATGGCTCAATAACAGATATATTGAGCGCCAATCAGTCCGTTTTAGTACAAGTAGTTAAAGAGCCAATATCAACCAAAGGACCCAGAATAAGCTCTGAACTTTCCTTTGCTGGTAGATTTTTGGTATTAGTTCCATTCTCCGACCGCGTTTCTGTTTCTCAAAAAATAGAAGACAAAGCCGAAAAAGACCGACTAAAAAAACTAGTACAAGCAATCAAACCAAAAGGTTTTGGTGTTATTGTAAGAACAGTAGCCGAAGGCAAAAATGCACAAGAACTAGAAAAAGATTTGCAAAACCTAAACAATAGATGGATTGCAATGTGTAAAAAATTAGTAACTGCTCATCATCCATCAAAAGTACTCGGCGAGCTCAGCAAAGCCTCGTCCATACTACGAGATGTATTTAACGATACCTTCACAGGCATCCAAGTAGATGAAGAAGAGTTATTCAACCAAACGAAGGAATATTTAAAACAAATAGATCCTTCAAAACAAAACATGGTCAAGTTTTACCAATCAAAAGACACTCCCCTATTTGAGAAATACAACATCGAAAGACAAATAAAAACGTCATTCGGAAAAACTGTTTCGATGAGTAAGGGTGCCTATTTGATTATAGAACACACCGAAGCCCTACACGTAATAGACGTGAACTCTGGAAATCGTTCCAACAAAGCAAATAACCAGGAAGATACAGCACTAGAAGTTAACATGATTGCTGCTGCTGAAATAGCACGCCAATTACGACTTAGAGATATGGGTGGGATTATTGTAGTCGATTTTATCGATATGCAAAATCCAGAAAACCGTCAAGTACTGTTTAACTACCTTCGCGATGAAATGAGCGACGACAAAGCAAAACACAAAATATTACCACCGTCAAAATTCGGATTAGTGCAAATAACACGTCAACGAGTACGACCAGAAGTTAATATTAAAACAAGAGAAGAAGACCCAAATAATGCTAATAGCGAAATTGAAGCACCAATTTTAATAATAGACAAAATAGCCTTCAACCTTGGAAGAGTACTTAAAGACCACAAAAAAATTGTACTTCACGTACACCCTTTTGTGGCCGCCTATTTAACAAAAGGCTTTCCATCTATACGTTCAAAATGGTTTTTTGAACATAAAAAATGGATAAAAATAATACCACGAGACGCTTACACGTACCTCGATTATCGATTTTTTGACCAAAACGGTACAGAAATCAAAGAATAACCCAAACCGCCTTCCCGCAAAGAAGGCGGTTTTTTTTGTGACCAAACCCAACGCTGCTTTATACTGCTAACAATTTATTTGGGCATGCCCTTGTTGCACACCAACCCCCAACCAACAGAGAAATATCTAAGCAACAAGGTCGGGCTCTCGGCTGTATCTTTTACTTGCCCCAAACCAGCACAGCCGCTCAGGGGCAAGTAAAAGGATGCCGCCTCCATCCCTCATGCGGGTTTACGGTAGATAGTTTATTAAGGGTTATTAGGTTTAAAGTTTAAGGTTTAAAGTTTCAGGTTTAAAACGCTGATAGGGTTGTTTTGCGGATGCGTTGTTGAAAGTTGCGGATGCAAGAATTATAAATGCGTATGCAAGAAATACAAACGCGCACGCTAGAAGTATAAATGCGCACGCAAGAACTACATCTGCGCACGCAAGAACTACAAACGCGTATGCAAGAATTATAAATACGGAAGGAAAAATTATAAAAGTGGAAAGGAAAAATACAAAAGGGGATGATAACAGTATTTTTATTGAAAGAAAAAAAAGAACCGCAAATACAATAGGTTGGTTAATGGAGCTAGCAAGTTGACTAGTTTAAACCTTTGTTATCAATGAAATACTACTAAAAAATATTCCGCAAAGTCGGAAGACTTTCCGGAGCATTTCATAGGGGAGTCTTTGGTGAGCAGGAATTGAAAATTGGTTGAAAAAGTAGTGGTTGTAAAAAAAAAATTTAATATATTTGAAATTCATAACCAAATAAGATGAGATATATACCAAAAATTAAAATTGTTTTGCTAAAATATCCCACAAATATAATGAAAACATCTACAATGTACTTTTAAGACTATGTGTAGAAAAAATAGATTTAAAAAAAACTATTTGTGTTTCATTCGAATTTTATCTTATAATATTATAAAAAAATAAGGTATAAAAAAACAATAAAACTCAATTAAAGTAAAATAAAGCAAATGAATATTACAGTATCCACCAATTTTAAAAAAATGACTACTAAAGCAATTATTTCTATTGTTTTATTTTTAATAGTTTATGTTGTACTTATAGCACTAGGAATTGGCTTAACCATTTTGAGTGTATTGGGTGCGATTTACTTAATTGCTGCAAAACCAATGGCAATAACTATTGGTTTAGGTATTGGATTGGCAAGTTTAGGTTTTCTAGTTCTTGCTTTTCTATTTAAATTTATTTTCAAAAAACATACTGTTGACAGAAGCCACTTAACAGAAATAACCCAAGAAACAGAACCAAAATTATTTCAGTTTATTCAAGATATTGTTGATGAAGTAGGAACAAAATTTCCAAAAAAAGTCTATATATCAACCGAAGTTAATGCAGGTGTTTTTTATGATTCTAGTTTTTGGAGTATGTTTTTCCCAATCAGAAAAAATTTACAAATTGGATTAGGCCTAGTTAACACTATAACTGAACAAGAATTTAAAGCTATACTTGCTCACGAATTTGGGCATTTTTCTCAAAAGAGCATGAAGGTTGGAAGTTATGTTTACAACGTTAACCAAGTAATTTTCAATATGTTGTACGACAACGATTCATATGATGAGAATATAAAAACTTGGGCAAATATCAGCGGGTATTTTTCAATTTTTGTGATAATTGCCGTAAAAATCATACACGGAATTCAATGGATGCTTAAGAAAATGTATGACATTATTAATATTAATTATTTGGCACTTTCAAGAGAAATGGAGTTTCATGCAGATGAAGTTGCAGCAAATGTTACAGGCTATTTACCTTTAAAAGAGTCTTTGTTAAGAATGGATTTAGCAAGTCACTCTTATAATTCTGTAATATCATTTTACGAAAATAAAGTAAATGAAAACATAAAAAGTGAAAACCTATTTAAAGAACAGATGTTTGTACTAAACTTTCTAGCTACAGAAAGTGAACTTACTTTTAAAAATAATTTACCATCAGTTACACTTATAGAATTGAGTAAATATAACAAATCTAAACTCATAATTAAAGACCAATGGGCCTCACATCCTAGCACAGAAGATAGAATTTCTAATCTAGAAAGATTAAATATTATTAAAGATAGCTTTGACCAAAAGTCTGCAAATAGTTTGTTTAATGAAATTGAAGAACTTCAAAAAAGTCAGACTTTTAAATTGTTTTCTTCAATAGAAAATTCATTTAATTTCTCACAATTAAAGCTTGAAGATTTTAAACTTGAATATTTAGAGAATTATAAAAAAGATAGTTTTGATTCAATATATAATGGTTATTATGACAATAAAAATCCTAATACATTTGACATTACTAAAATAGAAAAATTAAGTTCATCCCAAGACTTAAAATCTCTATTCAATAAAGAAAAAATAGATATGATTTATGATTATATCGCTTTAGAAAATGACAAAAACACCTTATCAAATATAGATGACAATTTGATTGATATAAGTACTTTTGATTATGATGGGCAAAAATTCAATACAAAAGAAGCGAGCATATTAATTCCAAAAATAGAAAAAGAAAAAGAACATTTAAAAAATGAAATAACCGAAAACGACATTGCTATTTATTTTTACTTTTTTAATATAGCCAAACAAAAAGGATTGGAGAAAGAATTAGAATCAAAATACATCCATTTTTTTAAAATAGATAAAGATCATGACGCAAAATTTGAAATGTATGTAAATCTATTAAATGAAACGGGGTTTTTTAGTGCAAACACACCATTTGAGCAAATAAAATCAAACCTAAAAAAATTGAATAAAATAGAAAAAGAGTTCAAAAAACAAATAGAAACTTTACTAAATAATGAAATTTGTACAGAAGAGTTAACACCCGCAATAAAAGGAGATTTTGAAATGTATCTCAAAGAGAATTGGGTGTATTTTAGTAATGACAGGTACCTAGATAATGAATTAGAAATACTCTTCAAAGCAATTAATCATTTTGGGCATAGAATATCCAGAGTTTATTTTCTTGCAAAAAAAGATTTACTAGACTTTCAAATTGAATTAGTAAAAAAATAATTGGAATTATAATTTTACCGCTGTTGCACTAACAATGCCAAAAATTAAAGGTTGCTTTGTCATTCCGACGTTAAGAAAAAACTCATTATAAATAAAATAGTTACAAGTTAGTAAAAACTAAGAAACCATTAAAACAGAAATAATATATTTAAAAAAAACACGATGAAAACTAACAATAAAACAATCATATTTGACATGCTTTGTAATAAGGTTTGAAATTTATACAATCTTTTTTAGAAAATTAAAATTTTTTCTAATTCTTACATATAAACAAATTATAAAAAAATGAAATATATATTAGCCATTTTCTTGACACTAATTTTGATTTCTTGCAAACAGAAATCAAATAATAACTTTGAGCATAAAATTATTGGAGAATGGAAATATGTAAAAGAAATACAGAAATTAGATAAAAACGGAGTAGTTCCTCCACCACCTCCATTTGGTAGTCAAGAAGTTGGTTATGAATTCAATGATAATGGGACGTTTGATTATAAGCTTGGTTTTTTTAAATACATTAGTGGCGATGAAAATCAAAGAAGTCAGAATGTATTTAAAGGATTTACATCAAATTATAAAATTGAAAATGATTATTTGAAACTTTATGATTTATCTTCAGAGGAATGGGAAATATACAAAATTGCGAGTATAGAATTTGATACTTTAAAAATCTTAAACAGCGATGGTAAAATAGACAAATTTCATAAGACTAATTACACTATTGACTATTCTAAAACTTTTGATAAAATCATTGTGTCATCAACAGGTTGTTTTGGTAGTTGTCCAGTAACTGATATTGAAATAGATAAAAGTGGAAAAATCTTATTTAAAGGCGGCTATAGTAGTTCAATTAAAGGAAATTACAAATCTAAAATAAGTAAAGAAATGTTTTCTAAAATTAATTTGAGTTTTCTAAAATCTAATTGGATAAATTTAGAAAATGAATATATCTCTAGATGGTCTGATGATGAAACTGTTTATGTAACATTTGTTAAAAATGGAAAAATTATAAAAACTATAAAAGACTACGGTAGAAAAGCACCAACTGAATTTTCTTGGGCATATACACCTATTCGATATTTACAAGAGAATATTAAACTTGAAAAAATTGTAAAAGACACCACTCTTTTTGACTTTAATTATTTTTATTTCTCAAAGAAAGATTCAGTTTGTAGTTTGACAAAATCGGAAAGTTTCTATCTAAAAAATTTGCTTTCAGAAAGCAATATTGTTGAAAAAATATTTGAAGAAAAATATATAATGGAATATCAGTCAAATGATAAAGAAAAGAAACTATTTACAGATGGAAGATATTTTAAAATAGAAAAAAGCAAAGGAAAATTTATAATTTTTGATTTGAAATATGATTTCATAAAACAAAACAACTTAATGAAAAGATTTCGAAAAGAAAATGAAAATCATAATTAGTTGGTTTTGGAAATTAGATTTTGTAACTATTGTAAACAGAGTAAAAAGAAAATAATTTCAAGATTCAATGTAAAGTTAAAAACCTATAGAAAGAAAATAAATGAACTTGTTAAATAAATTACATTATTGCTATTTCAATTTGACTGGACGGGCAGGGGAGATTGCTACGGAATGACAATTTTGTCATTGGCAATATTAATATTAACTTCAATATCAATATCAATATCAAAAATGAATTGGTTTTGCCACAAATTGGCACGAGTTGGCACAAATTTAGAAACTTTGAAACTCTACAACTTTGCAACTTTGCAACTCAAAAATAGTCAACTGAAAAACAAAACGTGAAGTATAGCCCCGATGGAGCCGGTATCCTCCCGAAGTCCCGAAGGGCAAGGGAGATAAAGGCGAGAGCGGGACAAGATGGGATTGGAATGGGGTTGTGTGCTTCTGGAAAAGAATAAAAAAAAGCTGTCGATGGTGGTGGACAGCTTTTGGGTGTATTTTGTTGGGAATGTTATGCCAATAGTTGGGTAATTAGTGTTGGATAAATTCCGATGATGATGTTTAATAGGATGGCTAGTACTGCTACTAGTGTGTACACAATTGGTACGGGTTGTTTTTGTTGTGTGCTTTGTTTGGTGTACATGGCAATGATGAGTTTGAAGTAATAGCCTACACTGATGATGGAGTTGATTACGGCTATGATAACGAGGGATAGATAGCCTGTTTGGATGGTTTGGGTAAACAATATGAACTTGGCGAAAAAGCCTGAGAATATTGGAATACCTGCCATTGACAATAATGAGGCTGTAAGTATAGCGGCTAGTAATGGGTTGGTTGTTCCGAAACCGTTAAAGGCTTCTATTTCTTCGCTTGATTTGTGCTGGGAAACAAAGACGATTACTGCAAAGGATGCTATCCCTGCTAGGGCGTAGGCTGCGGTGTAATATAGTAATGTGTTGGCTGCTGTGGATAGGCTCAATAATGCCATGAGCATGAATCCTGCATGGGAGATTCCTGAGAAGGCTAACATACGTTTGACGTTGGTTTGACGTAGTGCCATGATGTTTCCTATGGTCATTGACAATATAGACACAACTACTATCACCATTTCAAAATGACTGGATAGGTGCGGCATGAAGGCGTTGATTAGTTTGTAAAGTGTTGCTACTGCTACTACTTTTGCCAAGGTACTCATGGTTGCTGTAGTGATGGCTGGTGCACCTTCGTAAACATCGGGTGCCCAAAAATGGAAGGGTGCAGCTGCTATTTTGAATAACATTCCAATTAAAAGCATTACTACTCCTATTGAGAACCATATTGGTAGGCCCAATCCTTGTGATAAATCTTTGATTTCGGCTATGTCAAAATAACCTGTTGCGCCATAGATGAGGCAGATACCGAAGAGTAAAATTCCGGATGCAAATGAACCCATAAGGAAGTATTTCATTCCGGCTTCGTTGCTTTTTAAATTTAATCTTTGGCTTGCGGCAAGGATGTATAAAGAAATCGATAAGACTTCGATACCTAAGAAAAACATTGCCATGTTTCCGAAAGAAACCATTGCTACTGCTCCTGAAAGAAGGAATATTTTGATGGCTATAAAATCGGAGATTTTAGTTGGATGGTCTTTATATACATCATGACTTAGCGTAACTAAAAACAATGTTAAAATGATAAAAAGGCTTGAAAAAGCAACCGAAAATTTGTCAACAACAATCATGTTGTTATAGAAACTTGCTGGTGTATTGAACTCGGAAATAGTAAGTCCTAAAATAGCCAAAAGCCCAATAACTGCAATGGGAACGATTAACTTTCTGAAGTTAAAAATTTCGGCAATTAATGTAAAAATACCTAAACCTACTATTGCTAATAATGTATTCATTTTTATATACTTTTTTAGAGCTTACTTATGCTCTATTGATAACTAGTAAAATTTCTTTTAAACTTGGCGTAACAAAATCTACAATTGGTTTTGGATACAATCCGAAGAAAAGTAGAAATGCTATAATTACCACAAAAACGATGGTTTCGTTGGTGGTTACGTCTTTAAATGTTTTGGTATTTGTTTCGCCCAACATCACGTTTTGGAACATTTTTAACATGTAATAGGCTCCTAAAATAATTGTGGTTCCGCCAATAACTGCATACCATAAATTTACTTGAGACAAACTGTATAAAACGGTAAACTCACCCACAAAATTGAACGTTCCTGGCAAAGCAACAGATGCTAAAACAAGAATCATGAACAGCGAAGTGAATTTTGGAGCTTGCGAACGAATGCCTCCCATTTCGTCGATTTGTTGGGTTTCAAAACGTCTTGAGATGATTTCGGCTGCAAAGAATAATCCAACAATTACAAAACCGTGTGCTATCATTTGGGAAACTGCACCACTCAATCCGTCAAGGGTTAAGGAGTAGGCTCCCGCAGCAATAAGACCTACGTGAGCAAGAGATGAGTAGGCTAAAAGTTTTTTAAGGTTGTTTTGTTTTAATGCTAATACCGAACCATAAATAGTACCTGCAATTCCGAGAACCAACATGATGGTAACATGGAATTTAGCTGCAAAAGGCACAATAGGTAATTGCCAACGAATAACGCTATACAATCCCATTTTGAGCATGATACCAGACAGAAGCATTGTTCCAACGGTTGGTGCTTTTTGATATACTTTTGCTTGCCAAGAGTGGAAAGGAATGATTGGAATTTTGATTGCATAAGCTGCAAAAAAAGCTACAAATATCCAAGCTTGTTCTTGTCCTGATAATTGTAATTTATATAAATCTTCCAGAAGGAATGAACCCGCTTTTTGATACAAATAAGCAAAAGCAATCAACATAAACAATGATCCTGCAAGGGTATAAATAAAGAATTTAACCACTGCTTTTTTACGTGCATCTGCATCGCCATTACCCCAAATAAGAGCTATGAAATAAATAGGTATAAGTGCTAGTTCCCAAAAGATGTAATACAATAAACCGTCAGCTGCTAAGAATGTTCCTGTCATTGCATACGACATAAATAAGATAAGTGCATAGATGCTTTTGGCACTTTTGAAATCATTTGCAAATGATGAAAAAATAATAATTGGAGTAAGTGCTGTTGTAAGTAGCACCATTGCCATGCTTAATCCATCTGCTTTGAAGGCAAGGGTCATTTTTGGTAAATTCATCCAAGGCATTGAAAAGCTAATATTGCCTCCATTGGAAAGAATAGAAACTAAATATAAAGACAATCCAAAAGTTGCCAAACTAAATAACAAAGCTACTTTTGAAGCTAACTTATCACCAGAGAAATAAGTTGCTAAGGCTCCAATTAAAAGTAATAATAATATAGAAGTTACATCCATTGTGTAAAATGATTAAGCTATAAATAAATAAATTAATATGGCACAAACACCAATAACAAAAGCAAATAAATAAAACCCAACGCTACCTGTGTGTAGTTTTTTTCCTTGTTCACTTAAAAAGTAAGCGCCTTTTCCGAAACCAAATACTAATGACCCAATTGCAGGTTCTAGAATTGATTTGAAAACACCAGCTAATGTATTTAAAGGTTTTACAATCAATAAATTATAAAATTCATCGATGTAAAATTTATTATAAACCACTAATGCAAAACCAGAAATTTCAGCATCCTCTTTAGGTACAAAAGCTTGTTTGATGTATTTAATATATGCCCAAATAATACCAATAAACGCACCTACTAACGCAATTCCCATCAACATATATTCTTGATTTCCAAGAAGAGCGTGATGTGCAACTTTTGTTGCTAAAATAGGTCCTAAATAATGGGTTAACCAATTGCTTCCTGGCAAATTGATTAATCCGCCAATGGTAGCCAAAATAGCTAAAATAATCAATGGAATTGTTATTAAACTTGGACTTTCGTGCAAATGATGTTTTTGTTCTTCGGTACCTCTGAAATCTCTGAAGAATGTTAGATACATCAATCGGAACATATAAAAAGCAGTCATGATAGATGCAATCGAACCAATAATCCAAAGGGCTTTGTTGTGTTCAAAAGCTACCATCAAAATTTCATCTTTTGACCAGAAACCTGCAAAAGGGAAAATACCTGCAATGGCTAACGTTGAAACCAACATAGTAATAAAGGTAATTGGCATTGCTTTTCTAAGCCCTCCCATTTTACGCATATCTTGTTCGCCATGTAACGCGTGGATAACCGAACCCGAACCAAGGAACAAACAAGCTTTGAAAAATGCATGTGTAATTACGTGAAATACTGCAACCGTATAAGCTCCCATTCCTAAAGCTAGGAACATTAATCCTAATTGAGAAACAGTTGAGTAAGCCAATACTTTTTTAATATCATTTTGTAATAATCCGATAGTGGCAGCAACTAAAGCTGTGATGGCACCTACAATAGCGATTATATGTTGAACATCTGCTGCAAAATCGAATAAGAAATTCATTCGAGTTATCATAAAAATACCCGCAGTTACCATCGTTGCTGCGTGGATTAATGCAGAAACAGGAGTCGGACCAGCCATTGCGTCTGGTAACCAAGTATAAAGTGGTAATTGAGCTGATTTACCCGTTGCTCCGATGAAAAGACATAAGGCGGCAACGCTTAATAATGGAAAATCAATATTTTTTAAGAATACTTCTGATTGCATTCCTTTTGCGATTTCAGAAAACTCTAATGTTCCAAATAAGTGGGCTAAAATAAAAATCCCAATCAAGAAACCTAAGTCCCCTATTCTATTCATGATGAATGCTTTTTTAGCCGCATCATTATACGATTGGTTTTTATACCAAAATCCAATTAGTAAATAAGAACAAAGACCAACGCCTTCCCAACCAATAAACATGATTAATAAATTGCTTCCGATAACTAATGTAATCATGAAGAAAACAAATAGGTTTAAGTAAGCAAAAAACTTGTGCATATTTTCGTCATCGTGCATGTAGCTGATGGAATACAAATGTATTAAAGAACCAATACCCGTTACAAAAAGTAACCAAAGTATAGATAATTGATCTAATAAAAACCCAATTTCTAATTTGAAATTACTTACTTGAATCCAATCAAATAAAGAAATTGTAATTGGTTTTTTTGAAACTAAAATTTCACCAAAAAAATATAAACTCAGACCAAAAGAGGTGGCAACTGCCAAAGTACCAATAGTACCTGAAAGCGATTTACCCACTTTTTTTCCGAAGAAAACATTAAATAAAAACCCTAAATACGGGGTTAATAACAATACTAAAACTAAATTCTTCTCCATTCGAGATTATCCTTTTAAGTTTTTTAAATTAGCTATATCAATCGATCCTAGATTTCTGTAAACAGAAACTAAAATAGCAAGTCCCACCGCAACTTCAGCTGCAGCAACTGCCATTGAGAAAAACACAAACACTTGCCCTTCTGCGTCTTGATGATAAGTTGAAAAAGCAACAAACAATAAGTTTACAGCATTCAACATGATTTCTATCGACATAAAAACGATGATCGCATTTCTTCTATACAATACCCCAAAAACCCCAATACTAAAAAGTATTGCAGATAAAAAAAGGTAATTTTCGATCCCTATTTGATTTAAAATATTGTCCATCTTATTTGGTTGATTTTTCTTTTTTAGATAATAATACGGCTCCAATCATAGCAACTAATAATAATACCGAAGCATATTCAAACGGAACCATAAATTCATTTAGCAACACTTGACCTAATTTTTTAATAGATTGAAAATCTTCGCCATTGTTATCATATTCTCCAACAATTGTTTTAGAATTGATGAAAATAGCAATGAAAATTAGACACATTAAACTAATCACAACCACTGCGCCAAGTCTGGTAATTCTGGGTTTGTGTACTTCGTTTTCTTTATTCAAATTCATCAACATAATGGTGAAAAGAAACAATACCATAATGGCTCCCGAATAAACAATGATATGAACCACTGCAAGGAATTGGGCATTAAACAATAAGTAATGTCCTGCAATACTGAAAAAACAAATTACTAAGTAAATTGCAGAATGGATTGGGTTTCTGCTGTAAATAGTTAGAAACGCCGTTCCAAGCGTAATTGCAGATAAAATGTAAAATAATAATAATATTGGTGACATTTAGTTAGCGTTTTTTAGTTGAGTATTTTTCATAGCAATATCCAACGGCATTACTAATTTATCTTTTCCGAAAATAAAATCTTCTCTATTGTATTGAGCAGGAACCAATTCTTTTGAAAGTGTTAAATAAATCGCGTCTTTCGGGCATGCTTCTTCACACAAACCGCAAAAAATACAACGAAGCATGTTGATTTCGTAGATTTCGGCATATTTTTCTTCACGGTACAAATGCTCTTCGCCTGGCTTTCTTTCGGCAGCTTTCATTGTGATTGCTTCTGCAGGGCAAGAAAGTGCACACAACCCACAAGCCGTACAATTTTCTCTACCTTGTTCGTCTCTTTTCAACATGTGTTGACCACGATACACAGGGCTAAAAGGACGAACCTGCTCTGGATATTGAATGGTTACTTTTCTTGTAAATAAATGTTTGATTGTGATAAACAAACCTTTAACAATGGCTACTAAATAAAGTCGTTCCCAAAAAGTCATTTGCTTATTGGATACTTGCTTTTTTCTGCCCGATAATGATATAGCTTCTATATTCATTTTAGAATCCTAAAAATGTTAGTATTTCATTTCTTAACAATACAATACCTGTAATGATAATATTGATGATTGAAAGTGGAATTAATATTTTCCAGCCTAAATTCATTAATTGATCGTATCTAAATCTTGGTATTGTCCAACGCACCCACATGTAGAAGAAGATAAATCCACATATTTTGATAAATAAAGCTAAAAAGCCTAAAATATTTGCTATGTTAACTCCCCAGTTTTCTACTGCCCATGCCATTCCTGGATAATTATATCCACCGAAGAAAAGTACAGCTAAAATAGCTGATGAGATAAACATATTGGCATATTCAGCAAATAAATAAAATCCCATTTTCATGGAAGAATATTCGGTATGGTAACCACCTATTAATTCTGATTCACATTCTGCCAAATCAAAAGGCGTACGATTAGTTTCTGCGAAAGCACAAATCAAAAATATCAAAAATGAAAGCGGTTGATAAAATACATTCCAATTCATTCCTGCTTGTTGAACAGAAATTTCTTTCAAGCTCAACGTACCTGTCATCATTAATAAAGCTATCATAGATAATCCCATGGCTACTTCATAAGAAACCATTTGAGATGCTGCACGAACGGCTCCCATCAATGAGAATTTGTTATTAGATGCCCATCCACCAATCATGATTCCGTAAACACCTACAGAAACTACTCCGAAAATGTACAATAACGAAACATCAATATCTGTAGCTTGTAACAAAATATCTCTTCCAAAAAGGTGTAGCTTATCTCCCCACGGAATTACTGCACTTGTCATGAGTGCCGTGCTCATTGCTATGGCAGGTCCTACAATAAATAAAAATTTATTTGGTGTATTTGGAAAAAATTCTTCTTTAGAAAATAATTTTAAACCATCAGCAAGTGGTTGAAGTAAACCCCACGCTCCTGCTCTGTTAGGTCCTATTCTATCTTGTAAAAATGCTGCCACTTTTCGTTCAGCCCAAGTAGAATACATTGCCATTATCATTGTAAGGGCAAAAACGGTTACAATAACAACGCTTTTTTCAATAATAAATGCACTATCCATTTTTTAAGATTTAGAATTGTTAGTTGTAAACGGTATCTCAACCATACTTATTTTTTTTCTGTCTTGATCTCTACCTTCAAGGATTCCTTTTTCGGTTTCAATCACTACTTTTTCAAGTTTTCGGGTGTAATTATTTTGGTTAATAACCGAATCTTTTTCGAATTTTCTTGGTCCTTCAATAGTCCAATCAGACACTTCTTTTTTGTCAAATCGACATGTGTTACAGATAAAATCTTCTACTTCATGGTATTCATCTTTTCTAGCTGTAACTCTTTGAATTTCATTACCAAACATCCATAATGTTGTTTTTCCGCAACATCCTGGCGTGGTACATTCTCTGTGAGCGTTGAATGGTTTATTGAACCAAACTCTTGATTTGAATCGGAATGTTTTATCAGTTAAAGCACCAACCGGACAAACATCAATCATATTACCTGAAAACTCATTGTCAATGGCAGCTGAAATACATGTTGAAATTTGCGCATGATCACCTCTGTTTAGCACACCATGCAAACGGTTATCTGTCAGTTGATCAGCAACTTGCACACAACGTTGACAAAGGATACAACGATTCATGTGTAATTGAATTTTATCGCCAATATTTTCTGGTTCAAAAGTTCTTTTCTCTTCTATAAATCGAGATTGCGATTTACCGTGTTCAAAACTAAGGTTTTGCAAATCACATTCTCCAGCTTGATCACAAACTGGACAATCCAATGGGTGATTAATTAATAAAAACTCGGTTACTGATTTTCGAGCCTCTTGCACACGGTCTGATTTTGTGCTTGCTATTTCCATACCATCTTGGCATCCTGTTACACAAGAAGCAACAAGTTTTGGCATAGGTCTTGGGTCGGCTTCGCTACCTTTGGTAACGTCCACCAGACAACAACGACATTTACCGCCGCTACCTTCTAGTTTTGAATAATAACACATGGCTGGCGGAACAGATTCTCCACCAATCATACGAGCAGCCTGCAAGATCGTTGTTCCTGCTTCTACTTCAATTTCTTGACCGTCTATGGTTACTTTCATTATCTAATTTTTGTTTTTTTAGTATCTAGTCTATGTTTATTTGAATACAACTTGAACCTAAACGACTTGAAACTTGAAACTATTTTATATTATTTTTATTTTTTATTTTCTAAATGGCTCATTAACAAAGTGATCTCTGTTTTTTACCTTTTCAGGAAAACGAATGTGGTATTCAAACTCGTCTCTAAAATGACGAATAGCGGCAGCTACTGGCCATGAAGCCGCATCACCTAATGGACAAATCGTATTTCCTTCTATTTTGGATTGAATACTCCATAACAATTCAATATCTTCTTCGCGTCCTTGTCCGTTTTCGATGCGCCACAATACTTTTTCTAACCAGCCAGTACCTTCACGACATGGGGTACACTGACCGCATGACTCATGGTGGTAAAAACGTGAGAAATTCCAGGTGTTGCGCACAATACATGCTCTGTCATCATAGACAATAAATCCGCCAGAACCTAACATAGAACCAGTTGCAAAACCACCATCAGCCAAACTTTCGTAGGTCATCAAACGATCTTCACCAGCAGCAGTTTTATAAATTAATGGTTCTGGTAAAATGGGCACAGAACTTCCTCCAGGCACAAACGCTTTCAATGGTCGGTCGGTTTGCATACCACCAAGATACTCATCAGAATTCATAAATTCATAAACAGAAACTCCTAATTCAATTTCGTAAACACCAGGATTTTTTATATTTCCTGAAGCAGAGATTAATTTAGTTCCAGTAGATCTACCTATTCCAATAGTAGCATATTCAGCACCTGAGTTGTTTACTATCCAAGGCACAGCGGCGATACTTTCTACATTGTTTACCACGGTTGGATTTTGCCAAAGTCCTTTCACAGCAGGGAAAGGTGGTTTTATACGAGGGTTTCCTCTTTTTCCTTCTAGGCTTTCAATAAGTGCGGTTTCTTCGCCACAGATATAAGCTCCGCCACCAATTTGAACGTGTAGTTCTAAATCGAATCCTGAACCTAAAATATTTTTTCCTAACCAGCCTGCGGCTTTCGCTTCAGCAATGGCTCTTTCAAAAATTTTATATACCCACATATATTCGCCACGAATGTATATGTAAGATAAGTTAGCGCCTAATGCATAACTTGATGTAATCATTCCTTCTATTAATAGATGTGGAATGTACTCCATTAAGTATCGGTCTTTGAAAGTACCTGGCTCTGACTCATCTGCATTGCAAACAAGGTGTCTTGGGTTTCCCGATTTTTTATCGATGAAGCTCCATTTCATTCCAACGGGGAATCCTGCTCCACCTCTACCACGAAGTCCTGAGGTTTTTACTTCTTCGGTAACTTCGTCTGGAGTTAATGTTTTTAAAGCTTTTTCCACAGAGGCATAACCGCCATTTTGGCGATATACTTCGTAGGTTTTTATACCCGGAACATTAATTTTGTCTAATAATATTTTTCTTCCCATGATATTATTTATCGTGTAAAGTGATTTTACCTTCTTTACAATCAGATACTAATTGATCAATTTTTTCTTTGGTTAAATGTTCTTGATAGAAATCGCCCAATTGCATCATTGGTGCATATCCGCAAGCTCCCAAACATTCTACTCCACGCACTTCAAACATTCCGTCTGGTGTTGGTTCGCCTACTTTTACGCCCAATTTATCACAAGTATAATCCATTAAATCTTCTACTCCATTTTGGCAACATGGAGAAGTTTGACAAAATTCAAACATGAATTTTCCAATAGGTCGTTGATTGAACATGGTATAAAAAGTAACCACTTCATAGACTTCAATAGGTTTTATTTGCAGTATTTCGGCTACTTTGTTTTGTAGTTCAATACTTAACCAATTATCGTGAGCATCCTGTACCTCGTGCAAAACGGGTAATAATGCTGATTTTTGTTTTCCTGAAGGATAATGACTTATCAATTCATTGATGCGATTCATCAATGATTCGGTCATGTTTATCTCTTGTTTTATGTGTGATTTTTCCATAATTATTAAGCGTCTAATTCGCCCGCAATTACATTTAAACTTGATAATATAACGATTGCATCAGAAAGTAATGCTCCTTGAATCATTTCTGGATAAGCTTGATAGTAGATAAAACATGGTCTTCTAAAGTGAAGTCTGTATGGTGTTCTGCTTCCATCAGTAACAAGATAAAATCCTAACTCTCCATTTCCACCTTCAACAGCGTGATAAATTTCGGCAACTGGAACAGGCACTTCACCCATTACAATTTTGAAATGATAAATCAAGCTTTCCATATTGTGATATACGTCTTCTTTTGGAGGCAAATAATAATCGGGAACATCAGCATGATAAGGACCTTCAGGCAATTTATCTAATGCCTGACGGATGATGCTTAAACTTTCCCAAACTTCTGCATTTCTAACACAAAAACGGTCATAAGTATCTCCTGATTTCCCTACAGGAACAATAAATTCAAAGTCTTCGTAAGAACTATATGGTTGTGCTACACGCACATCGTAATCCACACCCGCTGCACGCAAGTTTGGCCCTGTAAATCCGTAAGCCATTGCTTTTTCAGCAGTTATCCCACCAACATTTACCGTTCTATCAATAAAAATTCTATTTCTTTCAAAAAGGTTTTCGAATTCTTTCCAAGCAACTGGAAACTCTTCTAAAAAGACTTCTAATTTACGGAAAGCTTCTGGCGACCAATCTCTTTCAAAACCACCAATTCTTCCCATATTTGTTGTTAATCTAGCACCACAAATTTCTTCGTAGATTTCATATACTTTTTCACGGAATTGAAATACATATAAAAATCCGGTATAAGCACCTGTATCAACTCCTAAAATAGAATTACAAATTAAGTGATCTGTAATACGAGCAAGCTCCATAACAATTACACGTAAATATTGTGCTCTTTTTGGCACTTCAATATCGAGTAATTTTTCTAATGTCATCCACCAAGCCATATTATTAATAGGTGATGAACAATAATTCATTCTATCTGTAAGAGGCGTAATTTGGTAAAATGGTCTGTTTTCGGCAATTTTTTCAAATGCTCTATGGATGTATCCAATGGTTGGCTCTGCCTCCACTATACGTTCTCCATCCATCAACAGTATATTTTGAAAAATACCGTGAGTAGCTGGATGCGTTGGTCCTAAATTTAGAATAGAAAGTTCGCTTCCATCTTCATTCAGCCTTTGCTCAATGATTTTAGCATAACGGTTTTCTGGTGATAATAGTAGTTCTGACATTTTTTTAATTGACAATTGACAATTGATAATTACAAATAATTTTCCTTTGTCTGTTAATTTAATTTTTTATTGAAACTAATGATGTTAATTATACCTTAATCAATTATTCATTAATTACTGTTCTTCCAAAGAAACGGTCGTCTTTATCTGTACGTCCGCTGTCTTCCATAGGAAACTCTTTTCTTAGTGGATGCGAAACCATCTCATCCATATTCAAAATTCGTTTCAATTGAGGATGTCCTTTGAAATTAATTCCATAAAAATCCCATGTTTCTCTTTCCATCCAATTGGCTGTAAGAAAAATATCGGTAATGGTATCCACTTCTGGATTTTCAGGAAGAAAAGTTCTCACTCTCAACCTTACATTTTCTATCCAATTATGTAAATGATATACTACTGAAAATTGATGTGCATCATCGTTTTCCGGAAAATGAACTCCACACAAATCGGTTAAGAAATGAAAATTAAGTTCCTGATCTTCTTTCAAAAACTGAATCACTTCATGAATAACGTTTGGTGTTGCTTCAAGTGAAAATATATCTTTTTGCATTACAAAATTCAGCACGTTATTGCCAAATTTTTGCTCCAATTTTTCTTGTATTTTTACCGTTTCTAATGCCATTTTTATAGGTTGTAAGAAGCTAATAATTCTTTATATTCTGGTGAACTTCTTCGTCTTACTGATTCATTTCTAACCAATTCTTGAAGTTGCATTACACCATCTACTATTTGTTCTGGTCTTGGTGGACAACCTGGTACATATACGTCAACTGGTATAACTTTATCGATACCTTGAAGTACAGAATATGTATCAAAAACACCTCCTGAACAAGCACATGCACCAACTGAAATAACCCAACGAGGCTCTGACATTTGCTCATATACTTGACGTAAAATAGGTGCCATTTTTTTTGAAATTGTTCCCATTACTAGTAACATATCAGCTTGACGAGGAGAAAAACTAACACGTTCAGACCCAAATCTTGCTAGGTCATAATGAGATGCCATTGTTGCCATAAATTCAATTCCGCAACAAGAAGTTGCAAAGGGTAATGGCCATAGTGAATTGGCACGTGCCATTCCTACTACATCATTTAATTTTGTTGCAAAAAAACCTTCTCCAGAAACTCCTTCTGGTGGTGCTACCATTTTTATTTTTGAATCGCTCATTTTTTATTTAAATAAAAAAATTACTTGAAAAATTATTCCCACTCTAATGCTTTTTTCTTGATGATATAGAAAAACCCTACCAACAATAAAAGCATAAATACTACCATTTTTATCATCCCTTCGATACCCATTTCTTTGAAGTTTACTGCCCAAGGATATAGAAAAATAACCTCAACATCAAACAATACAAAGATGATAGCAACTAAAAAGTATTTTACAGAAAAAGGGATACGTGCGTTTCCTACAGATTCTATACCGCACTCAAAATTTTTGTCTTTATTAACAGAATTCCTTTTTGGACCAAGTTTGCCAGAAATAATAATAGTTCCAACCACAAAACCAACAGCCAATAAAAACTGCATTAAAATTGGAAAATAATCTAATTGTGTTGATTGCATTTTAATACTATTTAATTTGAAAAACTAAAATAGTTGCAAATATACATCTCATTATTTAATTCACAATAAAGTGATGTAGTTCGTTTGCAAATATTTTACTTAAAATAGCTTATTTAGAATAAATATAAATTATTTAGATAAAAAACAAAAAAAACGCCTCATTTCAGAGGCGTTTTACCATTTGAGGTAACCAAAAAATAATATATATTAGTCTTCGATAACTACTACTTGAGCAGCTACTTTACCTTTTCTTCCTTCTTCTTCTTCAAAAGAAACTTTATCACCTTCGTTAAGTGATTCAGCTCTTAAACCTGTTGCGTGAACGAAAATGTCTTTTCCATTTTCATCATCTGTAATGAATCCGTAACCTTTTGATTCATTGAAAAATTTAACTGTTCCTGTGCGCATTTTGTAATGTAAAAATATTAATAATAAACAAATGTAATCTTTAAAATAATACAAAATGTTTTTTTAGTCAATTATTTTTGAAAAATATTGATTTTCAGTATTTTCCGAAACCTATTGTTTTATATCTAATTGAATAAATAGCTCTTTTAATTGCGAATCGTCAATGGTTGCAGGTGCATCAATCATCACATCTCGTCCTGAATTATTTTTTGGAAAAGCGATAAAATCACGAATGGTTTCTTGACCACCTAAAATAGCAACCAACCGATCCAATCCAAAAGCTAATCCACCGTGTGGTGGCGCTCCAAACTGAAAAGCATTCATTAAAAAACCAAATTGTGACTCAGCTTGCTCAGGCGTAAAACCTAAAAGATTAAACATTCTACTTTGCAATTCTTTATCATGAATACGAATAGAACCTCCTCCTATTTCGTTTCCGTTCAATACCATATCATAGGCGTTGGCACGAACTTTTCCAGGGTCGGTAGTAATCAAATCCATGTCTTCTGGTTTTGGCGACGTAAACGGATGGTGCATTGCATGGTATCTTTCGCTGTCTTCATCCCATTCTAATAGTGGAAAATCAACTACCCACAACGGTGCAAATTCGTCTGGTTTTCTCAAACCTAATCGTGTTGCAACTTCCATTCGCAATGCGGAAAGTTGCGTTCTAGTTTTATTTGCATTTCCTGAAAGAATCAAAATCAAATCTCCCGGTTTGGCATTTGTGATTGCTGCCCATTTTTGTAAATCAGCCTCGTCATAAAATTTATCTACCGATGATTTTAAAGTGCCGTCCAATTCATATTTTACATATACCATTCCAGACGCACCAACTTGTGGACGTTTTACCCAATCAATCAACGAATCGATTTCTTTTCTGGTATAATTTGCGCAACCTGGAGCTGCAATACCAACAACCAATTCAGCAGCATTAAACACAGGGAAATCTTTGTGTTGCGCTACCTCATTCAATTCCCCAAATTTCATTTCAAATCGAATATCTGGCTTGTCGTTTCCATAGGTTTTCATTGCATAATCGTAGGTGATTCTTGGAAACTCGGCAACATCAACTCCTTTTATTTCTTTCAATAGATGACGGGTTAAACCCTCAAATACATTTAGTATATCTTCTTGCTCCACAAACGCCATTTCGCAATCTATTTGCGTAAATTCGGGTTGTCTATCCGCACGCAAATCTTCGTCACGGAAACATTTTACAATTTGAAAATACTTATCCATACCGCCTACCATCAATAATTGTTTAAAAGTTTGTGGAGATTGAGGTAAGGCATAAAATTGACCTGGGTTCATTCTACTTGGCACCACAAAATCGCGTGCGCCTTCAGGAGTTGACTTAATTAAATAAGGTGTTTCTACTTCGCAAAAATCAAGGTCTGAAAGGTATTTTCTAACTTCCATTGCAACCTTATGACGAAACAGTAAACTGTTTTTAACCGGATTTCTTCTAATGTCTAAATAACGGTATTTCATTCTAATATCTTCACCGCCATCTGTTTCGTCTTCAATAGTGAATGGAGGGACTATTGACTGATTTAGTATAGTTAATTTAGAAACTAAAATTTCAATATCGCCCGTTGCCATATTGGGGTTTTTGGATTCTCTTTCAATAACAGTACCCACAACCTGAATAACAAATTCTCTCCCTAATGATTTCGCAGCTTCAAAAACCGATTTTTCTGTACGTGTTTCATCAAAAATCAATTGCGTAATTCCGTATCTATCACGTAAATCAACCCAAATCATAAATCCTTTATCGCGTGATTTTTGTACCCAACCAGCAAGTGTTACCTCTTTATTAATATGTGTAGCATTTAATTGCCCACAGGAATGACTTCTATACATCTGAAAATATTTTTTTGCAAAAGTAAAAAACTTAAACCACAATTAAACCTAAAATTTTTTGTTAATATTGATTTTGATAAATAAATTTTATATTACTTTTGAATTGTATTAATGAAAATAACAAAATAATGAAAAAATTAATTGTTTTAGCTACTTTGACTATTGCAAGTTTAGGATGGTCACAAGAAAATATCATCAAATTTAAAGCTGATATTACCAATAAAAATGGTGATATTTTATTTATTAAAAATGGCCGAATGATTGTAAAAGAAATAAAAGGTGATGCTAACGGACACTTTGAAGGAAGTTTTGAAGCAAAAAACGGGATGTATTCTTTGTATGATGGTGTAGAATATGCCAGTTTATATTTAAAATCGGGTTACGATTTATATATGAAAATGGATGCTAAAAAATTTGACGAAACTATTACATTTACAGGAGTTGGTGCTGATGAAAATAATTTTTTAGCCAAAAAAACAATCAACGAAGCAGCATTTGATTACGATTCAATTTTAGAATTAAAAGAAGCCGAATTTAATACCGCAATCAGCTCTAAGTCAGCCACATTCAAAAAAACACTTGAAGGTAGCAAGCTAGATGCCGATTTTATTGCAATTCAAAAAACACAAATTGAAGGCGAAGAAAAAGGAATCAAACAATATTACTCAGAAAAACAAGCCAAATCAAAGTTTATCGCCACAGATGCTCCTTCTTTTGAATATGAAAACCACGCAAGTGGCAAAACAAAACTTACAGATTTTAAAGGCAAATATGTATATATTGATGTATGGGCAACTTGGTGCGGCCCTTGCCGTGCAGAGATTCCTTCTTTAAAAATGATAGAAGAAAAATACCACGGAAAAAACATTGCTTTTTTGAGCATTTCTGTTGACACCGATAAAGATCACGAAAAATGGAAAACATTTGTTACCGAAAAACAATTGGGTGGCGTTCAACTATTTGCAGATAAAAATTGGAATTCTGACTTCATCAAACACTTCGAAATCAACTCAATCCCTCGCTTTTTGTTAATTGATCCAACAGGAAAAGTTGTAAATGCTGATGCCGACCGTCCATCAAACCCAAAATTACAAAAAACATTGGATGCGTTATTAAAATAATCAATTCTAAACACAAATACAAATCCAGTTTTGACTCAAGTTGAAACTGGTTTTTTTTTGGAGCACTCCACCTGTTTTCAAAACACAAATTGTCCCGTCATCGCCTTTATCTTGCTCGCCCTACGGGACTTCGCAAGGATATCAGCTCTACCGGGGCTAGAACAGACGAGTAGTTTTTCAAAAGACTAAATAGAAGAGAAATAAAATCATTTTTTTTACAATCCCATAAACTTATTAAACATATACACCAACCAATTCAAAAAAAACTACAAATTATACCTTATCACATACAAAACAAACAAAAATAAACAAATTATATCATAAAAGGTATAAAATGAATAAAAAACATAAAAATATAACTTAAAAGGTATAATAAAACAAAAAAAATAGTATATTTGCAGGGTAAAAGGTATAAAAATGAAAGAAAAACTAAACCCGATAAGCATACACGTTAAAAAAAAACGAAAACAAAACAAGCTAACACAACCCGAACTAGCCCTCAAAGCAGGAGTAGGATTGCGTTTTTTACGAGACCTAGAACAAGGAAAAAAAAACCTACGAACAGACAAGGTAAACGACGTATTACGATTATTTGGCGAAACACTAGGAGTTGTAGCCCTAGAAAGAGAAAAATTACTAAACAATGAATAGAACAGGAAACGTATATTGGAAAGAAAACTACTGTGGTAAAATTTGCGAAACAGACGAAGGATACACCTTTGAGTACAACAAAGAATATCTAATGCATCCGTATGCGCAAGCCATAAGTCCAACCTTGCCATTAACCGAAAAAACCTACCGAAGCAAAACTCTATTTGCCTATTTTGACGGATTAATCCCAGAGGGATGGCTGCTAGACATAGCCGAAAGAAACTGGAAAATAAACTATAAAGACAGAATGGGATTATTACTAATCTGTTGTAAAGACTGCATAGGCGCAGCAAGCATAAAAAAAAATGAAGAACTATAAAAAAAAATACTTTGCTAACAAAAACGAATCTAAAGAGGTAGGCGAAAGTGAAACCTTTTATGGAAAGCGATGCCTATACTGCTATGAGCCCTTAAAAGACTCCAATTCAGACTTACACGAAGCCTGTAATAAACGCTTTTTTGGACAACTAAACACACCACAACTAGACTACAATCTTGATAACCTACAAGAATTAGCTACTCAAATAATACAAAGTCAAATGGCAGTAACAGGTGTACAAGCAAAAGTATCCCTAAGTTTATACCGAAAACAAGAAAAAAATCTTGCGAAAAAACTAACAATAGTAGGATTATACGGAGACTACATACTAAAACCACCAAGTGAATTTTATCCTGAATTACCTGAACTTGAAAGCGCAACCATGCACATGGCCGCAGCATGTGGGTTACAAGTAGTACCGCACAGTTTAGTAAAACTTAAAGACGGGACAAAATGTTACATCACCAAACGAGTTGACAGAACCCGCAAAGGGAAACTACAAATGGAAGACATGTGCCAACTTAGTGAACGACTAACAGAGGACAAATATAAAGGAAGCCATGAACAAGTAGCTAAACTAATATTAAAATACTCCAGTTCGCCATTGTTAGATGTTAGTAATTTTTATGAACAGGTACTTTTTTGTTTTTTTACAGGAAATGCAGATATGCACTTAAAAAATTTTTCATTGTTAGAAAAAGAAGACCAAGAGCTAGTACTATGCCCTGCATACGATTTAGTGCCAACAGCACTTGTTAACGAAGCAGATACTGAAGAACTTGCCCTAACGCTGAATGCAAAAAAAAGAAAATTAAAGTACAACGATTTTTTAGTAGCATTTGAAAAAAGTGGACTTAGTAAAAAAGTTTTAGACAAAACCCTAGAACTTTTTGTGTATGCAAAGCCCGAAATGCTAAACGTATTAGAAAAAAGTTTTGTAAGCGATGAATTTAAAACTAAATACTCAAAATTACTAACCAAAAGATACGAACAGTTGGGGTTGTAAAAAATACCTTGAGTAAATAATAAAATTTTAGTTTATTTTTTGCCACAGATTTAACAAATTTTATCCGTGATAATCTGTGGTGTTTTTTTCAAAACTTGATACTTCAAAATGAGAATAAATTTAATGATAAGTAAATAATGGTGTCATTAGTAGTTTTTTCTTAATCAAACAAAAAATAAAATTATCGTTTTATTCAAATAAGCCAAGTAAACGTTTTATCTCTACACTTTTCTTCTGAAAAACTACTTATCATTTTTAGCCCCGATAGAGCCGATATCCTTGCGTAGTTTACGGAGCAAGATAAAGGCGATAGCGGGACAAGATGGCATTTGGAAACGAGTTGTGTGCTGCTAAAAAATAATAGTCACTTTGCATTTAAATAACAATAAGGATGTAACTTTGTATAAAATTTTTACAATGAAAAAGATCTTTTTACTTTTGTTTTTTACGGCTTCGTTTACGCTTTTTTCGCAAAAAGAGTTGCTTAAATCAGGTCCAATGGTGGGGTATTGCGAAATGAAGGAGGCCATGATATGGGTGCAAACTTCGCAAGATTGTAGTGTTCGAATTGACTATTATGCAATGGACAATGTGAAGGAAGTTTTGTCGTCGGAAACTCATAAATCAAATAGCAGCAATGGGTTTACTAATCATCTTGTTTTAAATAAGTTACAGCCCGGAAAGGAGTATCATTACGATGTTTTTTTGAATGGTAAAAAAGTTGTTTTGCCTTACGATACTTCGTTTTTATCCAAAAAATTGTGGCTTTGGAGAGAAGACGCACCCGATTTTACCGTGGCTTTTGGTAGTTGTACTTATATAAATGAAGAAGCGCTTGACCGACCTGGAAAAGGGTACGGAAGTGGTTATGAAATTTTTGAAAGTATTCATGCCAAAAAACCAAACATTATGCTGTGGGGTGGCGATAATACGTATTTTCGAGAGGCAGATTGGGACAGTAAAACGGGCATTTACCACAGGTATTCGCACTCTAGGTCTATAAAAGAGTTGCAACCTTTGTTGGCGAGTTCTCAAAATTTTGCTATTTGGGATGATCATGATTATGGACCTAATGATGGCGATAGAAGTTTTTATTACAAGTATGAAACTCAAAATGCGTTTAAAGATTTTTGGGCAAACAAATCGTATGGAATTGATGCCAACCAAAAAGAAGGGATTTTTTCTACTTTTAATTGGGGCGATGCGCAGTTTTTTTTGCTAGACAACCGTTTTTTTAAATCGCCAAACGACCGATTAACAGGCGAAAGAACCATTCTTGGTACTACTCAGTTGGAATGGTTGATTGATGCTTTGGCAAGTTCAAGTGCTACTTTCAAAATAATTGTTATTGGTGGTCAGGTGCTTAATACTTCGGCTCGGTATGAAAATTACGAAACCTATCCGCAAGAAAAGCAAAAACTTCTTTCAGAGATTCAACAAAATAAGATAAAAGGCGTTGTGTTTCTTTCGGGCGACAGGCATTTTTCGGAATTATCAAAACTAAATAGGGATAGTACTTATCCGTTGTACGATTGGACGGTTTCGCCCTTAACATCGGGTGTTGGAAATTCGTACAAAGATGATGTAAACAAAAACCGTGTAGAAGGTAGTTTGTTTGCGCAAAACAATTTCGGAATCCTTTCATTTTCAGGCAATAAAGCAAACAGACAGTTGAAGTTAACCCTGTTTGACGTTCAAGGAAACGAACTTTGGAACAAAATAATCTCCAAAAAAGAGTTGGAGTAAATTAGTAATTATTCCTGAACCAAACTTTCATCCATTCGCGTTTCAATACCAAAAAAGCAACTTGATGCGACATCTCAAAAACGTCTGTCCCGTCAAGTTGTTTTACTTGATCTTCGGGCACGTCAACAATGTATAAAAGGTTCAAATATTCGGCAAATTTATACTGAATAAGGCGGTATATTTTATCGTGCAACGCACTTTTTAATTCTTCTGGTAAAATAGACAACGGCAAATCAATTGCTTCATTAGCAAAATTAAAATCTTTGTTCAATTGTTCAATTAGTTTTTGGTACAATTGTCCTTTTTCGGCTTCGGTCAATAAATGATCAATTGTTGCAGGAGCGGTAAAACTAGACATTACGATTCATTAATTTTTCGCCAAACAATCTCAAAACTGTTTTTTTATCAGCCCCAACATTCATTTGTTCCAACGTTTCAAATGCCTTAAAAGTATAATCTTCAATTGCTTGTTGAGTAGCTGTAGCAGCGCCCGAAGCAATAAATATTTCTTTAACTGAATTTATTTTGTCGGTACTGTCAAGTGGATGAATAGAAAAAAGATGCGACAATTGCTTTTTAGCTTCCTCACTTGCAAATTCTTTAGCTTTTAAATACAAAAACGTCTTTTTATTCTCAATAATATCACCACCCACTTGCTTTCCAAACGTTAATGGATCACCGTAACAATCCAAATAATCATCTTGTAACTGAAAAGCGATACCTAAATTTAAACCAAAATCATAAATCAAATTCGCATTTTCGTCGCTTGCTTTAGCCACCAAAGCGCCCATTTTCATCGCAGCACCAACCAAAACAGCCGTTTTGTACTCAATCATTTTTAAGTATTCGGCGATAGTTACATCGTCACGCGTTTCAAAATCAACATCGTACTGTTGCCCTTCACACACCTCCAAAGCCGTTTTGCTAAACAATTTTGCCAAATCCCTAAAAATAATAGGCTCGTACTTCTCAAAATGCTGATAGGCCAAAATCAACATCGCATCGCCCGACAAAATTCCTGTATTGACATCCCATTTTTCGTGCACCGTTTCATTACCTCTTCGCAGCGGCGCATCGTCCATAATATCATCATGCACCAACGAAAAATTATGAAAAACCTCAATCGCTGTTGCCGCCTCAATCGCCTCTTTACAGTCAACATCAAACACCTCAGTTGCCATCAAAGTCAGCACCGGGCGCATTCGCTTGCCTCCCAACGACAAAATATAAGCTATCGGATCATACAAATTTTTAGGCTCTTTTGTCAAAGTTAACCCCTCAAAATACTTAGAAATAACCTCCTGATAATACGAAATTGAATGCATTTTTTTATACAAATTTATTTGAACCACAAAAATAGACTTTTTTACGGATTTAATCTTATTTTTTTTGGCATGCCCCCAATTGCCAGAAACGTAGTTTGCACCTACTGGCAATTGGGGTCGGGCTTTCGGCTATATCTTTTACTTGCCCAAAAAAAGGGCAAGTAAAAGGATACCGCCTCTATCCCTCATGCAAACCCCGATAAAGCTGCCCTTTTTTCTTTCAATGTTAAATTCATATTAATTTATTAAAAATACTCAGGAAACTATTTGGGTGTTAAAAGTTTCCGAACTATCTTTGCACCCTATTACAACATCACCATGAAAGACAAAATCATCAACAAAGCAACCGAAATGTTTCTCAAACTGGGATTCAAAAGCGTTACTATGGACGATATTGCCAGTGAAATGTGTATGTCAAAAAAAACAATTTATAAATATTTCTGCCAAAAAGAAGCACTAATAAACGAAACAACCGAAGCTTTTCATAACGATTTTCAGCTCGGCATTCAAAAAATAATTGATCAAAATTTCAACGCAATTCAAGAAAACTTTGAAATCAGAAAAATGTTCAAAGAAATGCTTCAATCCACAGACACATCACCTGCCTACCAACTCAAAAAACATTACCCTGAAATATATTTAAAAGTTGCAACACGCTCTACCAATCATTGCAAATCAGTTTTTGAAGCCAATATCGAAAAAGGAATAAAAGAAGGATTGTACCGAGCAGAGTTAACTATTTCATCCTATGTTTATTTTTATTACACACTAATTTTTGCAATAAACGAAAATACCAGCTCCGAAAAAGAAGCTAAAACTCTAGAGTTGCAAGCCTTAGAATACCACATTCGCGCCCTAGCAACCCCGAATGGAATTACCGAATTAGAAAATCAATTAGCAAACCCAAAATATTTAATTAATGAAAAATAAATTTATGCTATTCTTGTTGCTTCTAGTTGCAACCACTTTTGCACAAGAAAAAAAAGGAAGTTATTCTTTCTCGCTCAAAGAAGCAATTAGCCATGCGCTGCAAAACAACTATTCGGCAATTAATGCCAACAGAGATATTGAAGCAGCCAAAAAGAAAAAATGGGAAACCACAACTATGGGTTTGCCACAAATAAATGGGAGTTTGGGTTATCAAAACAATATTGAAATCCAAAAATCATTAATACCAGCCGAAATTTTTGGAGGCACTCCAGGTACGTTTCAAGAAGTAGCTTTTGGTGTAAAACATAACATGAATGCAAACCTTACATTAAGTCAGTTAATTTTTGACGGTTCGTATTTAGTTGGCTTACAATCAGCTAAAACCTACCTTCAAATTTCAGAAAACGCAAAAATAAAAACCAATCAAGAAATCACTGAAATGGTGGTTAATTCTTATGGAAACGTTCTTTTGGCAGATGAAAGCATTCTGATTTTAGGAAAAAACAAGCAAAACCTTGAAAAAACGTTGTTTCAAACCAATGAAATTTTTAAAAACGGATTGATAGAAGAAGAAAATGTTGAACAACTTCAAATAACATTAACGTCATTAGATAATTCATTAAAAAATGTAAATCGCCAACGAACAATTGCTGCGGGAATGCTGAAATTATTACTAGGTATAGACCTTAACGACGAATTAATTTTAACCGAAAAATTAGAAAACGTATCGCAAAACAATATTGATTTAGCTTTGTTAAACGAACAATTTGATGTCAATAATTCTATCGATTATAAAATTGGTAAAAACCTCGAAACATCAAAAGAATTATTATTAAAATTAGAAAAAAGTAAAGCATTACCATCAATTGGAGCAGCTTTAAACTTTGGTTACAATAGTTTTGGAAGTCAATTTAATTTTCTTTCGAGCAACCAAAAATGGTTCAATTTTTCTAACGTAGGTGTTCAAATGTCAATTCCAATTTTTAGCAGTTTCGGACGAAGATCAAGAACACAACAAGCACAAATAGCTCTGGATCAATCCAAAACCGAATTAACTCAAACCCAACAAAAACTACATTTGCAATTTGACAAAGCAAAAAGCGATTATGAGTTTACTTTGGAACAATTAACGAATGCCAAAAGCAACTTAAAACTAGCCGAACGCATTGAAAACAAGAACCAAATCAAATTTAAAGAAGGATTAGCAACAAGTTTTGAATTAACAGAAGCACAACGACAATTGTATGCAACGCAACAAAATTATTTGCAAGCAATGCTTGATGTAATCAATAAAAAAGCAACCTTAGAAAAGCTATTAAACAAAAATTAATTTAACTATTTATGAAATATCAAACTCAAAATAACTACAAAATGGCAAACAAAATCATGGTATTTACTGCAATTGCATTCCTTGTAATGTCTTGTGGTAACAAAGACAACGCTCCAACTATTGATCAATTAGTTGAAGCTAAAAACAGCAAGGAATTACAAGCAAAAAAATCTTTATTGCTAGCCGATTTGGAAAAAATTGAAGCTGCACTTGCAACATTAAACGTAAAAAAATCGGAAGCCTTAGTATCGGTTGCGACCATAAAAGATACTCTGTTTAATCATTATTTAGACATTCAAGGTAACGTAAATACTAAAGAAAACATTTTGATTCAGCCCGAAATGCCAGGTACATTAATTGCATTAAATGTAAAATCGGGACAAAGGGTAAGTAAAGGTCAAGTTTTAGGCAAAGTAGATGATGGCGGATCAAGTCAGCAAGTCGCAAGTTTAGAAACACAATACCAATTGGCTAAAACTACATTTGAACGTCAAAAAAATCTTTGGAATCAAAAAATTGGTTCAGAAATTCAGTACCTCCAAGCACAAACCCAAATGCTAAGCTTGCAACGTTCTGTTGCCCAAGCAAAAGCGATGCTTGCCAAAACGGTTATTCGTGCGCCTTTTTCAGGAACAATTGATGATGTTTTTGTTGAAAGAGGTCAAGTAGTTGCAGCTGGCCCACAAGGGTTAATGCGTATTGTAAATTTGAATAATATGTATGTATCAACCACCGTACCTGAAAGCTACATCGGAAAACTAAAAGTAGGTACACAAGTGGATGTTTTTATAACATCTTTAAACAAAAACTACAAAGGAAAGGTTAGACAAGTAGGAAATTTTATCAACCCAAGCAACCGAAGTTTTGGTATTGAAGTAAGCATTCCAAATCCTGATAACTTATTACGACCAAACCAAGTAGCCAAATTAAAAATAATTGATTATACGGTAAAAAATGCAACTGTGGTTCCAACAAATGTGATTCAGGAAGATGGCGATGGAAACAAATTTGTTTTTGTAGCAACCGATACCAAAGGAAATACGGCTACCGCTAAAAAAACAGTAGTGAAGGTAGGAAAATCATCTATGAATGTAACTGAGATTTTAAGTGGTTTGTCAGTTGATGATGTAATTGTTACCGAAGGTGTAAACAGTATTGCAGACGGAATGAAGCTTAATTTCTAAAGTATAATTGTTTCAAGTTTAAGGTTTCAAGTTGTTCTCAAAACGCTTAAACCTGAAACTTGAAACCTGAAACACAAAATATGTCACACAAAAACAAAGAATTCGGAATATCGAGTTGGGCTGTAGATAACAGAGTTACAGTATATATCTTAACATTGCTAATTGTTATTACAGGTGTTATTGCCTATGTAACAATGCCTCGTGAAGATTTCCCAGAGATTATTGAAAATAAAATTTACATTTCTTCTATTTTTCCTGGAAACTCGGCTGAAGATGTAGAAAAATTAATTATCAAACCGCTTGAAAAAGAAGTTAAAAACATCACAGGTGTAGAAAAAATTACTTCCAATTCCTTTCAAGATTACGGAATGATTGTAGTTGAATTTTCGGATAAAGTATCTATTGAAGAAGCAAAAACCAAAATCAAAGACAAAGTAGATGTTATCAAAGCAGATACCGATTGGCCAAATTTAGACAATGGAAGTAAAGTTGAACCAAGTGTTTTCGAATTAAATATTTCGGAAGAAGTGCCTATTTTGAACATCAATTTAAAAGGAAATTATACGACTCAACAACTAAAAAAATATGGCGAATTGCTTCAAGATGATATTGAAGAAATTAAAGAAGTCAAAAAAGTTGATATTTTAGGTGTTGATGATAAAGAAGTAGAAATTGCTGTTGATATTTTTAAAATGACGGCTGCTCAGGTTTCTTTTGACGAAATCCAAAATGCGGTGAAATATGAAAATATGACACTTTCGGGCGGAAATTTAATTTCGCAAGGTTCTCGTAATAACATCCGAATTGTAGGTGAAATTAAGGATCCTAAAGAATTAGAAAATATTATTGTAAAATCTTTTGGAGGAACAGTTTACCTAAAAGACATTGCCGTTGTTTCCTTTAAAGAAAAAGAAAAAACAACCTATGCTCGTGAAAAAGGGCAAGAAGTGGTAATGTTGAATGTAAAAAAACGTTCCAATCAAAACATGATTTCTGCTATCGAGCAAGTGAAAGAAAAATTAGAAAAAGCAAAAGAATCGTATTTACCTTCTAATTTGACTATTGAACTTTCTAATGATCAATCTTCTCGTGTAGAACACCAAGTGGACGAATTATCCAACCATATTATTTTCGGAATTGTATTGGTTATGATTGTCCTAATGTTTACTATGGGATTACGAAACTCATTGTTTGTAGGAGCAGCTATTCCGCTTTCGATGTTGATGGCGTTTACTATTTTATCGGCTTTCGGATTGACTTTAAATACGATGGTACTTTTCGGATTGGTAATGGGATTAGGAATGCTTGTGGATGACGGAATTGTAGTGGTCGATAACGTATTTGCAAACATGCAAAAAGGGATGGATAGAGTTTCCGCTTCTAAAATTGGAATTGGCGAAATCGCTTGGCCAGTAATTTCTTCTACAGCTACCACTTTAATGGCGTTTTTACCATTCGCCTTATGGCCTGGAACGATGGGAAAATTCATGAAATATTTTCCAATAACATTAACGGTAACACTTACGGCTTCGTTATTTGTAGCGATGGTTGTAAATGCAGCTATGACAGGTGGTTCAATGGATACCGAAGACAGAAATGTTACTAAGAAATCAGCTAAATTATATACGATTATCTTTAGTGTGGTAGCAATTGTGTTTGTTTTATTAGGACATTTAACCGATTCTACGTTAGCAAAAGCAATTGGGCATTTAGCTATTATCTCCTTGGGTTTAATGTGGTTGTACAAACTGAAATTATACCAATGGACACAAGATTTTCAGTATAAGTTTTTCCCAAAAATGGAAAACAAGTACAAAAATTTCTTAGCTAAAATTCTAACCGGAAAAAGAGCTTGGTATGCATTAGCAACGATTATTGGAATGTTATTTTTCTCTTTTATGTTATTAGGAATTTTTCCAAGAAAAGTATTATTTTTTCCAGATAATATTCCAAATCAAGTCATTACATATATCGAATATCCGCAAGGAACAGATATTGCAAAAACCAATAAGGCGACTTTGTTTGTTGAAAAACAGGTAATTGCTATTTTAAGCAAATACGTTGAAAATGATAAAAACTACTTAGCCGAAAGCATTGTTTCGCAAGTGGGTGTAGGTGCTGGAAACCCAAATGTGGATGCGGGTTCGGCTTCAGAAACGCCATACAAAGGGAAAGTAACGGTAAATTTCTCAGAATATAAATTTCGACAAGGAGTTAACACAACTGTAGTTTTAGATGAAATTCGTGCGAAAGTTAAAGGTATTGCGGGCGCTACCGTTACGGTTGAAAAAGATTCAAATGGACCCCCAGCTGGGTATCCAATTAGTGTGCAATTAACAGGAACCGATTATCAAGAAATGTTGATAGAAGCCGATAAAATGATTGCTTTTATTAATTCTAAAAACATTCAAGGTATTGAGCGTTTAAGTGTGGATGTAAACAAAGACAGTCCAGAGTTAGAAGTAAAAGTAGATCGTGTAAGTGCAGGAAGCTTAGGCGTTTCAACAGGGCAATTAGGGTTTAATTTACGTCGTTCAGTATATGGTCAGGAAATCTCAACTTATAAAGAAGGCGATGACGACTATAATATTACGATGCGTATGCAAGACGACCAACGTAAGAATGAAAATATTTTATTTAATCAATCTTTAACGTTCCGTAATCAAAATAACGGTCAAATGATGCAAGTGCCTATTTCGGCAGTTTCGCAAACCAATAAAACCACAACTTATAATCAAATCAAAAGAAAAAACCAGAAACGTATCATGACGGTCTATTCTAATGTGTTGACGGGTTTTAATGGTGATGAAATTACGAAACAAATTGCATCCGAATTAAAATCGTATAAATTCCCAAAAACGGTGAGTTATTCGTTTTCTGGAGTACAAGAAGAACAAGGTAAAAACCAGAGTTTCTTAATGTATGCTCTATTTTTAGCGTTAGCCGGAATCACCGTTATTATCGTGTTACAGTTTAATTCGGTTTCTAAAACTATGGTAATTTTATTTACTGTTTTATTGAGTTTTAGTGGCGTTTTCTACGGATATGTAATTGCCAATATGGATTTCGTTATCTTAATGACCATGATGGGAATCATTTCGTTAGCCGGAATTGTAGTGAAAAACGGAATTGTATTAATGGACTTCTTCGTCTTATTATTAGATAAAAAAGTAGCCGACAACAACCTAAAAAGCCACGACGATTTATCACTTGAAGAAATAAAAGATATCATCATCGAATCTGGTAAAAATCGTTTACGTCCGGTATTATTAACGGCATTAACCGCAATCCTAGGATTAATTCCGTTAGCTATTGGATTAAATTTCGATTTCTTCTCGTTAATTACCGAATTTAACCCACACTTATATATGGGTGGCGATAACGTAATTTTCTGGGGACCTTTAGCGTGGACAATCATCTTCGGATTAACCTATGCAACCGTGTTAACACTTGTTATGGTGCCCGTAATGTTCTACTTGGTAAAACGAGTAAAATATTGGTTACGAGACAGAAGAAATGAGCGGTTAGCTTCAGAAAGCTAAAAATCAAGTACATAGCAAAAAAAAGGGTTCGCAATTGCGAACCCTTTTTTATACTTCAGAAATTCAAAAACAGAATTGTAATCCAAAAAAATAGTTAGTTTTTATCAGCAACTTGTTGATTGCTCCAGCTTTTTGAAGCCACAACAACATTGTTATCATAATCAACTTCACTCAAAGAAGCATTATTCCAAAAAAACCATTTACCCACTTTTTTTCCGTTTTCATACTCAGCAATCGATTTTTTACTTCCGTCTGCATGGTACGAAACCCATTTACCTACAAGCAACCCGTTTTTAAAAAAACCTTCCTGTTCAACAGTCCCATTTTCATAAAAATAAGTAGCCTTAACCATTCCGTTAACTTCCTCCAATTGAGGCGATTTGCTTTGTCCAACAGACAAACCAGTTACCATCAGTGCTGCAATCAACATAAATTTTCTCATAACATTTGGATTTTAATAGTTACTAAACTTAAGCAAATATATAATTAAATTTACAATAAAAAAACATTTGCTTAACAATTTGGTAACATTGAATAAAATTTAACATTTCCTTCTTCTTTTTTTTCAGAAGCACACAACCCCGTTCCTGTGGTCGTTTTGTCCTGCTGTCCGCTATATCTCTTGCTCCGCTGCCGCTACACAAGAGGATACCGCTTCCATCAGGGCTACAACAGACAAGTAGTTTTTCAGAAGACATTATGTTAATGAGTTAATTAGAAAATCAGAAAATTCGTGGTAAAAACCGAAATTGACTTTTGCGATTGCAATCGACCTTTGCAACAGTTATAAAAAAACATAAAACCTAAAGCGCAACAATTAAATATTTTCTTTACATTTGAAAAATATACAAAAACAGGAACCTGTTTGTAAGTTATTTGCCATACAAAAAGTATAAAAAGCGCTATGACTTTCGTGTATTAAATAGTTTATAGAAATTTTAAGAAAATGATGCAAAACAGAAAACATTTCAGAGGAATATTTATAATTTCAATTATTATTTTAATTGTAAATGATATGTTTCTAAAAAGTTATTATTCCAATTTTTTTACTGGAAAATTATCTGATTTAGCAGGGCTTTTTGCATTCCCATACTTTTTGAGTTTATTATATCCTGAAAAAGTAAAACTTAATTATATTGGAACTGCCATATTTTTCATTTTGTGGAAATCCGTAATAATCCAACCAATACTTGTTTTTTTTCAATCTATCGGAATTGGATTGAATAGAACTATTGATTATTCTGATTTAGTAACATTATTAATTTTACCAATTTCATATTTATATTGGAATTCAAATTTAAATGATTACTTGACAAGTAAGATTAATTTTAAACCTGTTATTCTATCTATATGCTGTTTTGCATTTATTGCAACATCTTTACCTAAAACACATAAAATAATAAACATAAAATCAGATTTAGAAATTACGTTAAAAGCAGAAAAACAAGAAGTAATAAATAAATTAAAATTGGAAAAAGTTTATGGTAGTGCCCACGATTATAATTTTGTTTTTGAACTTGAAAAATCAAATAGTGAAATAACTTCTTTAATAAAATTGAAAAAATTAGATAATGGATTAATTACTATAAAGTTAGATAGTATTTTAGAATCTGAAACAAGAGGAGGTCTATTTTTTGGAGTAAGTAAAGATGATATCGACTTTTTAGACAAACTTACAATACGAGATTATGAAAAGATTTTTTTAGAAAAAGAAATTACAAAATTATATGAAAAATAATTTCTGCCTATAGCCTTAATTTCGTTGCGACTGAAAGCCCACCAATCAACGAATACCAATAAAAAATAAAATTAATGAGTTAAACTCCGGTTGAACGGAACTTATTACACCATCTAAACTAAGCACCCTCACTTTCCGAATTATAAAAACCCTCCCGCAAAAAAATGTGGTTTTAAAACAAATTGATTTTCAAAACCCTGTTAGCGTTTAAAAGCTAACAGGGTTTTTTGTTCGTTTTTGGATGCTACTTCATTACTTTCGACTTTCAACTTCACGCTTTGCAAAAAGTGAACTGAAAAACTAATTGTCAATTCTAGCCCCGGTAGAGCCGATATCCTTGCGAAGTCCCGAAGGGCGAGCAAGATAAAGGCGATGACGGGACAAAATGGCAACCCAAAACGGGGTTGGGTTGCTCCTTGTTTTGGGTAAAATATTAAAACGAAATTCGCACAAATGGCATCAGCGCATCGCTATAAACACTTTTGTCTTTGTCAAAAAGCACATTGTAACGCAAACCTGCAGTTACATTTCCGGTGCGATATCCTGCGCCTAAATAAAGCCCTGTATTCCAGAAATTGTTTTTTATGGAGTTGGGAATTGTGTTTAAAGTAGTGTTTACTCTGACTTGCTCTAACTCCACTGACAACTGAACTTCGGGTATTGGATTATATAGTCCAATTGCGTTTACTCCATATAAAACAGATGAGTAGCGATCTTTAACCTTGTTGTAACTTGCCTGAAGTCCGAGCCCTAAACCAAAATGCTCATTAAAATTATAAATAGCATTTGGCGCTACAGTTATATCCGTATAACCGCTACCAATACCTAATCCAAATCCACCTCCAAATTGGACTTTTTCCCAAAATTGATTTTGAGATGTTTGTTTGTTTTGCTGTGCTGATGACGAACCAATTACAATCAAAAATAAGTAAATAGCTACATTTTTTTTCATTTTTTTAAGATTTTTTAATTTCATTTGGGTATATATATTTATTTAGCGATATAAAAGTAGTAAAAAGAATAAAAGATTGTTATAAATATTTTACTTTTGCATTAAATTTTTAATGACACGATTACTTACATAATAATATCATGGATAGGTTTTCCTTTTTAAACGCAGCACACACCGATTTTTTTGCTCAAACTTATGAGCAATATCTTTCTAACCCCGACAGTGTAGAACCGAGTTGGCGCGCCTTTTTTCAAGGGTTTGACTTTGGAATGACTACTTATACTGAGGAGCAAGCCATGCAACAAATGGCTAGCTATTCTTCAAATGCAGTGGCTAGCGGTCAGGTTTCTGAAAAAGTACTGAAAGAATTTAATGTTTTAAAACTAATTGACGGATATAGAACCCGTGGGCATTTGTTTACCAAAACAAACCCAGTTCGGGATAGAAGAACCTACTCTCCTACTTTAGCACTTGAAAATTTTGGTTTAACACCATCAGATTTAGAAACTTCATTTGATGCTGCTAAAGTCTTGGGACAAAAACCTTCTACTTTAAAAGATATTATTATCCATCTTGAAAATGTGTATTGCCAATCTATTGGCGTGGAATACATGTACATTCGTAAGCCAGAAGTGGTACAGTGGATTCAAGATCGATTGAATATTAATGACAATTTGCCTAATTTTAATGTAGAGCAAAAGAAAAACATTCTTGATAAATTAAATGAAGCAGTTTCATTTGAAAACTTTTTACATACCAAATATGTAGGACAAAAACGTTTTTCATTAGAAGGAGGCGAAAGTATTATCCCTGCTTTAGATGCTTTAATTGAGGCTGCGGCCGAAAAAGGTGTAGAACAATTTGTAATGGGAATGGCACACCGTGGAAGGTTAAATATTTTAGCTAACATTTTCGGTAAAGCTACGCAAGATATTTTTTCTGAATTTGATGGAAAAGATTACGATAAAGAATATTTTGACGGAGATGTTAAATACCATTTAGGCTTAACATCTGAAAGAAAAACAAAAACTGGCAAATCAATCAATATCAATTTAGCACCAAACCCTTCTCATTTGGAGACAGTTGGAGCCGTTATTGAAGGAATAACTCGTGCCAAACAAGACAAATATTACCCAGACGATTTCTCAAAAGTATTGCCAATTGCTGTTCACGGTGATGCAGCTGTAGCTGGACAAGGAATTGTGTATGAAATAGTTCAAATGGCACACCTTGATGGATACAAAACAGGTGGAACTATACACCTAGTAATCAATAATCAAGTAGGATTTACTACTAACTATTTGGATGCTCGTTCATCAACTTATTGTACTGATGTCGCTAAAGTGACGCTTTCGCCAGTATTGCATGTGAATGCTGACGATACTGAAGCTGTAGTACATGCGATGTTGTTTGCGTTAGATTACAGAATGACTTTTGGAGGTGATGTATTTATCGACCTTTTAGGATATAGAAAATACGGTCATAATGAAGGAGATGAACCTCGTTTTACCCAACCAGTTTTATACAAAATCATTGCCCGTCATAAAAACCCAAGAGATATTTATGCCGAAAAATTGATTGTTGACGGTATTATTGACCATGCGTATGTAAACAAAATTGAAAGTGATTACAAAGCAAAATTGGACGAAAATTTACAAGAATCACGCAAGAAAGACTTGACCATCATCAAGCCATTTATGCAAGATGAGTGGAACGGATTTGTACAAGTATCTGATGATGTGATGTTACAAAAAGTAGATACTACTTATGATAAAAAGAAATTAGACGGTATTGTAGAGACAATTTCCACTTTACCTTCAGATAAAAAATTCATCAATAAAATTTCTAAAATTGTATCCGACAGAAAAACAATGTACGACAACAATCAAATTGATTGGGGTACTGCCGAAGCTTTGGCTTATGGGTCGTTGTTACAAGAAGGATACGATGTTCGTTTGTCAGGGCAAGACGTAGAAAGAGGAACTTTTTCTCACCGTCATGCTGTGGTAAAAGTAGAAGATAGCGAAGAAGAAGTAGTTCTTTTAAATTCAGTGAAAGATAAAAAAGGACAGTTTAATGCTTTTAACTCGTTCCTTTCAGAATATGGTGTTTTAGGATTTGATTACGGATATGCTTTGGCTAATCCAAATGCCTTAACGATTTGGGAAGCACAGTTTGGGGATTTCTCAAACGGTTGCCAAATTATGATTGACCAATACATATCCTGCGGTGAAGACAAATGGAACAACCAAAACGGAATTGTAATGTTGTTGCCACACGGTTACGAAGGACAAGGTGCTGAACACTCCTCGGCTAGAATGGAACGTTATTTACAACTTTGTGCCCGTCATAATATGTATGTAGCTGACTGTACAACACCAGCCAACTTCTTCCACTTGATGAGAAGACAAATGAAAACAAAATTCCGTAAGCCATTAGTAGTATTTTCTCCTAAGAGTTTATTGCGTCACCCATTGTGTGTTTCTACACAAGACGAATTGGCTAATGGAAGTTTCCAAGAAACAATTGACGACATATCAGTAGATAAATCAAAAGTAAAAACAGTAGTTTTCTGTACTGGTAAATTCTATTATGATATCTTAGCTGAAAGAGAAAAATTAGAACGAAATGATGTAGCTTTGGTTCGTATTGAGCAATTATTTCCGTTGCCAATAGAACAATTAAAAGCGATAATTGCGAGCTATCCAAATGCAGATGATTATGTTTGGGCACAAGAAGAACCAAAAAATATGGGAGCTTATAGTTATATGTTAGTGAACTTTGATTTAGTTCCTTGGCGTTTAGCATCGTTAAAAAATTATGCAGCACCAGCTTCTGGAAGTCATACTAGAGATAGAAGACGTCATGCAGATGCGATTAGAATGGTTTTTGATAAGAATTTATTTAGATAAAATGCCAACTGTTTTTTACATAAACGGATATCGATTTTTCTTTTATAGTAATGAACATTTGCCAAAACACATTCATATAGAAAATGGAGATAGAACAGCAAAATTTTATCTCGAAAGTGCAGAATTAGTTAAATCTTTTGGATTTAAATCAAATGAACTAAAGCAAATTCGTACTTTAGTTGAAGAGAATCAAGAACTACTAATACAAAAATGGGATGAGTATTTTAACAATTAATAAGTCGAGAAACGCAATTGATTTAGCGTTCGAAAATTCAAAAATGATTGTGTTTTTAGAAGATGGAAGAGAATTGTCAATACCGCTCGAATGGTTTCCAAGATTAAGAAAAGCATCGGCTGAACAACTAAGCAAATGGAGATTCATTGGAAAAGGTGAAGGAATCCATTGGACTGAAATTGATGAAGATATTTCAATAGAGAATTTATTAGAATAATAATACAACAACAATAAAATTATAAAAAGATGATTTTAGAAATGAAAGTCCCTTCACCAGGGGAATCAATAAAAGAGGTAGAAATTGCCACATGGTTAGTAAAAGATGGCGATTATGTAGAAAAAGACCAAGCTATTGCTGAAGTAGATTCAGACAAAGCAACTTTGGAATTACCAGCCGAAGCCAGTGGAATCATTACGCTAAAAGCCGAAGAAGGAGATGCAGTTGCAGTAGGTGCAGTAGTTTGTTTGATTGATACCGCTGCACAAGCCCCCCAACCCCCAAAGGGGGAGCTAGCTCCAAAAACTGAAGATCCAAAAGCCGTTGAATCTCCGAAAACAGCTGAAGTAGCAGCTCCGCCTGTTGCTCAAGCTCCCCCTTCGGGGGCTGGGGGGCATCCTTCACCAGCAGCACGTAAAATATTAGACGAAAAAAACATCCAACCATCTAACATTGTTGGAACAGGTAAAGATGGACGTATCACTAAAGATGATGCTGTAAACGCAGTACCTTCAATGGGAACGCCAACTGGAGGAAGTCGTGGAACAGAACGCATTAAATTGTCAATGTTGCGTCGTAAAGTAGCCGAACGTTTAGTAGCAGCTAAAAACGAAACAGCCATGTTAACTACGTTCAACGAAGTAAACATGACACCAATTAACAACTTACGTAACGAATACAAAGATGCCTTCAAAGCAAAACACAATGGTGTTGGTTTGGGCTATATGTCATTCTTTACCAAAGCAGTTACTAGAGCGTTAGCTTTATTTCCTGATGTAAACTCAATGATGGATGGCGACCATAAACTTGCTTTTGATTTCTGTGATATTTCAATCGCGGTTTCAGGTCCAAAAGGATTAATGGTGCCCGTAGTTCGTAATGCAGAAAATTTAACTTTCCGTGGTGTTGAAGCTGAAATCAAACGTCTAGCAATTAAAGCTCGTGACGGACAAATTTCTGTAGATGACATGACAGGAGGAACATTCACTATTACAAATGGAGGTGTTTTTGGAAGTATGTTGAGTACACCAATTATCAACCCACCACAATCAGGAATTTTAGGAATGCACAACATTATTGAACGTCCAATTGCAGTAAACGGTAAAGTGGAAATTCACCCAATGATGTATGTGGCACTTTCGTATGACCACAGAATTATTGATGGTCGTGAGTCTGTTGGTTTCTTAGTAGCCGTAAAAGAAGCACTAGAAAACCCAATGGAATTGTTGTGTGATAACAATCCTAAAAAAGCATTTGAATTGTAAAAACAATCAAATTTAAAATAACTAAAATCCCAAGCCCACCATAGTTTGGGATTTTTTTGTTACTTTGCATCTCAAACATAAAAAATGACAACACCCAAAAAACAAGCTGCTATAGGTTTTATATTTATCACAATGCTTATAGATATTACGGGTTGGGGAATCATCATTCCGGTAATTCCAAAATTAATTAAAGAATTAATCCATGGCGACATCAGCCAAGCCGCCAAAATTGGTGGATGGCTTACCTTTGCCTATGCAATAACCCAATTTTTGTTTGCACCATTAATAGGAAATTTAAGTGATAAATATGGTCGAAGACCTATTATTCTGATTTCGTTGTTTGCTTTTTCAATGGATTATCTACTCCTCGCCTTTGCGCCAACAATTCAATGGTTATTTGTGGGTCGGATCATTGCAGGACTTACAGGTGCAAGTATTACCACAGCAACCGCTTATATTGCCGATGTAAGCACACCTGAAAATAGAGCCAAAAACTTTGGAATGATTGGAGCTGCCTTCGGTCTCGGATTCATCATTGGACCCGTAATTGGCGGACTATTAGGACAATATGGCGCACGAATACCTTTCTACGCGGCAGCCATTTTATGCCTGCTTAACTTTATATACGGATATTTTATTTTACCCGAATCACTTTCAACAGAAAACAGAAGACCTTTTGATTTAAAACGAGCCAATCCCATCGGCGCTTTGTTACATCTCAAAAAATACCCCAAATTAATAGGATTAGTACTCGCCACCTTCCTGCTTTATGTAGCCTCGCATGCAGTGCACAGTAATTGGAGTTACTTCACAATGTACCAATTTAAATGGGACGAAAAAATGGTAGGCATATCGTTAGGCGTAATCGGACTTTTAGTCGGCATCGTACAAGGCGGATTAATACGTTGGATAAACCCAAAACTAGGCAACCAAAAAAGCATTTATGTAGGTATGGCACTCTACACAATCGGCATGTTTCTGTTTGCCACAGCCACCCAAAGCTGGATGATGTTTGTCTTTCTAATTCCCTATTGTTTGGGCGGTATAGCCGGTCCAGCCATGCAAGCCGTAATATCCGAACAAGTTCCAGCGAATGAGCAAGGCGAAATTCAAGGCACCATGTCAAGTCTAATGAGTGCTTCGGCCATTATTGGCCCGCCCATGATGTCAACCGTATTTTATTATTTCACTCACGATGACGCTCCGTTTAAATTTGCAGGTGCACCCTTCGTATTGGGCGGCGCACTCATGTTTGTAAGCACAATTATCGCCTTCTATTCGTTTAAAAAAAGATAATTCAAACCAAAAAGCTTGGGTATTTTCCCAGCCCTATTCCCGCTATCCGCTGCAATCTTTTTGTTTTTGAAAAAAAAACAAAAAGGATTTTCGCTTCTATCGGGGGTACAACTCCATGTTTTGGAAGTTCTCCAAACTTTTGGGCAAATTTTAATTACCAATCATTTTTGTTCGATAAAAAAATATGATTTTAGGCATTTTTTTTGCCACAGATTTCACAGATTTCATCCATGATAACCATCTAAATCCGTGGCTAATTTTTTTTCGTTGCAATAAGTCGAAATATAATTTTAGCACTTAAATATTCTTGGAATCAATTGTTTAAATTAAAATTTGAAATAGCACAAAATTGATAAAAATTAATAATGCCCCAAAGCCGAAATAATCACTACAAGATGATCTGGCTCTTCAATAATTTGATAAATCAATCGGTCTTTTTTATTAATTCGTCGGCTCCAAAAACCAGACAAATTATGTTTCAATAATTCAGGATTTCCAATGCCAGTGGTTGGATGAAGTTCCAACTCTTCAAAAATTTGCTGAATTTTTCGTAAAGAAGTTTTATCACCAGATTTTTCTATTTTTTTTAAGTGTGTGTCAGCAAGTTTCTGAATAATGATTGAATATTTCATATACTCTTAAACAATTCTTTTTTATAATCTTCCGTTAAAAGTTTACCGCCACTTTCTTTACTAGATTCCAAAATCATTTTTACAAATTCAGGATCGTAAGGACTTTCTTTTGTTTTTTTTGGTTTTTTTTCTACTTCAAAGGGTACATTTAAAGCTTTGAAAATGGCAATTAAAGCTTTAGAAACTTTAGAGTCTGCGTGTACTATAAATGTGTTCATACTGATTAATTTGGTTTTACAAAGATATTAAATAAATTTTAAAATTGACGGTGCTTCTTTTTTGAAATAATAAATTTTAAAATTGGAATTACCAATCAAAAAGGAGTTCTTAAATCGATTTTAATCTGAAAATGAAGCGCTTACAAAGTGCTTGTTTCACAAAACTACCTTTATCGTTTTAGCCCAGACAGAGCCGATATCCTCCCATTGTCCCGGAGGGCATGGGAGATAAAGGCGATGGCTGGAACTAGCCTTTATTGAAAATGCCCGAGCCTGTTGCTTCCAAAAAAAAACTAGCTGTATTACAACTAGTTTTTGGCAGGGGGCATTACTCTAATTCGTATTCCAATCGAACGGTTATTCGGGCCGATTTGTTTTTGGAATAGGTATCAAAGTTGCCGCCATAGGAATCTTCTTCGGTGGAGCCTTGCCCCGTAATTTGAAAAACACCCATACTTGCCGATTTTAGTTTGCCGAGATCACCATCTGCAGATTCAACTATTTTTTCGGCTCTTTCTTTGGCATCAACTGAGGCTTTTTGGATGAGGCTGTGTTTTAAACTTGGTAAATCTGAATAGGTATATTGGATGGTATTTGAAGACAATTCAATACCTGAATTGATTAATTCGGAGGTTTTGCTGGATACATCTTCAATACGTTTCATAAGGTCTGGATTTTTTTTGGCGTTGAACGAAATGGTTTGTGATGCGTCGTAACCATCAAAAACTTGTTCGTATTTGGCGCCATATTCAGCGTTATTATTTTCAATGCGGACTTCTTTGTAACCTTTATTAAATCGAACGGCTCCGAAACTAAATTCGTTGCGTTTAAAACCTTTGCTGAGAAAGAATTTTTCGACAATTTTTTGATCGGCAATGATTTTACTATATGCTTCTTTAATGTCAAAACTTTTGGTGGTAAAGCTACCCGACCAAAGAATTTCGTCGGATACAAAATCTTTGGTACCTAAACCAATGACCGAAATGGTATCGAGATTTTCGTTTCTTTTTTTGAATGCGGAGCCTAAAATTAGGGCTGTAATAATAATTGAACTTCCAATTATTAAAGCGCGGGATAGATTGTTGTTCATTTTGATTTGGTATAAGGTTAGATTGATTATATATCAAAACAAGTGCCATAATTATTGATTTATGAAAACAAATTTTTACAAAACTACCTTTCATGAATAGGCTTTTTCGAAACGCATTAAAAGTTAATCTTGTAGGGAGATTTAGTGAACGAAATACCTGTAATGTCGGAAAATAATTATAAAAAAATGAGCGAAGTGTTTTGTTTAAGAAATATTGCATAAAATTTATTTAAAAATTCAAAAAAAAAAATTATTTTTGAAAAAATAAAAAAATAAAAAAAATGCCTGGATTTGAATGGTTTTCAATTGAAGAAAAAAAACAAGTAAATGATGTACTTGAGTCTGGAGTTTTAATGCGTTACAATTTTGATGGCGCCAGAAATGGTCATTGGAAAGCATTAGAAATGGAAAATGAAATTTCAAAAAAACTGAATGTAAAACATACACACTTATGTTCAAGTGGTACAGCAGCCTTGCAAATAGGATTAGCTGCTTTAGGTATTGGAAGTGGTGACGAGGTTATTATGCCTACATTTACATTTGTTGCAACTTTTGAAGCTATTTTGTCTGTTGGAGCAATACCAGTACTTGCTGATATTGACCAAAGCTTGTCATTAAATGTTGAAAGTATTAAAAAAGCGATTACGCCTAAAACCAAAGCAGTTATGTTGGTTCACATGTGTGGTGCAATGGGCGAAGTTGATCAAATAGCTGAATTTTGTAAAACAAATAATATAATTCTTATTGAAGATGCTTGCCAATCTATAGGAGCTACTTTTAACGGAAAAGCCTTGGGGACATTTGGTGAAGTGGGCACTTATTCATTAGACTATGTAAAAACAATAACTTGCGGAGAAGGTGGGGCTGTTTTTACAAATGATTCAAAAATACACGATATTATTCAAGGTTTTACAGACCATGGACATGACCATATTGGAAACGACAGAGGAGCAGAAAACCATCCGTACATAGGATTTAATTTCAGAATTTCAGAGCTTAATGCTGCAGTAGGAGTTGCTCAAATAGCTAAACTTGATAAAATTTTAGAAACGCAACGAAAACACAAAAAACAAATCAAAGAAGCGTTTGCAAACTTTCCTCAAATAAGTTTTAGAGATATTGGAGATGTTGAAGGCGAAAACGCATCCTTTTTATCCATATTTACACCTGATCAAGATACCGCTCAAAAGTTGGTTGACGAACTTAAAAAACAAGGATTAGACTCTTATTTTTATTGGTATGTAAATAATTGGCATTATTATAAAAAATGGGATCATTTAAAAGAGTTAAAATCTCCATTCCCTTATAGTAACGAAATTAAAAACGGATTTACTACTTGGACCGATTCGGGTTTTCCAGTATCCGATCAAATAATGTGCAGAACAATTTCTTTTTTAATAAAACTAAATTGGACAGAGGAAGAAATAGAAAACAGAAAGTCCAAAATTATTCAATCGTTAAAAGCCGTATTTTAACTAATATATTAATAAATGAAAATAGTTTGTTTAATACCCGCACGATTAGAATCAACAAGATTACCTGGGAAAATGTTGAAAAAAATAGGCGATTTTCCAGTAATAGTTCAAACTTATTTGGCAGCAAAAAACCTAAATTTGTTTGATGATATTTGGGTAGTTACAGAAAGCAAAGAAATAGGTAAAGCCATAGAAAACGTAGACGGAAAAGTTTTTTATAGTACTAAAGACCACAATTCGGGGTCGGATAGAATTGCAGAAGCAGCAGAAACTATTGAGGCTGATATTATTGTAAACGTGCAAGGAGACACCCCGTTGATATACAGAGAATCAATGATAAAACTTTTAGACTGTTTTAGAAATGACTCAACAAATCAAGTGGATTTAGCTTCATTAATGACAAAAGTAGATGTTACTGAAAATGTAAATGACTCCAACATTGTAAAAGTGATTGTAGATACTAACGATTTTGCACTTTATTTTTCTCGCTCTCCAATTCCATTTTTAAGAAACAAGGAAGTTACTGTTAATTATTACAAACATATTGGTGTTTACGTATTTAGAAAAGAAGCGCTAGTAAATTTTTATAATACACCGCAAACCCCTTTAGAAAAAGCAGAATTGATTGAATGTTTAAGATATCTTGAAATAGGCAAAAAAATAAAAATGGTTTATACCGATGAGTTTACACTTGAAATAGATACTGAAAATGATTTATTAAACGCAATAACTTATTTTAAAAAAAATTAAATTATATGACAAATTACAGAAATTTTCCAATGGTTCCCAGAATAATTTACGGAAGAGAATCAATTTCACAGCTTGATACAATTCTTTCTATAAAAAGAACTAGTGATGGAAAAATGGTTTTTTTGGTAGATCATTTTTTTGAAAATAATACCGAATTTTTAAAACAAATTCCAATTAAAGCGAATGATATTTTAGAATTTATAGATGTAACTCATGAGCCAAAAACTTCTTACGTTGATGAGTTAAGAGATAATTTTGTAAAACAAGGAACTATTGATGGTGTAATTGGCATAGGTGGCGGCAGTGCCCTTGATATGGCTAAAGCAGTTGCGCTAATGATTACAAATGAAGGTCATTCAAGCGATTACCAAGGTTGGGATCTTATCAAAAATGCTGGCGTTTACCACGTTGGAATCCCAACTCTTTCTGGTACAGGTGCTGAAGTAAGCAGAACAGCAGTACTAACAGGACCAACCAAAAAACTGGGACTTAATTCAGATTTTACTCCTTTTGACCAAGTTGTTTTAGACCCTAATTTAATTAAAGACGCTCCTGCAAATCAACGATTTTACACTGCCATGGATTGTTATATCCATTGTATAGAATCACTTACAGGGTATTTTTTAAATGCATTTAGCAGAAGTTATGGCGAAAAAGCTTTAGAGCTTTGCCAGGACATTTATCTTAAAAAAGACGTTTGGGACAACGATTCTGATGAAAAATTAATGATGGCATCTTGGCATGGTGGTATGAGTATTGCCTATTCGCAAGTAGGAATTGCTCACGCGCTGTCGTATGGACTTTCTTTTATGTTAGGCACAAAACACGGAATTGGGAACTGTATTGTATTTGATCATTTAGAAGAATACTATCCTGAAGGAGTAAGAGAATTTAAAGAAATGGTAAAAAAACATGCTATTGATTTACCAAAAGGGATTACAAAAGGTCTTACTGAAGAACAATGGGAAACGATGATTAACGTAGCGTATGGCATGGAACCTCTATGGCAAAATGCTTTAGGTCCTGATTGGAAAAATAGTATGACAAAAGAAAAAATAAGAGCTTTATACGAGAAAATGTAATCTCTAATAATTCAAATCTTAAAGAATATTTTTGACTTAATGGCAAGTTAAAATCATACATTTAGTTTGAAGGAACTATTTTTGAAATTTGCCACAGATTTCGCTGATTATCACGTATTAAATTCGTGAAATCCGTTTAATCTGTGGCATTTTTTTTATTTTATTGGTACAAACGAACTACTTACAAAAATCATATTTCACAAAACTACCTTTATCGTTTTAGCCCCGATTGAAGTGGAAATCCTTTTTGTTTTTTTTTCAAAAACAAAAAGATTGGAACGCAAAGCGGGAACAAACCTTTATTGAAAATGCCCGAGCCTGTTGCTCCTAATATAATAAATAAATTGTAAATTTGTGGTCTTAAATTGTTACAATGATTTTTACTGACACACACACCCATTTGTATGCTGATGAGTTTATTGATGACCGCACAGAAATGATTGAAAGAGCTATCGATGCTGGGGTTTCACGGTTTTTTATTCCATCTATTGACAGTGCTTTTACGGATAAAATGTATGCTTTGGAGCGTGAATTTCCGAATAATATTGGGTTGATGATTGGATTGCATCCGTGTTATGTAAAAGAAAATTATTTGGATGAATTGGCGCATGTTGAAGCGCAATTGGCTGTTCATAAGTTTTATGCAATTGGCGAAATTGGAATTGACTTGTATTGGGACAAAACGACTTTGGACATTCAGAAAATCGCTTTTCAGCGTCAAATTCAGTTGGCTAAAAAACATAAATTAGCTATTAATATTCACTGTAGGGATGCTTTTGACGAGGTTTTTGAGGTATTGGAAATGGAAAAATCGGCTGATTTATTTGGGATTTTCCATTGTTTTTCGGGTGATTTGGAACAAGCAAAAAAGGCAATTTCGTATGGATTAAAATTAGGCATTGGCGGGGTTGCCACCTTTAAAAACGGTAAAATAGACCAGTTTTTAAGCGAGATTGATTTGCAACACATTGTGCTTGAAACCGATTCGCCTTACTTGGCTCCTGCTCCACATAGAGGCAAGCGAAACGAAAGTGCATATACGGTTTTGGTTGCTGAGAAATTAGCAAGTATTTACAATCTTACTTTGGAAGAAATAGCGCAGGCTACAACCGAAAATTCAAAGACAATTTTTGGGATTTAATTAGATTTTAACTCATAATTGATATTTTTTTTGTTATTTTGTTGCATTAAAAAATAAAAACAATGCAAAAATTTGATGCCATTCGTCCGTTTTATGATGCTGAAGTAAATGATGCCATTAAAGCTTCGTGCGATCATCCAATGATGAAAGCGTTAATGAACTTTACCTATCCTGAGTTGGAGGACAGCGAGTGGAAAGAACAGTTAAAAAAGACACATTCAATTCGTGATTTTCAATGTAATTTTATTTACAAATCCATTCAAAGAGTTTTAAAAACAACTTCTGACGGATTGTCAACATCGGGTTTTGAAAATTTAGAAAAAAACACTTCGTACCTATTTATTTCAAATCATAGAGATATTATTTTAGATACTTCATTATTAAATGCTGCCCTTTTTGAACACGGTTTAGTAATGACAGCATCAGCAATTGGAGATAATTTGGTAAAAAAAGCATTTTTGTTAACGCTTTCCAAACTGAATAGAAATTTTGTTGTACAACGGGGATTGTCGCCAAGAGAATTATTGCAGAGTTCAAAATTAATGTCAGAATATATAGGTCAGTTACTTCTTAGAGAAAACAGGTCGGTTTGGATTGCACAGCGCGAAGGACGAACCAAAGACGGAAATGACGCCACACACACAGGAGTTCTCAAAATGCTGAGTATGGGAAGTGATGAGAAGGAATTGACAGATTATTTTAAAAAAATAAAAATTGTACCCGTTTCAATTTCGTATGAATACGACCCAACCGATGCCTTAAAAATGCCTCAGTTAATGGCAGAAATGAATAACGAAATTTATATAAAAGAAAAAAATGAAGATTTTACTACACTTTTAAGTGGTATAATGGGACCTAAAAAACATATTCATATTCATATTGGAAAAGTACTAGATACTGAATTGGACGAGATAAAAGCAGAATTTGATAATGGAAATAAACAAATTCAGGCAATGGCTCAGGCAATTGATGCTTCTATTTTACAATCCTACAAATTATGGCCTACTAATTATATCGCATTTGATCTTTTAAATAATTCCAATAAATATGCTTCAAATTATACAGAAGATGAAAAAACTGTTTTTATAAAACGTTTGGAAAAAAGAATTGACGCAAGTAATGACCAAATGAAAGAAAGTTTCCTTGCTATGTATGCCAACCCAGTTGTAAACAAATCAAAATAAGGAATGACAAATCAACCCAACATACTGCTTATTTACACCGGCGGAACAATCGGTATGATGAAAGATTTTGAAACAGGAGCCTTAAAAGCCTTTAATTTCAAAAAATTGCTGCAAAAAATTCCCGAATTAAAACAATTAGATTGCCAAATTGAAACCATTTCATTTGAAAATCCAATTGATTCATCCAATATGAATCCCGAAAAATGGGTGCAAATTGCCTGCATGATTGAAGATAATTATACTACATTTGATGGTTTTGTAGTGTTACACGGTTCCGATACTATGTCTTATTCAGCATCAGCGTTGAGTTTTATGTTTGAAAATTTAACAAAACCAATCATTTTTACAGGCTCACAATTACCCATTGGAGATTTGCGAACCGATGCAAAAGAAAACCTTATTACTGCTATTCAAATTGCCTCATTACAACAAAAAAATAAACCCGTAGTGCAAGAAGTTTGCCTATATTTTGAATACAAATTGTACCGTGGCAACCGAACCACAAAAATTAATGCCGAGCATTTTAAAGCCTTTTCATCGCCAAATTTTCCGGCATTGGCAGAGTCTGGAGTGCATTTAAACATCAACAAACAAGCGCTGTTACCCGCATCAAGAAGCAAAAAACTCATTGTTCACAAACAATTAAACGAACAAGTAATGATTTTAAAAATGTTTCCAGGCATTAACGAAACACTTTTAACCTCTTTATTATCACTTCCCAATTTAAAGGGAATTGTATTAGAAACTTATGGGTCGGGCAATGCACCAACCGAAATTTGGTTCATTAATTTATTAAAAAAAGCCATCAAAAACGGTCTGTACATAATCAACGTAACCCAATGCACCGGCGGCACAGTATCTATGGGGCATTACGAAACCAGCGTAGCACTTAAAAAAATTGGCGTCATATCAGGAAAAGACATCACCACCGAAGCAGCCATAACAAAACTAATGTACTTATTAGGTCTAAATGTAGCGCCAACACTCTTCAAAACCATATTTGAAACATCTTTACGAGGAGAAATGGAATAATCTTTGGAAATTAGCTTTTTTTTACGGTTATTTGCAACCAATTAGAGAGGTGTCCGAGTGGTTGAAGGAGCAAGCCTGGAAAGTTTGTATATGGGTAACTGTATCGTGGGTTCGAATCCCATCCTCTCTGCAAAATTCAGTACTAAACGAATAAATTACTTCACCATGCGAAATTTATTTCTTGTTTTAATGCTGTTTGTTTTAAACCCTATTTTTGCACAACAAGAAATAGCCACAGACACCATTGCTTCCGATTCGCTTTACCGTGAAGACCAATTTTATTTCAATTTCACCTACAATAACCTATACAAAAAACCCGCACTTCTAACTCAAAATCAGTTTTCAGCAGGTTTATCAGGCGGATTTCTCAGAGATATGCCCATCAACAAAGACCGAACCCTTGCAATTGCAGCCGGAATAGGCTATTCGTACAGCGGATACAACACCAACCTGCTACTAGCACAAACCTCAACAGGTCAAATTGACTATCAAATTACACCTCAATCCACAAACTATTCCAAAAACAAACTCGTTTTGCACCATATAGAAATCCCTTTGGAGTTTCGTTGGCGTAACTCAACTGCAAACAACCACCGTTTCTGGCGCATTTATACAGGATTCAAAATCAGCTATTTACTAAACAGCAAATACACATTCACCTCAACCACAAGTGAAGTAACAATAAAAAACAACACCGACCTCAACAAAATTAGCTACGGCGCAACACTTGCAGCAGGTTGGAACACTTGGAACATTTATGTTTATTACGGATTCAATACACTGTTTAAAAACAAACAAATTGGAACCGAAAACCTTGACATAAAAACCCTAAACATCGGGCTACAATTTTACATACTTTAATTTTTTTTAGGGCGTGCCCTTGTTTAAAAAATTCGTTCGATGCCTCACTTCCTTTTTAAACAAGGGCGGGCTATCCGTTCCAAGTCCTCGCAGCCTTCCGCTGCCGCTACAGGCTGCTGTGGGCTTTCCACTACTATCCCTCACGCAAGCCCCCGTAATAAAGACGAATAAAATGTTAAAATTTTAAAACTTGTTAAATCACAACTTTTTTATCATTTAACCCGCCTACATTTGCCCCATCATACTTCCCCCACAAGTTGATTGTAAATTAATAAAAAGAATAATTATGAGCAATACTATTTGGGGGCATAGCATAAAAATTACAAAAAATGGAACAAACCACACCCAGGTTTATACCAACCATTTTAAACAACTACCAACCAAGTAATTTTTAACAAATGATAGCGACAGCACTCACAACACTAGCCGTAATAAGCGTTTCCAATGCAATAGCATTAATTGTTTATCTTACCAAATTACATAACTTACGCAATACAATTGATTCATTTTAATTGTAAAAAACTATCTTTACTAAAAACTAGAATGATGAAAAGCTTAAAAATAATAAGCCCATCATTTCATAGCATTTTGATTACATTGTTGATGTCTGTTTAATATGTGTGCCCTTGATTTTTGATTTCAAAAAAGTTTCCAGTATCGTTTTTTGGATTCCAATAGGAATAGGATTTTCTAACTTTATATACAGCTTGTTAACAGTTTACTCAACAAGTTTAGTTAAGATAATACCGATGAAATTACATTTGTTGTTTGATTATTTAGCAGGAATTATTTTGTTTTCACTAGCATTTATCATTCCGATGGAAGGATTTGTCAAGTTATTTTATATAACAATGGGTGTAGGAATAATTTTAGCCACATCATTTACAATATCAGGGGAATCAAAATATAAATAATAAACCCACAACAAAAATATTAGATTAGTAAATCATTAGAAATCTTATTTATTCCGTTTAATAAAATCGCCTGACTTTGTAATTATTTCTAAAAATTTACTAAAAATCAAGAATTTATTTCTGGTTAGGTTTTAAAATTTGAAAACTAAAAAAAATCAAAAATCTAAATCTTCTTCCGCATCCTTGCTACAGGAATATCGAGTTGTTCTCTATATTTTGCAATGGTTCGTCGGGCAATTGGGTAGCCTTTCTTTCAATAATAATATTTTTATCAAATAAATTTTTAATCCAAATTAATTAATAGACGATTTATTAATTGAGGGTTTCTTCTATCGTCAATTACAAGTTGAATTTTGAGTTCATTTTCATAAATTTCAAAACAAACAGTAATATGTTTATGAGTAAAGTAAAACAGATTTGGAATTGCAGTTTTCTGCGGTAAAGAAACTGTAAAATCAATTGTTTTTAAAATTAATTTAATTTCACTATTGAGTTTAGTGCTGTATATTTTGCTTTTGTTTCTATTGTTATAATATTGAATTATCTCAAGTAAATCCATTAAAGCATTACTTGACCAATTTATTTTTCTTTTAACCATTTTTCAACTATTACATCAACTTCGTCTTGAGTATAAAAATTTCCCTCTGCAAATTGCTTTCTTGATTCTTCTAGTCTTTTAATTTGATAATCTGAAAGTTGATACACCTTTTCATTGTTTTGAACAATTTTTTTTAGTTGTTTTAAAACAGCATCGTCTTCTAAAAGATTAATTTTAGAAATCAAATATTTTTTTAGAGCAATTGTAGTCATAACCAAAAGTTTAGTACTACAAACTTACTAATTTATTTTTTATGTTTTAGGGAGTATGAACGCATTTTTTTAAGAATTCAAAATAGGATATTGAAAACAAAAAAATTATGGAAAGTTAAATGCAACAAATGAGGAGCAAATTAGCAGTAGCCCAACTATAGAAATATCAGAAAAACGAAGCTGAACCACATAAAAAGAGTAACTTATGCGATTCCTACTTAATTCGGAATGACAAGAAAAAATCAAAAAACTAAATCTTCTTCCGCATCCTTGCTACAGGAATATCCAATTGTTCTCTATATTTTGCAATGGTTCGTCGGGCAATTGGGTAGCCTTTTTCTTTTAAAATTTCAGCAAGTTGATCGTCTGGAAGAGGTTTGTGTTTGTCTTCGTCGGCAATTACATTTTGAAGAATTTTCTTGATTTCTAAAGTTGAAACATCTTCGCCTTGGTCATTTTTCATCGCTTCAGAGAAAAATTCTTTAATCAATTTTGTACCATAAGGCGTATCAACATATTTGCTATTTGCTACACGAGATACAGTCGAAATATCTAACCCAACCATATCTGCTATGTCTTTCAAAATCATAGGCTTAAGACTTGTTTCTTCACCTTCCAAAAAATAGTCTTGCTGAAAGTGCATGATGGCGTTCATAGTCACAAACAAAGTTTCCTGACGTTGCTTGATGGCGTCAATAAACCACTTAGCCGAATCCAATTTTTGTTTGATAAACTGCACCGCATCTTTTTGCGAATTGGATTTATCCTTGGAATCTTTGTAAGTTTGCATCATCTCTTGGTAATCTTTTGACACATGAAGTGAAGGTGCATTTCGCCCGTTTAAAGTAAGTTCAAGCTCACCATCATTTATTCTGATCGCAAAATCGGGTACAATATTTTCGGTTATTTTGTTATTTCCAGTAAATGAACCGCCTGGTTTTGGGTTTAATTTCTCAATTTCATGGATTGCTTTTTTTAATTGCTCATTTGAAATGGCATATTTTTGAAGCAGTTTATCGTAATGTTTTTTTGTAAATGCTTCAAATTGGTTGGTTACAATATCCGAAGCAAGTTCATTATATTCAGTAGGTGTTTTGTGTTTTAATTGCAACAACAAACATTCTTGCAAATCGCGAGCTCCAACACCTGATGGTTCAAGTTCATGAATTACTTGCAGCATTCGTTCTACATTTTTCTCATCGGTATAAATAGCTTGAGTAAAAGCCAAATCGTCAACAATATCCTGAATTGTTCTACGAATATATCCCATATCGTCAATGCTACCAACTAAAAACTCAGCAATTTCCCTATCTGAATCAGATAAAATAAATGTATTTAGCTGATTAATCAAATCTTGATGAAAACTTACTGGCGAGGCAAAAGGGCTTTCTCTTTCATCATCGTCTTCGCTAAAATTATTAGCTTGTAATTTATAATCTGGAATTTCGTCATTACTTAAATATTCGTCAATATTGATATCATCAGTTTCAATAGAATCATTTCCATCATATTCATCATAATCGTCTTGTGTATCAAAATCATCTTTTTCAAAATCATCAGCTTCATTACCCGATTCAAGTGCAGGATTTTCATTCATTTCTTCCAACAATCGTTGTTCAAAAGCCAAAGTTGGCAACTGAATTAACTTCATCAACTGAATTTGTTGAGGAGATAATTTTTGAGATAATTTGAATTGAAGATTTTGTTTTAGCATTGTTTTTTGATTACTCGATTAGGTGTTGAAATTTCAATAAATTGCCTTTTTAAAATTGATCTTTTTAAAATTCAGCGTTTTGTGGCGTTCTTGGAAAAGGAATTACGTCTCTAATGTTAGTCATTCCAGTTACAAAAAGTACAAGTCTTTCAAAACCTAATCCAAATCCAGAGTGCACTGCCGATCCAAATCTTCTAGTATCCAGATACCACCAAAGTTCTTCTTCATCAATACCTAATGCTTTCATTTTTTCTACCAATACATCATAACGCTCTTCTCTTTGTGAACCTCCAACAATTTCACCAATTCCAGGAAAAAGGATGTCCATTGCACGAACTGTTTTTCCGTCTTCATTCAATCGCATATAAAATGCTTTAATATTAGCCGGATAATCATACAAGATTACAGGACATTTAAAATGTTTTTCAACCAAATAACGCTCGTGCTCACTTTGTAAATCGGCACCCCATTCGTTAATAATATAACTAAATTTTTTCTTTTTGTTTGGAGTTGAATCTCTCAAAATATCAATAGCTTCGGTATAAGAAACTCTCTTGAAATTATTTTCAAGTACAAAATTTAATTTGTCTAAAAGTGCCAATTCACTTCTGTCTGCTTGTGGTTTTGATTTTTCTTCTTCTAACAATCTGGTTTCCAAAAACTTTAAATCGTCAGCACATTTATCCATTGTATATTTGATTACAAATTGAATAAAATCTTCCGCCAAATCCATATTATCATCCAAATTATTGAAAGCTACTTCGGGTTCAATCATCCAAAACTCTGCCAAGTGTCTTGACGTATTTGAGTTTTCAGCTCGAAAAGTAGGTCCGAAAGTATATATTTGACCCAAAGCCATAGCAAACGTTTCTCCTTCTAATTGACCAGATACGGTAAGATTGGTTTCTTTTCCAAAAAAATCTTTTTTATAATCAACCTTTCCCTCTTCAGTTCGAGGAGTTTCGTCAAATGGCAATGCGGTAACTTTAAACATTTCACCAGCACCTTCTGCATCAGAACCTGTAATAATTGGTGTATTTACATATACAAATCCTCTTTCTTGAAAATATGTATGTACCGCATGAGCCAACACCGAACGAACTCTCATAATTGCTCCAAAAGCATTCGTTCGAACACGTAAATGTGCATTTTCTCTAAGAAATTCTAAAGAATGTTTTTTTGGTTGCATCGGAAATTTTTCAGCATCTGAATCACCTAAAATTTCAAGTTTAGTTACTTGAATTTCATATTTTTGACCGGCACCTTTACTTTCAACAAGCTCACCTGTAACTGAAATGGCTGCGCCAGTGGTAATTCGTTTTAAAGTTTCTTCAGGTGTGTTTTCAAAATCAACAACACATTGGATATTATTAATAGTTGAACCGTCGTTCAATGCAATAAATTGATTGTTTCTAAAAGTTCTTACCCATCCTTTAGCATTTACTTCATGTAGGGTTTTGGTACTGTTTAATAAGTCTTTTACTTTGGTATGTTTCATTTTAAAAATCGATTTTAATTTTTTTTGATTTGCATCAAATTAACAAATCAGTATGCAAATATAATTTATTTAATTATTTTTTTCTAATGCGTCTATTTCTTCATCTGATATTTCTAAAATATCAATGATTGGTTCGCTGTATTCTTGTTCGATGGCTAGTTTTTTATTTAGTGTTAAAACGAGTGATGGCAATAAAACCAAGTTAGACAACATTCCAAAACATAGTGTTATTGAAACCAAACCGCCTAATGCTATGGTACCACCAAAACTGGACAGCATAAAAACCGAAAAACCAAAAAACAACACAATTGATGTATAAAACATACTTATCCCAGCGTCATTAAAAGTAGCAAATACTGATTTTTTTATTTTCCAATCGTTTCTGGCAAGTTCCAAACGATATTGCGCCAAAAACCTTAGCGTATCATCAACGGATAGTCCAAATGCAATACCAAAAACCAAAATTGTTGATGGTTTTAGTGGGATTCCCAAAAAGCCCATCAATCCAGCGGTAAGCAACAAGGGCAATAAATTTGGAATGATTGAAACCAATACCATTTTGAATGATTTGAACATAATTGCCACCAAACCAGCCGTTAACAAAAAGGCAAATAACAAAGAGGACAACAAGTTATCTAACAAATATTTTGTGCCTTTTTGAAATACAGAAGCTTTGCCTGTAATGATTACATTATATCTATCTGAAGGAAATAATTTTTCGGCTTTAATCCTAATTCTTTGTTCAATTTCATCCATTTTTTCGCCATTTTCATCTTTAATAAAAGTTGTAATACGAGCAAATTGACCTGATTTGTCCACATAGCTTTTCAGCAAATTATCGGAAGTGTTTTGGGTTGAATTTTTTATATACGATAAAATGAAGGTTTGTTCCTGTGGGGTTGGTAATTGGTAGTAATCTGGGTTGCCATTATAATAAGCTTGTTTGGCATATTTGACCAAATTAACGATTGATAATGGTTTTGACAACTCAGGAATTTCCTGAATAGTTTCTTCCAAATCTTCCATTTTTTTAAGTACCGAAAGTTTCATGACGCCCTTTTTTCGTTTGGTATCAATCATTATTTCCAAAGGCATTACACCGTCAAATTCTTTTTCAAAAAAACGAATATCCGCAAAAAAGTCTGTCTTTTTGGGCATATCTTCAATGATACTGCCTGATATTTTTATTTCATAAATCCCTATTATTCCCAAAATAAGTAACACAACTGCTGTTGAATAAACCCCAACCCTATTGTATTTAACAGTTCGAACAATCCACGCCATAAAAGAGGTAATATATTCGCGCTCCAAATGACCCAAATGCCTTGGTATTGGCGCTGGTGTATAGCTAAAAAACACTGGAATTAGAAACAAACAAAGCAAATAAATAGCAATAATGTTAATTGAAGTGACTACGCCAAACTCGGTCAATAAAACATTATTTGTTGCAATAAAAGTAGCAAAACCAACTGCAGTCGTAATGTTGGTCATTAATGTTGCAGTACCCGTTTTTGTAATAACGCGTTGCAATGCCTTTGCTTTGTTGGCATGTATTTGATATTCTTGGTGGTATTTATTGATTAAGAAAATACAATTGGGCACACCAATAACAATAACCAATGTTGGCACAAGTGCGGTAAGTACAGTGATTTCGTATCCTAAAAATCCTAAAATTCCAAACGACCACATAACCCCAATAATTACAATAATTAATGAAATCATTGTGGCACGAAATGACCTAAAAAAGAAGTAAAAAATCAATGAGGTAATTAACAATGCGGCAACAATAAACAAGCCTATTTCGTCAATAATTGTTTTAGCATTAAGGGTTCTAATATAGGGCATTCCCGAAGTGTGAAGTGTTACTCCTGATGCACTTTCAAATTTTTCTAAAGCTGGAATTAGTTTGTTTAAAACAAATAATTTTCGGGCTTTGGTATTAATTATTTTTTTATCTAAATAAATAGCTGAACGAATAGCACCCGATTTTTTGTTGTACAATAATCCCTCGTAAAAAGGCATATTAACAAAAAAATCGTTTTGAAGCGACTTTAAATAATTTGCGTCGTTAATTTTATCTGGATTAACAAAAGGGGTTAGTTCAAATTTTTGAAGGGTGTCATTTTTTGTTAGTTTTTTCAAATTATCAATAGACAAAACGAGCGAAACTTCTTTATTAGCTTTGATTTCGTTCATCAATTGTTGCCATTGTAAAAAAACTTTTGGTGTAAACAATTTTTTATCTTTTGTGGCAATTACCACTAAATTTCCTTCTTCGCCAAATTTATCTAAAAAAGCATTGTAGTTAACATTTACACTGTCATCTGCAGGAATTAAATTGGCTTCAGTTTGAGTAAATCGAATATTTTTCCATTGCAAAGCCATCAAAATTGTTATTAAAACAATTCCGACAATAATTGCAATTCTATTTCTAAGGATTATTCGGGCAATTAAAGCCCAAAAACCAATACCTAACATCTTTTTCATAACTACCAAAATGGGGTGCAAAGGTAGTCAAAATGGTTTAATTAATTTGGTAAACCACAAACAAAAATAAAAAAACTAATATTATTTTTATGCTATTTTTTGATTGATTCTACCAAATTTGAAATAAATTTTCTAATATTTGTAAAATTATACTAAGGACCATCAAAAAATGAAAAATAAATTAAAAAACACTATTTTCTACTTCGCTGTAACTGGTGGATTTACGGCATTAATTTTTTGGATAGTTTCTAAAGGAAAATTGTTAGAAATTGGACGTAACATTACAGCATCAGTATCTAAGGAAAGTTTTTTTAATCAGTTTTTAGAATCAATTACTCACAATTTGAGTCATCCGTTAGCCATTTTATTGTTACAAATTATAACCATAATTATTACTGCGCGGCTTTTTGGTTGGTTGTTCCGAAAAATTGGTCAACCCTCGGTAATTGGTGAAATTATTGCTGGAATTTTTCTGGGACCTTCAGTAGTTGGAATGTATTTTCCTGAATATTCAAGCCTTCTTTTCCCAATTGCATCTTTAGGAAACCTTCAGTTTTTGAGCCAAATCGGACTGATTCTTTTTATGTTTGTAATTGGTATGGAACTCGATTTAAAAGTACTAAAAAACAAAGCAAATGATGCCGTAGTAATTAGTCATGCTAGTATAATAATTCCTTTTGCGCTAGGCATTGGCTTATCCTATTTTATTTATAACAAATTTGCACCACCAGGTGTTGAATTTTTATCTTTTAGCCTTTTTATGGGAATTGCAATGAGTATTACGGCTTTTCCTGTTTTGGCACGTATAGTCCAAGAACGAGGAATCCATAAAACCCGATTGGGAGCTATAGTTATAACTTGTGCCGCCGCAGACGATATAACGGCTTGGTGCTTACTTGCAGCGGTTATAGCAATTGTAAAAGCGGGAACATTTGCTAGTTCGCTTTATGTAATTTTACTTGCTTCGGTTTATGTTTTAATGATGTTATTTCTTGTAAAACCTTTTCTTAAAAAAGTTGGAGATTTGTATGCAACCCGTGAAAATTTAAGCAAACCCGTTGTTGCTATTTTCTTATTAACACTCATTATTTCATCTTATTTGTCAGAAATAATTGGAATTCACGCTTTGTTTGGTGCGTTTTTAACGGGAGCAATAATGCCCGACATTTCAAGAATTAGAACTATAATTATTGAAAAAGTTGAAGATGTTTCACTGATTTTATTACTTCCTTTATTTTTTGTTTTCACCGGTTTGCGTACTCAAATTGGATTGATTAACGATCCTTATTTGCTTAAAATCACTGGTTTTATTATCCTTGTTGCGGTGGCAGGTAAATTCTTTGGCAGTGCACTTGCTGCAAAGTTTGTTGGACAAAACTGGCGGGATAGCTTAACTATTGGAGCTTTAATGAATACCCGAGGGCTAATGGAATTAGTGGTACTAAACATCGGTTATGATCTTGGCGTTTTGTCTGCAGAGGTGTTTACAATGATGGTAATAATGGCTTTGGTAACAACTTTTATGACAGGTCCTGCCATAGACATAATTAATTATATATTTAAACGAAAAGACTCATTACTTCCAAAAGAAATTTCTAACAGAAACTTTAAAATTTTACTTTCTTTTAGCAATACCGAAAAAGGTAAAACTCTTTTAAAATTAGCCAACGGGTTTGTGAAAAAACAAAATGAAAATACGAATATAACAGCTTTACATTTATCACTTTCAGATGAATTGCATGCTTACAACTTGGAAGAATATGAAAACGATGTTTTTGAACCGATAATTGAAGAAGCAAAGTTACTAAATCAAGAAATTACAACCCTTTTTAAAGCAACCGTTGATATTGAAACAGACATTACAGATATTGCCTCAAAGGGAAATTTTGATTTAGTTTTAGTTGGATTAGGAAAATCAATTTTTGAAGGAACTCTTTTAGGTAAAGTGTTAGGTTTTACTACGAGAATCATTAACCCCGATCGATTATTGGATAAATTTACAGGTAAAGAAGGGTTGTTTCAAAACTCTCCTTTTGATGACCGAACGAGATTGATGATTTCAAAATCTAAAATACCACTAGGTATATTTATTGATAAAGACTTAACCCAAATTCAGGATGTTTTTGTAACAATTTCTTCAGCAGAGGATACGTTCTTATTTGAATATGTTGAAAAATTAATTTTCAATAGCAATTCTAAAATCACTTTAATAGATATTGATAATCAAATAAAAAACAGCCAAGAAATTGAAATAAAGGTAGAAGCAATAACCCAATTATACCCAAAAAATATAGAGGTATTAAATGAAACTAAGATGAAAGCTGGCTTTTTAGCCAAGCAAGATTTGATGATTATTTCACTAGATAGTTGGAAAAAAATAGTGGATTCTCAAAGCATTTGGATCAGTACAATACCTTCGGTTTTAATTATAAAACCTTAAAATCCCAAATCCAAAACATAACTAATTTTAATTGAAATATTATCTTCAATTTTAGAAAAAGCATAAGGTCCATACCTAAAAAAACCAGTTAATCCAAAGCCTTGATAAATTTGATTCATCTCGATACCACTTTCAAAAAACCCTTTTTCAAGAGTGTTATAGGCAAAGTTTAAATGATTTTCGGGTTGGTCCATACTACCAAATGCAAACCTTGAAACTACAGATATTTTTGGTTTAATTTTATACGCTAATTTAACTTTATTGAATGTATGACGTGCTTGAAAACTGAAATATTTACTAGAAAAGAATTCATTAAAATACATTGTTTCAAAACTATTTTTTCCCGCAAAAGTTATTCGCTGCAACAAAGTTTCTTTATTCAAATTATTTGGTACAATACTGTAAAGATGCGTAAGAGGTAAATTTCCAACAGCTACACCTCCCATAAAATAAAATGAGGTGCTTTGACCCGACAAATATGGGATTTCGTGAATTATTTTAAAATCAAATTTTGTAAAATCAAAATCGTTTCCAACAAAATTTGGGATAGATTTGGTAATTTGAAATGAAAATTTAGGCCATTTTTTTTCATTTTCAATCCTGTCAGATGTTGTTTGCATATAGTTACTAAATGGATTCCATTGAATTGCAAATTGAGCTGCAGAAATGGAGTAACTAGAATATTGATTACCATTTGGCGAAAATACATAATCAAAAAGCGGTGTAATTGTGCTAGAAGACAGCCCTATATAAGTTTCAGTTTTTGGAATAAACTTGGACTCTACCGAAACCGAAGCTGATTTATTTTGATAAAAAGTAGAAATATTTAATGGTCTTGGGTCGTATAGTTTGTACCGTCGGGATTGAGTTGCAAATTGCGTTTGACCAATTTCGTTAATATCATCCAAATAAGAAGCAGTCACCCACGTATCTGTTTCTTTGTCAATTAAATAAGATGGTGAAATTCCAAATTTAAAAACCGCATCTTTTAAACCATAAGCGCCATAAAAATGAATTTTATATATCTCAGACAATTTTGAATTTGTTACGCCTCCTAATCCAAAACGAAAACCTTCGTGGTTGTTGTATTTTGCCAAACTTCGTAAATCAATATCAACATAACTAACCGGTAAATAGCCATTTATTATTTTTTTTCCTAAAATAATTTTCTTCTCTATTTTTTCAGCTAATGACAAACTATCTAATCTTAAATAGGTATTTAATTTTCGAGAATCAATCGTGTCTTTTTTAAATAAATTCCAGTATTTATCTGGTTTTGATGTGTTTACTTGACGAGCGTCTATTTTTATTTTTGGCGTTTCAAACGTAACGGGTTGATTAATTTTAATGTCAAATGGTGTCGATTCCAATTTTAGATACAAATTATCTGAGGCATCTTTTTTGTTTTTTTCAATACTCGATCTAAATTTTATTGTTCCACCTAAAATTTTTAAATCCTCCGAATTATTTCCTTTAACCACTGTAATATCTCTCTTTTTTGGAAACCAAATTTTTTCTTTTTCCAAAAATGAAAAAGTAAAAAGCGCATTAATATTTACAATTCCATAAATACGGTAAAATGCCTTGGCTATTCCAAAATTTTCAGTATCAATAAAAATCAATCCTCTTAAACTGCTCTTTTTTAAGTTTTTAGGCTGGAAATAAATACGAAATGCTTGTCGTCCGTCAATAGAAACTGTATCGATTAATTTAAAATTAAACAATAACCTTCCGTTGTTAGAGGTTGGATTATGAACAGGTATTTCCAAAATATCCAACTTGTTATTATACAAAGAGTACGACACTAAATTTAGCCCTAAAAACTCAAAAAGTGGTTTTTGAAAACCAGCCATTCGAGCAGCTATGATGGTTTCTTTTGTTCCTTTTTGGTTAAACTGAATTTGATTTACTTTTTCAGTTTGATACAAATGCTGTTTTTCCAATAGCTTTTTAAACTTATAATTAGTAGAATCCAAACTAATTTTATTGGAAGAAAACCATCTTTTTTTAACAATAGTATCTATTGAACTTGAAATGGAATCAGTTTGAGCAGAAACTAAAAGGTACTCGTAATTTTTGTATTCAAAAGAATTAAAAACAAGTTCGGGTTGGTTTTTATTTTTATTTGTAACAACATTTTTAATGATCGTATTTACAAGGTTTTCAGAATAAATTTCTTGGTTTTTCAATGATTCATCCGACACCAATTTTATAATCAAAAAGGGTTTCCCAAAGGTTAAATAATGATTTTTTGTATGATAACCTTTTTTTGAAAAAACAATAGGCTTGTTATCCTGCTGAATTTCTAACTCAAATTTTCCTTCCCAATCGGTAAAAACCGAATGGTTACCATAGTCAATTTTAGCAAACGCAATTGGTACAGTGCTATCAAAATCAAGCACTTGTCCTTTCATTAAAGTTTGCGAAAACACAATCTGACAAAAAAATAATACTAAATAAAAACCGTATTTTTTCATTTGAAATAAATCAAAATTTTGACAAAAGTAAGCATAAAAAAAACTGCCTTTTCATAAATTAGTATTAAATCATGAGAAGACAGTTTGATTTACTAATATTTTTACCCTACTAAATTAATAATTTTACCAGGAACAATAATTACTTTGTTAGGCGTTCTTCCGTCCAATTGGCGTAAAGTACGCTCGTCTTTCATGACAATTTCCTCAATCTGTTCCTTAGTTAAATCCAAAGGTAGTTCCATAGTAAAACGCATTTTGCCGTTGAACGAAACTGGATATTCTTTGCTGCTTTCTACCAAATGAGCCGCTTCAAATTTTGGAAAAGCTACGGTTGAAATCGAATCTGAATGACCTAATAACGACCATAATTCTTCCGCAATATGAGGTGCATACGGCGAAATTAAAATCGCTAATGGTTCCAAAACAGCTCTTTCATGACAATTTTGCGTTGACAATTCGTTGACACAAATCATAAATTGCGAAACTGACGTGTTGAATGAAAAACTCTCAATATCCTCAGCTACTTTTTTGATGGTTTTATGTAATGTTTTTAAGCTTTCTTTTGAAGGTTCATTGTCAGTAACAATCAAACCATTATCGTCAAAATACAAACGACATAGTTTTTTTAAGAAACCAAAAACTCCTGAAATTCCAGCCGTATTCCATGGCTTCGCTTGTTCCAATGGTCCTAAAAACATTTCGTACAAACGCAAAGTATCGGCGCCATATTCGGCACAAATCAAATCAGGCGTAACGACATTGTATTTGGATTTGGACATTTTTTCGATTTCACGACCTACGATGAATTTGCCATTATCCTCAGTTATAAATTGAGCATTTGCATAATCTTCTCTCCAGTTTTTAAACGCTTCAATATCCAACTCATCAGAGCTATTAATCAAATTAACATCTACGTGAATAGGTTGTACCTTTTGATCTTTAATTTGATTTTTAGAAACATGCGTATTGGTTCCGTCCAAACGATATACAAACGCACTCATTCCCAAAATCATTCCCTGATTAATCAGTTTTTTGAACGGTTCTTCTGTTGGCGCAAAGCCTTTGTCTTTTAAAAATTTGTTCCAAAAACGGGAGTACAATAAATGGCCTGTTGCATGTTCGCTTCCGCCAATGTACAAATCGACATTTTCCCAATATTTCAAGGCATCTTGACTAGCAAATTCGTTTTCGTTGTGCGCATCCATATATCGCATCCAATACCAAGAGCTTCCTGCCCATCCTGGCATAGTGTTCAATTCTAAGGGAAATACAGTTTGATTATCTATCAACTCACAACTAACAACCATCAACTTTTCTATGTCCCAAGCCCAAACTGAAGCATTACCCAAAGGGGGCAAACCGTCTTCGGTAGGTAAATATTTCTCGACTTCTGGTAAAATAATAGGCAAATGTTGTGCGTCAATCATCTGAGGCAATCCATTTACATAATACACAGGGAAAGGTTCTCCCCAATAACGTTGACGAGAGAAAACAGCGTCACGCAAACGGTAATTCGTCTTTCCTTTTCCTTGTCCTATTTTTTCTAAAGCTTCGATTACTTTTTTCGTTCCTTCTTTGTAGCCTAAACCATTCAAAAAGTCAGAATCAATTAATTCAAATCCGCCTTTATCTCCATAAGCCGCTTCTGAAATGTCTTTATTAAAAATGTTTTTAATAGCAGGCATTCCTAGTGTTCCTTTAAAGAAATTCGCAAATGCATAATCTCGTTCGTCGCCACAGGGCACTGCCATAACAGCTCCTGTTCCGTATCCAGCTAAGACATAATCGCCAATCCAAACCGGAATCGGCTCTTTTGTAAAAGGATGTTCAGCATAAGCTCCTGTAAAAACACCTGATATGGTTTTCACATCAGCCATTCTTTCACGTTCGGAACGCTTGGCTGTTTTTTCAATATATTCTTCAACTGCTTGTTTTTGTTCTGGAGTCGTAATTTGCGCTACCAATTCATGTTCTGGCGCCAAAGTCATAAACGTTACTCCAAAAATAGTATCAGGGCGAGTTGTGAAAACGTCTATAGTTTGATTCAATTCGCTTGCAATTACATTAAACGAAACTGTTGCACCAACCGATTTTCCAATCCAGTTGCGTTGGCTTTCTTTGATGCTTTCAGTCCAATCAATGGTGTCTAAACCTTGCAATAAACGTTCGGCATAGGCTGAAATTCGCATGCTCCATTGGGTCATTTTTTTACGAATTACCGGATATCCACCGCGTTCAGAAACACCGTTTACAATTTCGTCGTTCGCCAAAACAGTACCTAATCCTGGACACCAATTTACTTCGGTTTCCGCCAAGTAGGTTAATCGGTATTGTAATAGTATTTTTTGTTGGTCTGAAGATGAAAATGCATTCCATTCTGAAGCCGAAAAAGAGACGATGTTATCATCACAAACGGCATTTATATTAGCATTTCCCTCTTTTTCGAATAAGGCAATTAAAGTCGAAATATCTTCTGCCTTATCTGAATTTTTATTGTACCAAGAATTAAATAATTGGATGAAAATCCATTGCGTGTGTTTGTAATAATCGGGGTTTGATGTGCGCACCTCACGAGACCAATCAAACGAAAAACCAATTTTATCCAATTGTTTTCTGTAACCTGCAATTTGGTTACCTTCTTTATCAACTCCACCGTCAATGTTTACTGAAGTAGTATCTTCAGGACGTTGCCCCGTTTGAATCGCATATTGTTCTGCAGGTAGTCCAAAACTATCATAACCCATTGGGTGTAACACATTAAATCCTTGATGTCTTTTGTATCTCGAATATACATCCGAAGCAATATATCCAAGTGGATGCCCTACATGCAATCCCGCACCTGATGGATAAGGAAACATGTCTAACACATAATGTTTGGGTTTAGCTACGCTCAGTTCGGCTTCGCCTCGGGTTTCAGAATTGTTTTGCGCCGCAAAAGTTTGATTTTCTGCCCAATACTTTTGCCATTTGGCTTCAATTTCGTTCGGATTGTATTTCATTGTATAAAATATAAATGAAGACATTTGAGTGTCTGATGATTTTTTTTGCAAATGTAAAACAATCTGATGTATTATCTTATATGATTGGGAGTTGAAAATTGGTTTAAATTAAAAATGGTAGTTGTTACTATCTCTTTTTTAAATAATACCAAACACTTATATAAAATAGTCTAAAGATGCGACGTTATTTTTTTTCAAGATTTTATAAAAAAATCATTTCATAGCTGGGCTACGTAATTATTTTTTTGTGAAATATTGGAGAAAAAGAACAAGTAGATTGCGCTATTTTATATAAGTGTTTGGTATAAGCCCAAAAGTTTGGAAAATGCCGAAAAGATGGAGGCTTACCCCCGATTGCAGTGGAAATCCTTTTTGTTTTTTTTTCAAAAACAAAAAGATTGGAACGCAAAGCGGGAAAATGGCTGGGAAAATGCCCGAGCCATTAGGTTCCAATTGTTATGCTTATGAATTTAAAAAGTTAATGAAACGCCAATTAGATTGAAATTGTTTATTCGGTTGCCTGTTACATTTAGGGTGTAATTTTTGGTGTTTTCCAGAGAGCCTGATGGATTTGATTGTTGAAATCTGTTTTTAGCAATGTTTTTTCCGCTTAAATAGCCAATTAAAAGCGCAAGCGGATAATCGGAAGCCCAATGCACTTGGCTTTGCATCATTTGGAGGCACATGCCTGTGATGAGTGTGTAGCCAACAGGTTTTACCCATTTGTACTCGGGATAATTAGTTGATATGATGGTTACTGCCGACATGATTGTGGTTAAATGACCTGATGGCATTGCGTCGTAACTAGGCGTTTCATTGGCATAAGCGGGAAAACTTGGGAAAGGAGTCCAATGCCCACCAGGGTTGCCGTTTTGAATGGCAATAAACGGACTTTCGCGCCCAGTCATTCGTTTTAGGGCTTGTACAAAAATACCTGAAACCACCATGCTTTCCATTAAACCGCTTGCTGTTGCTTGGGCACGGTAATCGTTTTCGATAAGTCCGTAGGCAGCAAAACCAGAACCAATTAAAATAACTGTCATTCCGTTTCCGACAAAGTAAAATCCTGAGCCAATGTTTTGAGGGACAATTTTTAAAAATCCTAATTTACCGTACTTATTATCGGGAGACAAACCCATTTTGTCGGCTATATTTCGAGATTCGTCCACAATTTTTTGATCAACAGGGATTAATAAAGCGGTAGTTGCTAGTGCGCCACCGGTGTACCAAATATTATTTTTAGACACGAAGCTTTTGCCAGTTGCAATAAAATCCTTTGGGATATTAGTAATCATATCTTTCCATTTTGGTTTTGGATACACCCGAACTGAACCGTCAGAAAAAGTGTAAACACCTTTGTTATCAGCATCTTGAGCTGAAACTAAAATTGAAGAAAGAAGTAAAAAATAAAAAATAATAGTATAATGTTTCGCAATCATATCGTGGCATTTAGTTTAGTTGAAAAATTAATTTTAACATTGTGCAAATATATGATTTTTCACAATAAAAATAAATTAGTCGCCGTTATATAATAAAAACAAAAATTGTTTAGTATTTTTACCGCTTAAAATAAATTTCATGGCATCATCATTTGATAAATATCAAAAAAGAAGGTTAATTTCGTCGTATTTCTCAGTTATATTGAGTGTTTTTTTAGTGCTTTTTTTAGTAGGTTTATTGGGTTTGTTTATTATAAATTCCAAACGTTTGTCTGATAATTTCAAGGAAGATATTGTGATGACTGTTTTTTTTAAAAATGAAGCAAACGACACTATTTTTAAGGCATTTGAATCGGAAATGAAAATGGCAGCTTTTGCTAAAGATTTTACTTTTGTATCAAAAGAAGCTGCAGCAAAAAATCATGAAGATGCGTTAGGCGAAAATTTTACAGAATATTTAGGTGCCAATCCGTTATACAATTCGTACGACATTCATTTGAAGGCAGATTATGTTACCAATCCAGGTTTTTCGAAGGCAGAAACGCAGATAAGAAAAAACCAAATGGTTGCTGATGTTGTGTATGACAAACAGTTGGTAACACTTGTAAACGAAAACATAAAACGTATTAGTTTTTGGGTATTAATAATTAGTGGTGTGTTTACTTTTATTTCTATTTTACTGATAAACAGCTCGTTGCGTTTGTCAATATTTGCTAATAGATTTATTATAAAAACGATGCAAATGGTGGGTGCTACCAAAGCATTTATTAGAAAACCATTTGTGAGAAAAAGTATTGTTTTAGGAATTATAGGGTCGGTTTTAGCCGTATTGGTTTTGGTTGGAATATTGATTTATATTGCTACCAATTTTCCGGAATTGGATATTTTTAATCAGCCCCTGTTAACAGGTTTGGTGCTTTTTGGGGTTTTGGTATTGGGAATTTTGATTACTTGGATAAGCACACACTTTGCAACTCAACGGTTTTTGAATTTAAGAACCGACGATTTATATTAAAAAAATAAAAAACGCTAAGCGAATAATACAATGAAAAAAAACGAGCAAAAACCTGAATTTTTATTTGAAAAAGAAAATTATAAATGGCTTTTAATTGGAATTGCAGTGATTGCAATTGGGTTTATCCTAATGGCAGGCGGCGGAAGTGATGATCCAAAAGTATTTAATGATGCTGTATTCAATTTCCAACGTATTAGGCTTGCTCCTACCCTTGTTTTGTTAGGGTTTGGGATTACCATTTATTCTATTTTTAAAAATTCAAAAAAATAAAATGCGCTACACAGCGTAATTTAAACCACTTTATACCATCTAAAAATGGATGTTTTTCAAGCGATACTTATTGCACTAGTTGAAGGATTAACAGAATACCTTCCTGTTTCGTCAACTGCACACATGATTTTTACGAGTTCTTTTTTTGGTATTCAAAATGATGATTTTGTAAAATTATTCCAGGTTTCAATTCAATTTGGGGCTATTTTGGCCGTTGTTGTTTTGTACTGGAAAAAATTCTTTGATTTTTCTAAAATTAATTTTTATATAAAACTTGCCTGCGCAGTAATGCCTGCTTTGGTTTTGGGTAAATTATTTGATGATAAAATTGAAGCGATTCTTGGAAGTCCTATTCCTATTGCAATTGTATTGATTTTAGGCGGATTTGTTTTATTATTTATTGATCGATTTTTTAAGAATCCAACAATACATACCGAAGAAGATGTTACCATAAAAAAAGCGGTAACTATTGGGTTTTGGCAATGTTTGGCGATGATGCCTGGCACAAGCCGATCGGCAGCGTCTATTATTGGAGGAATGCAACAAGGATTAACCCGAAAAACCGCAGCCGAGTTTTCGTTTTTTCTTGCGGTACCAACCATGCTTGCTGTAACGGCATATTCTGTTTTTTTGAAAACTTATGAAACTACCCAATTAAAAGGATACGAACTTTTGGTACAAACCAATAACGGGATCAAACTTTTTTTGATTGGGAATCTTGTGGCGTTTGTAGTTGCAATACTTGCTATTAAATTTTTTATAGAAATCATTAATAAATATGGTTTTAAACCTTGGGGATATTACAGAATTATTGCTGGAACTGCACTTTTAATTTATTTCTCAATACAAAAATAATTCTATTGAAAACAGCCGAAGATTTTCTTGAAGGTCAAGTTTTATTAGTTGACAAACCGTTAACTTGGAGTTCGTTCCAGGCGGTGAATAAATTAAAATACCTTTTGAAGAGAGAATTTAATTTGCCAAAAAAATTCAAAATTGGTCACGCTGGAACGTTAGACCCTTTGGCAACTGGATTGCTGATAGTTTGCACCGGAAAATTCACCAAAAAAATTACCGAAATACAGTCGCAAACCAAAGAATATACGGGTACTATAACCGTTGGTGGCACTACACCTTCTTATGATTTAGAAACAGCAATCAGTCAAACTTTTCCTGTAAATCATATTACGCCCGAATTGATTCAAGAAACAACGCTGCAATTTATTGGCGAAATAGATCAAAAACCACCTGTTTTTTCTGCTATTAAAAAAGATGGAAAACGCCTGTACGAACATGCAAGAGCCGGCGAAGAAGTAGAAATAAGTACCCGAAAAACTACCATTTACGAATTTGAAATTACCAAAATAGACCTTCCCAACATTGACTTTAGAGTAACATGTAGTAAAGGAACTTACATTCGGTCGTTGGCGTTTGATTTTGGAAACGCACTTCAATCGGGAGCACATTTATCAGCGTTGCGACGAACAAAAATTGGTGCTTATGATGTAAAAAACGCCCACAACCCCGAACATTTTCTTGAAAACCTCAACAACAATGAAGCATAAAATTTTCTTGTTTTTAGTTATTATCTCGAGTAGTTCTTTTGCCCAAGAATCGTATGACTCTAAAGATATTGATAAGAAAAGAACCACATTTACACAATTTGACGTTGCCGTTTCGCTAAAGGCAAATGCCAATTATGGCGAGATCAACCAATTTGGCACCCGAAATGATTATTGGTTTCACCCAAATGGCGTCAGCGCCAAGTTTGGTTATGGTATTCAGCATAAAAAATGGGTAGCCATCAGTGCGCACTCCGGGATTGAATATATAGGTAGAGAAAAACTTGTTGCCGTACCCGTGTATGCAAATCTCCGCATAAGTCCAAGCATTGGCTATGACAACCGCATTGTGATTCAGGCGGGATACGGAATGGGATTTGCCCTTGGTAGAGGTGATTTATCAGGAGCTTATAAAAAATTAAGCATCAGTTATGAGTCGGATCAAGATGTGAATATCTTTATTGAAATTTCGGGTTACAATATGCCAATTCACAATTCAAGTTCTGTGGGCACTATTAGTATAGGTGTGTCGTTGCGGACGTTTTGATTGATAGTTTCAGGTTTGTATAATTTTAGAACTCTACTTTTCGGGATATTGATAAACCAAAAACCGTATTTTTTTTAGTTTTAAAACAAATTAATTTTTCAAATCCTGTTTAAGTTCAAACTCTAACAGAGTTTTGTTTTCGGTTACACTTTCTGACTTTTGACTTTTGACTTTATGACTTTCTACTATTTTTCAACTGAAATACAATTCGTCTATTTTAGCCCCGGTAGAGCCGATATCCTCCTGTAGTCCCGAAGGGCAAAGGAGATAAAGGCGATAACGGGACAAAATGACTACTGAAACGTGGTTGCGTGCTTCTTAAAAAAAATAGAAAAAACTTGTGCTTAAAAAATTTGCGAAAATGTTTATATTTGCACCATCAAAATAATAAATAATCTCCAAATGAAATACAATAGAATTCTTCTGAAACTGAGTGGTGAGGCGCTGATGGGCGAAAAACAGTATGGTATTGACCCGAAAACTTTGGCTGAATATGCTGCTGAGATTAAGGCAATTCATGATGAAGGGGTAGAAATTGCTATTGTAATTGGTGGCGGCAACATTTTTAGAGGTGTGGCTGGTGTGAGTTCGGGAATGGATCGTGTGCAGGGCGATTATATGGGTATGCTTGCTACGGTGATTAACGGCATGGCGCTGCAAGGTGCTTTGGAAGATGTTGGGCTTAAAACGAGATTGCAAACGGCCTTAAAAATGGAGTCGATTGCGGAACCTTATATTAAAAGACGTGCTGTGCGCCACTTGGAAAAAGGCAGAATTGTGATTTTTGGTGCAGGTACTGGTAATCCTTATTTTACGACTGATACTGCTGCTGTTTTGCGTGGTGTGGAAGTGAATGCTGATGTGATATTGAAAGGTACTCGTGTGGATGGGGTTTATACCGCTGATCCTGAAAAGGATAAAAGTGCTACTAAATTTGACTTTATTTCGTTTGATGATGTATTGAAAAAAGGATTGAATGTAATGGACACAACGGCTTTTACATTGAGTCAGGAAAATAAGCTTCCAATTGTGGTGTTTGATATGAATAAAAAAGGGAATTTGCTTAAAATTTGTGAAGGACAAAACGTTGGAACGGTTGTAACTATTTAAATTAAAAAATAAAAAAACTCATAAACTCAAAATCAAAGAAAAATGACTGAAGAAATTGAATTTATTATTGATGAGGCAAAAGAATCAATGAATGGTTCTATAGATCATCTTGCAAAAGAATTTTTAAACATTAGAGCTGGAAAGGCTTCTCCGCAGATGTTGGGGAGTGTTTTTGTTGATTATTATGGATCGCAAACTCCGCTTTCGCAAGTTGCTAATTTAAATGTGCCTGATGCCAGAACGATTACGATTCAGCCGTTTGAAAAAAGCATGTTGCAGCCAATTGAAAAGGCAATTATGATTGCAAATATTGGGTTTAACCCGATGAATAATGGCGACATAATTATTATTAGTGTACCACCACTTACTGAGGAGCGTCGTCGTGACTTGGCAAAACAAGCCAAAACTGAGGCAGAAGATGCTAAAATTGGTATTAGAAATGCCCGTAAAGATGCAAATACTGATATAAAAAAGTTGGAAAAAGAAGGCACATCAGAAGATGCTTGTAAAAGTGCAGAAGATGATGTTCAGAAATTAACCGACGCTTATATTAAAAAGATTGACGAATTATTAGTGGCTAAAGAAGCCGAAATAATGAAAGTATAAATTGAAAAAAATCCGCTAGTAAGCGGATTTTTTTATGATTTAAAAACGGTGAGTACTACTAAAATTGAAGCCCAAACGACTCCATGAATAAGCATACATTTGGTATGGTCTTTTTTGCCAAATAATTGACGAATTAAGTGCACCATGAAATAAACAATACTGATTGGAATGAACAAATACAACATTAAAACACCTCCGTTGGGTTGTTTTTCGTTGCCAGGAAAAAGCTCAAACATAAGTCCCGCAATTAAAATATAAATAACATAAAATCCGAGTAGGACGTTTTCTTTTGAATAATTTTTAAGCATGGTTATAACTGAATTTGACGTTCTATTTGTTGTTCCAAAGATATAAATGTTTCTGTTCTTGATACACCGTTTATGGGTTGAATTTTTTTGTTTAACAATTGCATTAGATGTTCGTTGTCGCGGCAAATTATTTTGATTAATATACTCCAATTACCTGTTGTATAATGACATTCAAGCACTTCGGGTATTTTTTTTAATTCTTTAACGGCTTCGTAATTACTGGCTGCTTTGTCCAAATAAACACCTACAAATGCCATTGTTTTGTATCCTAAAACTTTATGATCAATTATAAATTTACTTCCAGAAATAACTCCAGCTTCTTCAAGTTTTTTTAACCGTTGGTGAATTGCTGCTCCTGAAATTCCAATTTTATTAGCAATTTGCAAAATAGGTTTGCGGGCATCCTCCATCAAATCACGAAGAATTTCTTTATCAATACCGTCAATTTCAATTTGTAACGAATTAATCTTCATTGTGTTTATAATTTATAACAAATATACTTTTTTTGCTTGAAAAAATAAACCAATACTATCTAAAATTATAAAATTAATTTCCCATCAATCGATCAGGATTATACCCTATATAAGGCATACTCGTTTCGTTAAAAACAACCCCCAAAGAGGCTAACTCATTCAAAATAGGCATATATACTTCTTTTTGAGTAGGTAACTGCACACCTGGAGTGGTTATTTTTTTATTTAAAATAAGTAATGTTGCCATCGCAACTGGTAATCCAACGGTTTTTGCCATAGCTGTATAAATTTGATCATCGCCAAGACAAACCATTTTAGAATCAATTTGAAATTGTTTACCATCCAATTCATATCCAAATTTATGATACATCACAATCATATCTTTATCACTAGGCTGTAACGTCCATTTGTCAGCTAAAATTTTTTCAAGGATTTGAGCTGGCGTTGCATTTTTTAGTCCAACAATTTTATTTGGATTGAACAAATCAAGCTCAAGTAACTTATCCCACATAATGTCGTCTTGTTCGATTCCTAAAGACATTCTAGTTTTAATTTCAACAGAATCAGTTGGTGAATATGGCAAAAACAGATTTATAAAATCTCTGTAACTTATAGTTTCTGAATTATCAATTATATACGAATCATCAGTCATGCCAAGTTGCACAAACATATTCCAAGCTTTAGAAAAACCCACCCTTCTGATGGTACCTCTATACATAGTTAAAACATCTTCTAGACCATAAATACTTCGATATTTTAATGAATCACGATTGGCATACCCCTCAAAACGCCCATACCCTTCCACTTCAAGAAACTCAGTTCTACGAAAAAGTTTATGGTACGGAATGTACTTGTATTTTCCTTCCTGAATAAATTTTGCTGTTCCGCCTTGACCAGCCAAAACCACGTTTCGTGGCGCCCACGTAAATTTATAATTCCATAAATTATTATCCGATTCAGGAGCTACAAGTCCGCCACAAAAGGATTCAAAAAGCAAAAGTTTTCCTCCTTTTTCTTTAATTTCATCAATAATTTTCATGGCACTTATGTGGTCAATTCCTGGATCAAGCCCAATTTCATTCATAAAAATAAGATTGTTTTTCTTGGCTTCTTCATCCAATTCTTTCATAGCATCCGAAATATAGGAAGCTGTAACAATATTTTTTTTCAAAAGAATACAATCTTTAGCCACTTCAATATGTAAATGAGCTGGCAACATGGAAACCACAATATCGGATTTAGCAATTTCGGCTTGTCTTTGTTCCGCATTAAAAATATCAATTTGGATTGCCGTAGCATTAGGATGGTTGTTTGTTTTTTGTAGAGCTAACTCCAAGGACAAATCGGCTATAGTAAGATGTAAATTTTCATCAGATGATTTTTGTAATAAATACTGAATCAATGATGATGCAGAACGACCAGCTCCAAGTATTAATATAGATCTCATTTAGAATTATTTTGAAAGGCAAATGTAACAATTTGAACTAATTTGAAAACAATTTTTATGAAAATCATAATTTTAAACCTCAATTTGTTTTCGTTTTCATTAAATTCAACTAATTTTGAAGTATAAAAAAAACAATTGTAATGGAAAACAAATTGAATATAACAGGAGCTACTCTTGGTTTAACCGCAATAGTATTAGGAGCATTTGGAGCACACGCATTAAAGGATGTATTGAGTTTACAACAACTTGCAACCTTTGAAACGGGAGTAAAATACCAAATGTACCATGCGCTTTTCCTATTATTTTTAGGTGTAAACAACAGAATTTCAGAGCGTTCAAAAAAAAATATATATTACTTTATTTCATTTGGAACCTTATTTTTTTCAGGGTCAATTTATTTATTGTCAACCTCAAATGTAACGGGAATAAATTTTAAACCCATAGGAATAATTACACCTATTGGTGGATTACTATTAATATTAGGCTGGGGACTATTTGCAAAAGAATTTTTATTCAGAAGTTCAGAAAAATCAAATTAATTACAACGTTGTAGTTAATTATTTTTACCTTTGTAAAAAATTTACAACTAGACAATTTATTTTTTATGGACAACTTCACACAAACCACGAAAACGATTTCGTTAGAGAAATACGGAATAAAAAATCCCACAGAAATAATTTATAACCCATCCTTTGAAACTTTATATAATGAAGAGTTAGATTCAAATTTAGAAGGATACGAAAAAGGTCAAATTTCAGAGCTTGGTGCCATTAATGTAATGACTGGTGAATTTACAGGAAGATCACCTAAAGACAAATACATAGTTGAAGATACCATCACAAAAAACAGTATATGGTGGAATTCCGATAAAGCACCAAACGACAACAAACCAATTTCTCAAACAACTTGGAATGCCCTAAAAGAAACATCCGTAACCCAATTATCGGGTAAAAGATTATTTGTTGTAGATGCTTTTTGTGGCGCTAACGAAAACACCCGATTAAAAGTACGCTTCATTATGGAAGTTGCTTGGCAAGCTCATTTTGTAAAAAACATGTTCATCAGACCATCAGACGAAGAACTGGAAAACTTTGGCGAACCCGACTTTATAGTTATCAATGCATCAAAAACTAATTTTAAAGATTTTGAAGCACACCAAATGAACTCAGATGTATATGTAGCATTTAATTTAACTGAAAAAATGCAACTTATTGGAGGTACATGGTACGGCGGCGAAATGAAAAAAGGAATGTTTTCAATGATGAATTACTATTTGCCTTTACAAGGAATCGCTTCCATGCACTGCTCCGCAAACAAAGGAAAAGACGGTGATGTAGCTGTGTTTTTTGGACTTTCAGGAACTGGAAAAACCACATTGTCAACCGACCCAAAAAGAGAATTAATAGGCGACGATGAACACGGATGGGACAACGAAGGTGTATTTAATTTTGAAGGCGGCTGCTATGCCAAAACTATCGATTTAAGTGCAGCTAACGAACCTGATATTTTTGCAGCTATCAAAAAAGACGCTTTATTAGAAAACGTAACTTTGGATGCAAACGGAAAAATTGATTTTAAAGACGGATCGGTAACCCAAAACACCCGCGTTTCGTACCCTATAGACCATATTCAAAACATTGTAAAACCAGTTTCAAAAGCTGGTCCTGCAACAAAAGTAATATTTTTAACCGCCGACGCATTTGGCGTAATGCCACCTGTTTCCAAGTTAACCCCTGAGCAAACAAAATACTATTTTCTCTCTGGTTTTACAGCCAAATTGGCAGGTACAGAAAGAGGCGTAACCGAACCACAACCCACATTTTCTGCATGTTTTGGAAAAGCATTTTTGTCGCTACACCCAACTAAATACGGTGAAGAATTAGTTAAAAAAATGGAAGCCAACAACGCAACTGCCTACATGGTAAATACCGGCTGGAACGGAACAGGCAAACGAATTTCCATTAAAGATACCCGCGCCATTATTGATGCAATTTTAGACGGATCAATTGAAAAAGCGGATACAAAAACAATTCCTGTTTTCAACTTTGTTGTACCAACGGCTTTGCACGATGTGGACAACGCCATTTTAGACCCCCGAGCAACCTACAGTAACATAAATGAATGGGAAGAAAAAGCCAAAAATTTAGCCCAATTATTCATAAATAACTTTACACAATATACAGACAACGAAGAAGGAAAAAAACTAGTTGAAGCAGGACCAAAATTAAACTAATAATAAGGAGCAACACAATCCCGTTTCA
>JBILQQ010000034.1:0-23846 GCA_044373115.1 Flavobacterium sp.
GCCAAAAATTTAGCCCAATTATTCATAAATAACTTTACACAATATACAGACAACGAAGAAGGAAAAAAACTAGTTGAAGCAGGACCAAAATTAAACTAATAATAAGGAGCAACACAATCCCGTTTCAACACACATTTAGTCCCGCTTTCGCCTTTATCTTGCTCGCCCTTCGGGACTTCGCAAGGATATCGGCTCTGTCGGGGCTAAAATAGACGAGTAGTTTTTCAGTTGCTGTTTTTTTTTTAAAACCTTAACTAATTAACACCAAATTACAAATAAATAATTGTAGCCATTTACCAAACAAAGGGAAACAATTACACTAAACACAAAAAAACCCAAAATCTATATGATTTTGGGTTTTTTTTAATGTATTTTCAAAAAAATTATTTTCCTTTATTAGCTTCAGCAACATATTTTTCTAGCGCCATTGTCATCGATGGTGTTTCTGGCGTTGGCGCCAAAATATCAATTCGCAATCCGTTATCCAAAGCCTCTTTTTGTGTAGTACTACCAAAAACGGCGATTCTAGTATCGTTTTGTTTAAAATCAGGGAAGTTTTTAAATAATGACTTAATACCTGTTGGACTAAAAAATGCTAAAATATCATATTGCACATCAGCCAGGTCAGATAAATCACTCATCACTGTGTTGTAAAAAATTCCTTGAGTCCAATTAAGTTTTAAGGCATTTAATGTTTGTGGAATATCAAAATTTAATTGATCGGAACCTGGTAATAAATACTTTTCTTCTTTATACTTTTTAAATAAGGTTGTCATATCAGCAAAATCTTTTTGCCCAACATAAATTTTACGTTTTCGATACACAACATATTTTTGAAGATAGTAAGCAATAGCTTCAGATTGACAAAAATATTTCAAATCCTCAGGCACTTTATAGCGCATTTCTTCTGCTGCTCTAAAAAAATGATCTACTGCATTTTTACTTGTGAGGATAATTGCCGAAAAATTATTCAAATCAATTTTTTGTGACCGAATATCTTTAGCACTCAAACCTTCTACATGTATAAATGGTCTAAAATCAATTTTTACTTTGTGTTTTTGCTGCAAATCAAAATAAGGAGAGTTCTCCACTTTCGGTTCTGGTTGCGACACCAAAATTGTTTTCACTTTTAATTTTGACATGTACTTTTTAATTTTTTATAATCAAATAATAAATGAAATAGTAAGGTGCTATTTCAAAGGTGCAAAGATACAAAATAAAATAAAACAATTTGTCAATAATATTATTTTGATAACGCACCATTGTTATGCCATAAGTTAACGCATTTAATATCAGTAAAATATAGGCAACTGGAACAACTAACACTTCTAAAATTGCCGCATTATAAAACATAATAATAGAAATTGGCAGCAAAACCAGTCCCATATAAGTTCTGAAATTAACTTTACTTAAATTATATTCGTCCACAACATCCTCTATTCCAAAAATAGTTGCTACAATTTTTTCAAGCAAAAACTTTATCAAAATAAAAACCATCAAAAATGAGAATGACCTAACAAAAAATACCCAATCTGTTTTGTTACAAATTCCATTTACATGTGCCAATAATTGAATAAACAATGCAAACGAAAATACATTCACAATAAAAACTAAAATTGTAAATGGTGTTAAAAGATTACTACTATCCTTGTAAGTACGCAAGTATTTGTCCGAAATAATGATTCGAGTAAAATCATAAAATCGTTTTTCAAAAGAAGATTTTATAAATACAATTAACAACAAGACCAAGACAAAAACAATAAATGTCCAATCTTTATCTTCTATAATCCTGTTTTTTAATTGTAGTAAAATCATGCGGCAAAATTAACAAATTTTCTTTGTTGATACTATTATAATATAATTAAGATTAACAAAAAATAAAATGTTTATTTTTGTAGAAATTTTATTTATCAACTATGAACTGCGGCATCGTAATTATTCCAACTTATAACGAAATTGAAAATATTGAGGGCATCATTCGTGCGACCTTGTCTTTACATAAAGAGTTCCATATTTTAATTGTTGATGATAATTCACCCGACAAAACATTTGACAAAGTAAAATCACTTCAAACAGAATTTCCAGACCGCCTTTTTCTTGAGGTTAGAACCAAAAAATCGGGATTAGGAACAGCTTACGTTCATGGTTTTAAATGGGCTTTGGCCAAAAATTATGAGTATATTTATGAAATGGATGCCGATTTTTCGCACAATCCAAATGATTTAGAAAAACTATATGAATCGTGTCATTTCTCAGGGGCTGATTTAGCAATTGGTTCCAGATATGTAACCGGAGTTAACGTTGTCAACTGGCCTTTAAACAGAGTGTTGCTTTCTTATTTTGCCTCAGTTTATGTAAGAATGATTACTGGTATGAAAATTATGGATACCACCGCAGGTTTCATTTGTTATAACAGAAAAGTTTTAGAAAGCATTAATTTGGATAAAATAAAATTTATTGGCTATGCGTTTCAAATTGAAATGAAATATAGAGCCTATTCAAAAAAATTCACATTACATGAAGTACCTGTAATTTTTACTGACCGAACAAAAGGACAGTCAAAAATGAGTGGCTCAATTATTAAAGAAGCCATTTTTGGCGTGCTTTCACTACGAATTAGACAACTATTAAATCAATTATAATGAGTATTACTTTAATTAAAAACGCAAAAATTGTTAACGAAGGTATTGTGCTAGAAGGCGATGTACTCATCGAAAATGAATTTATTATAGAGGTTGCAAAAAACATTGCTTCTGATAACAATTATACAATTATTGATGCTGAAGGGAGTTATTTAATTCCGGGAGCAATTGACGATCAAGTTCATTTTAGAGAACCTGGATTAACTCATAAAGGCACTATTGAAACCGAATCAAGAGCTGCAATAGCTGGCGGAATCACTTCTTTTATAGAACAGCCAAACACCGTTCCAAATGCAGTCACTCAAGAATTACTTGAACAAAAATATGAAATTGCAGCCGCCACTTCGTATGCCAACTATTCGTTTATGATGGGAGGAACCAATGATAATTTAGAGGAAATTATTAAAACAAACCCAAGAAATGTAGCTGGAATAAAATTATTTTTAGGTTCATCAACTGGGAATATGCTAGTGGATAACGAAGAGGCTTTAGAAAAAATATTTTCAAGTACAAAAATGTTAATTGCCGTTCATTGCGAAGATGAAGGAACAATAAGAACAAATACCGAAAAATATAAAAATGAATTTGGCGATGCCATTCCTGTTACCGCCCATCATTTAATACGAAGCGAAGAAGCCTGCTATTTATCATCGTCAAAAGCAATTGAATTAGCTAAAAAAACGGGGGCTCGCTTGCATGTTTTCCACCTTTCAACAGCCAAAGAAATGGAGTTGTTTACAAATAAAATTCCGTTAGAAGAAAAACAAATTACTGCTGAAGTATGTATTCACCATTTGTGGTTTACCAACGATGATTATGCTACAAAAGGAAATTTCATTAAATGGAATCCAGCCGTTAAAACCGCTACTGACCGAGATGCGCTTTGGAAGGCATTATTAAACGACACAATTGATGTTATAGCCACTGACCACGCACCGCACACCTTGGAAGAAAAATCAAAAAAATATACTGAGGCTCCATCAGGAGGGCCGCTTGTTCAACATGCTTTAGTTGCATTATTTGAAGCGCATTTGCAAGGCAAAATTTCAGTAGAAAAAATCGTAGAAAAATTTTGTCACAACCCCGCAAAAATTTTCAAAATTGAAAAAAGAGGGTATATAAAGCCTGGCTTTTATGCCGATTTAGTTTTGATAAAAAAATCAAACAGTTGGGAAGTAACTAAAGAAAATGTTTTGTACAAATGTGGTTGGTCACCATTTGAAGGCACAACATTTAATACCAAAATTTCGCACACTTTTATTAACGGCGAATTGGTATTTGAAAACGGAAAAATTACTGAAATAAAAGCTGGTAAACGTTTACTTTTTGATAGAAAATAAAATAATATGAAAAAATATATATTGATTTTGTCGCTACTTTGTATTGTATCAAGTTGCAAAAACGAAATTGTAAAAGAGCCAAAAATTAGAATTGAAAGAGATCAAATGATTGAAATTCTTTATGATTTAGCCATCCTTGAAGCATTAAAATCTCAAACTATGGGGCAACAAACCAATTACCCAAAACCGTTTGAATTAATTAAAGAAAAATATAAAATTGATAGTTTAACATTTGTCCAAAACACACAATTTTACGCATCAGACTTAAAGGATTATAAAAAAATTTACAATGAAGTTAAGAAAAAACTAGATCAAGAATCAGCCAAACTTAACAACGAAAATCAAATTGCACCCGAAAACATTGAATAAAACCTTGTGAAATAAAAAATAAATCATTACACTCTTTTTTTAATATAAAGTAGTTGTAGGTACTTATTTAATCTACCCAAAACAATTCTGAAGCAATACCATCAATAAAAAACTTGCCGTCGGAGGTGGCTTTTAATGTATTATTTTCTAAAATTAATTGCTTTCTGTCGCAAAATTTTTGAGCATTTTTTGAGATGTAATTTAGGAATTTTAATCCAAAATCATTTTCGATTTTTAAAAATGAAACGCCCCAAATTGTTCGTAAACCCGTCATAACGTACTCATTATAGCGATCAGATAGCGACAAAACTTCTTTTTCAGAAGGCAAAATATTTAGATTTATACTATTTATATATTTGGCATTATTGGACGCATTCCAACTTCTAACTTGACCGTCAAAACTGTGTGCAGATGGCCCAATACCGATGTACTTTTTTCCCAACCAATAACCTGAATTGTTTTTTGAAAAATAATTTTCTATACCAAAATTGGACAATTCATAATGAATAAATCCATTTTGAGTTAGTTTTTTTTCTAAAATATGAAATTGATTATAAGCCACAATATCGCTTGGTGCTTGAATAATTCCTTTTTTTACAAATTTATCTAATGCCGTTTTGGGCTCAACAGTTAATGCGTAACTAGAAATGTGTTTTACCTGAAAAGACAATGCTTTTTCAATATTTTGAAGCCATTTTTCGTCGGTTAAACCCGGAATTCCATAAATCAAATCAATCGAAATTGAATCGAAATAGTGGGTTGCAATAGTTAATGATTCTTGTGCCTCTTTTGCATTGTGTGCACGATTCATAAGCTGCAAATCATCTTCAAAAAACGATTGAACACCAATTGAAAGTCGATTTATTTTAGTTTCAGAAAGTGCTTTTATTTTTACAAAAGACAAATCATCAGGATTAGCCTCCAAAGTAATTTCGGGGGTATCAACAATTTTGAAATGAGAATAAACCGTTGCAATTAAAAAATTTATTTCGGAAACATCCAAAACAGAGGGTGTTCCGCCACCAAAATAAATGGTTTCTATGGGTTCATCTTGACATTCTTGTTTTCGCATAACGAGTTCTTTACTCAATGCCAGCAACATTTCGGCTTTCTTTTTTGTAGAAGTTGAAAAATGGAAGTCACAATAATGACAAGCTTGTTTACAGAAAGGGATATGAATGTATATTGAAGCCATGCAGAAATTTAATCTATTTTAATAGTACTCGAATTGAAACTGATTATTTTTTCACTCTATTTTCATTTTGCTTAACAAAAGCGTCCCAACCCGAATAACTTTTACCAAGCTCTACTCTTCCCGAATTAAAAAAATGACAAACGGCAGCAGCCAAACCATCCGTAGAATCAAGATTTTTTGGTAATTCTTTTAATCCCAATAATTGTTGTAACATTTTGGCAACTTGCTCTTTACTTGCATTTCCGTTGCCTGTAATTGCCATTTTAATTTTTTTTGGTTCATACTCGGTAATTGGAATTTGTCTTGATAATCCTGCTGCCATTGCAACTCCCTGTGCCCTACCCAACTTTAACATGGACTGCACATTTTTACCAAAAAAGGGCGCTTCAATAGCAATTTCGTCGGGATGAAAAGTTTCAATAAGTTCAATGGTACGTTCAAAAATAACTTTGAGTTTCATGTAATGATCATCGTACTTATTTAAGATCAGCTCGTTAAGTTGTAAAAATTCCATTTTTTTATTGACTACTTTAATCAATCCAAACCCCATAATGGTTGTTCCAGGGTCAATACCTAATATGATGCGTTCTGTTGTCAATTATTTATATAAGTTTTGTTTCTTTGCAAACATGATTTCAATTCCTTACAAAGCTAAACAATTCAGTGTATTTATCATCAAACTATTGATTGTAATTGGTGCATTTTATTTTATTTATCAAAAAATAAGCAATAACCCAAACTTAAATTGGGAGGATTCTAAAAAATTTATTTTAGAAAAAACAAGCGTTAGTGAACTGATTATCATCCTGCTATTTAGTTTTGCTAATCGATTTATAGAAATATTAAAATGGCAAAATTTAGTGGCTAGTTTTAAAAAAATTAAACTCAATCAAGCAACTGAACAAGTTTTAGTAGCACTTACTCTTGGTGTATTTACCCCTTACGGAATTGGAGAATATGTTGGAAAAACAATGTTTTATAAAAAAGATAAGGCAAAAAATATAATTCTTCTGAATTTATTTTGTAACGGGATTCAAATGGTAGTTGTCGTGATTTTTGGTGGAATTGGTTTTTTTGTTTTAGGCCATACAAAGCTGGGATTCAGCATATTTGGAATTGTTTTTGGTAGTATTTTAGTAATCTATTTAGCGAAACAAATAAAATTAAAAAATAAGTTTTTGAGTGGGATTTTTGATTCAAATTATGCTATTTCAAAAAAAATTCATATTAATAACATAGTTCTAGGCACCATCCGATTTCTAATTTTAGCACATCAGTATTATTATTTATTTGTAGTTTACGATATCCAATTACCTTATTTCACTTTACTTTTTACTATTTCTATTGTTTATTTATTGGCAAATTCGCTTCCTAGTTTTCAACTTTTTGATTTTGCCATTAAGGGAAGTGTAGCGGTATATTTTTTTGGTGAATTGGGTATAAATGAATGGGTTGTAGTGTTTATGAGTACTTTAATGTGGATTTTAAACATTGTATTTCCGATAATTATAGGAAGCTATTTTGTTTTAAAATTTAAATCGAAAACTCACTAATTTGATTTAATAATTACGGGTAAAACAAATTCTGTTTTAACAGGGATTCCACGCTTTAAAGCGGGATTCACTTTTGGAAAATCAATTAGTTTACTTTTTAAAATACTATCAATTTTTATTTTATCATAAGCCAAACTGTCGGATTTAAATTGAGGTTCAAACTGTAAACTTGAATCAGGCATAACGGTTACTTTAACTTCAATAGTATCTAGTTGAGGATACAAAACAGCTAAATCTTCAACCGAAAGTTTTTGCTGAATGGTAGTTGCCATAAACTCAAAAAAGCATTGTTTTCGTTGGTTATTGTCAGAAATTTTATCACATTCCAAAAACGAAGGATATTCGTCAACCTCACTCCAGTTAATTTCTTTTATTTGTTTTTCAAATAATTCCTGTTCAGTTGGTACTTTCTTATCAATAATTTGACAAGAAAACAAAAACAAAAAACATAAAAGAAAACTAATTTTTTTCAAGGGATTATTTTTTTGAAGTTAGGTAATCTGAGTAATTTTTATCGAACCATTCTTGTTTAGTTGCATTTGCTTCCTCTTTTTTATTTTTATACAAAAGCCCTAATTTTTCTGAATAAATGGCGATTTTGATTGTATAGGTATAATACTCTTCTTTGGTTAATAGTGATTTTGAGTCGTTTGATTTACTCAAAAAATCGAAAAAAAGGGCATCATATTCTTTGTGTGAATAAGATAAAACTTCTCTTTTAAATTTTTTATAAAAAGAGTTTTTAATACTCATATCAGGATCGGTTGGTTTAGATTGACCATAAACCAAAGTTGAAGCAAAAAATAGTACTGCAAATAATAGTCTTTGAATTTTTTTTTCCATTTGTAAAAGTGCTAACATTTCAAAAATGATGTTTTCTTGGTGTTTAAAATAAAATTGTTTGTTGCAACTGATTTCAAAAATACAAAATATTTTTCAATATGTCATATTTATATAAAGCAAAAAAGCCATCCACAATAAAGTGGAAAGCTTTTCATTGGTCTAACTACTAAACCATGTCTCGATTGCTCGAGACGAAAACAACACAACTATTTTGAATGTTTATAATAATTATAAAAAATTAAAATTCACATTTCATTTACTATTTTGGGCAAAAAAGCACTTTGTTACCAAAGTGCTTTTTAATTATCCCAATTTAGCGGTCTGGACGGGACTCGAACCCGCGACCCCATGCGTGACAGGCATGTATTCTAACCAACTGAACTACCAAACCATCGCTTTATTGCGGTTGCAAATATACAACCGTTTTTTAGTTTTCCAACTATTTTTTTAATTTTTTTTAATCTTTTTTTTACAAAATTAACCAAACATTTGTCTTTCAGTTAAATAAGTTGTCATAATTTTTTCAAAATCGGCACCACAATTTACCTCAACGTACTTAATTTTGTTTTGGGCGCATACCAAATTTAGTTTTTGAAAGTAGGTTGCTACCTTTTTTTCATAAGCCTCCTGTATGTTTTGAGCAAAAACCGCTACTGTTTCACCAGTTTCCACGTCAACAAAACGTTTTGGAGCATCTCCAAAATCGAATAGCAGCTCTTTCTCTTTGTCAACAACGTGAAACAGCACTACTTTGTGTTTATTGTGTTTTAGGTGCTGTAAAGCGTTAAATAACGCCTCGTCGTTATTGGACTGAAACATATCTGTAAATAAAACAATCATGGATCTGCGATGGATTTTTTCAGCAATTTGATGTAAAAAATCTATAGTATTGGTACTCTTTGAACTTTTTGGCGGCTCAATTAAGCCTTCCAGTTGATTTAATAACATTCTGTGGTGCCTATCGCTTCCTTTTTCGGGGGCATAGTATTCGTAAGTGTCTGAAAAAACACTTAATCCAAATGCATCTCGTTGTTTTTTTAGCAAATTCATTAGCACTGCAGCTGCAAGTACAGAAAACCCAATTTTAGATTTGTAAAATTCTTGATCATTAACCTTCGGAAAGTGCATTGATGAAGAATTGTCAATAATTATATGGCATCTTAAATTGGTTTCTTCTTCAAATCGTTTGGTAAACAAACGGTCAGTTTTAGCAAACAATTTCCAATCAATATGCTTGGTACTTTCGCCAGAGTTGTACACTTTATGTTCGGCAAATTCAGCCGAAAATCCATGAAACGGGCTTTTGTGCATACCTGAAATAAAGCCTTCTACCACTTGATTGGCTACTAATTCGAGGTTTTTGAATCCTGCTATAATTTCTTTTTGATTTTCTAACTTCATATTTCAAAGATAATTTGAAAATTTGAAACTAATTGAATTTATTACATAAAAAAAGGTCTAATTTTCATTAGACCTCAAATTTATTTTTAGAAAATTGACTACAGTAACGCATCAATTGCATCTGTATAGGTTTTTTTGGGTGCAACGCCAACTTGACGACCTACCACTTCTCCGTTTTGAAAAATCAATACGGTTGGAATGTTTCGAACGCCATATTTTGCAGCAAACTCTTGATTTGCGTCAACATCTACCTTACCTACAACTGCTTTACCCTCATATTCAGAGTGAATTTCGTCAATTACTGGTCCAACCATTCTGCAAGGTCCGCACCATGCTGCCCAAAAATCTACTACTACTGGTTTGTCTGATTTTAATACTACTTCGTCAAAAGTTGCATCTGTGATTGCTAATGCCATATTATTTTTGTTTAAAAAATTTATTTTTTCTAATTATTTTAGAATACAAAGATAAATAAAATATTCATCTAAATTTAGAGTATAAAATTTGTTTTTTTTATTCTGTCATCATCAAAACTGATACTTAATTCAATCTAAACTTTACATTTAATCGTTCCAAGTCTGTCAATAATTCTTTGGAAATAGCAACTTTCAGTCTTCGGCTTGGCATCTCCAATTTTGTGATTACTTTGATTTCATCAATTATTTCAGGCGTTTGGGGCGCACTATCGTTTTCCATTTCAGGTTGATCGTCAATATTATCAATGTCAATTTCAAAATCCGAATTAACAATTATTGGCTCAACTACTGTTTCTGTAAGTGGTTTTTTACTGATTTTTTCAATTTCTAACACTTCAAAAACAATAGAGTTATTTCCAGGATTGGCTTTAAAAATAGCATCCATTTCTTGAATTAGATATTGTTTTAAATCAAAAATATTGAGTTGAATCGAAATCTTTTTGGCAAAATTAGGGAGCACATCTGCTAATAATTTTGCGTCTTGAAAGTTAATTTGAGGGTCAGATTTTTTGCCTGTTTCGCGATTTACCCAGCCGTCTTTAACTCCAATTTTAAAATATATAAACTGATTATTAACTAAATAATGTCTGAATTTTAAATACTCTTCATTAAATATTCTAAAATCATGACTTTCGTCATAGCCCTCTAGGGTAAACATGGCCCAATCTTTACCGTTTTTTCCGGTTCGGTATTGCACATTAGTAACAATTCCTGCAAAAGTGAGGGTTTTTCCAACAAGTGACTCTAGGCTTTTTAATTGAAACAAACGAATATTGCAAAAATGATTCATTTCAAATCGATAATCATCAAGCGGATGCCCCGAAATATAGATGCCTACCACTTCTTTTTCTTTGGCTAGTTTTTCCATGGTGCTCCAGTCGTCGCAAGGCGGCACAATAGGCTCGGCTATTTGAACTTCACTGCTTTCGCCAAAAAGACTTACTTGAGATGAATTTTCATTTTCTTGAAATTTTGAACCATATCGAATGGCTTTCTCTAAAAAAGTAATTCCTTCGCCTTCAATATGAAAATATTGTGCCCTATGTGTGTTTTCAAAACAATCAAATCCACCTGCCAAAGCTAAACTTTCAAAGGCTTTTTTGTTTGCTGCACGTAAATCTATTTTTTTTGCTAAATCAAATATCGATTTGTAAGCGCCTTCTTTTCTATTTTGAACAATTGTATCTACTGCGTTGGCACCCACCCCTTTAACGGCGCCCATTCCAAACCGAACGGCATAATTATCGTTTACCGTAAATTTGTAAAAAGATTCATTGACATCAGGTCCTAAAACGGTTAAACCCATTCGCTTACATTCTTCCATGAAAAAGGAAACCTGCTTAATGTCATTCATATTATTAGAAAGAACAGCCGCCATATATTCTGCTGGATAATTTGCTTTTAAGTAGGCGGTTTGGTAAGCTATCCAAGCATAGCAAGTGGAATGCGATTTATTAAAAGCATACTCTGCAAAGGCTTCCCAATCTTTCCAAATTTTTTCTAATTTATCCTCTGCATGACCTTTAGCAACGGCTTGCGAAATAAATTTAGGCTTCATTTTATCCAAAACGTCTCGCTGTTTTTTTCCCATTGCTTTACGCAAAACGTCGGCATCACCTTTAGAAAAATCGGCCAATTTTTGTGACAAAAGCATTACTTGCTCTTGGTAAACGGTAATTCCGTAGGTGTCTTTTAACAGTTCTTCGCAGGCATCAAGGTCATATACAATTTCTTCTTCGCCATTTTTTCTTTTAATAAAACTCGGAATATAAGCAATTGGACCTGGACGATACAAAGCATTCATGGCAATCAAATCAGGAAAAACGGTTGGTTTCAGTTCCTTCATGTATTTTTGCATTCCTGGACTTTCATACTGAAAAATACCAACTGTTTCTCCTCGTTGAAAAAGTTCGTAGGTCTTTAAATCATCAATTGGAAATTCGTCGGGGTTAATTTCTTTGCCCGTTCTGTATTTTACTAATTTGACAGTATCTTTAATCAAGGTTAGAGTTTTCAGTCCCAAGAAATCCATTTTCAATAAACCTGCACTTTCTACAACAGAGTTGTCAAATTGAGTAACATATAAATCAGAATCTTTAGCTGTTGCTACAGGTACAAAATTGGTTATATCATCTGGTGTAATAATAACCCCGCAAGCATGAATCCCAGTGTTTCTGAGGTTTCCTTCTAAAATTTGAGCTTGCTGAATAGTTTCGCCGCCCAAATCGCCTCCTTTTCCTAAGGCAATTAATTCTTTTACTTTATCAAAATCTTCGGGACGCAAAGCTGCTTTGAGCTTGGCATCGTCCATTGAAAATATTTTAGCAAGATTTAAAGTTGTTGGAATAAGTTTAGCGATTTTATCTGCTTCAAAAAGTGGTAAATCCAACACTCGGGCAGTATCTCTGACCGATGATTTTGCTGCCATTGTACCATAGGTAATAATTTGCGCTACTTGTTTTGAACCATATTTATTGATTACATAATCCATAACGCTGCTTCTGCCTTCATCATCAAAATCAATATCAATATCGGGAAGGGAAACCCTGTCTGGATTAAGAAAACGCTCAAAAAGCAAGTTGTATTTGAGTGGGTCAATATTTGTAATTCCGAGACAATAAGCCACCACCGAACCTGCTGCCGATCCCCTACCCGGTCCAACAGAAACACCCATTTTTCGGGCAGCGGCAATAAAATCTTGAACAATTAAGAAATAACCTGGATAGCCTGAGTTTTCTATGGTAAGTAATTCAAAATCAATACGTTCTTGAATTTCAGTAGTAATTTCACCGTAGCGTTTGTTAGCACCATTAAAAGTAAGGTGTTTTAAATAGGAGTTTTCACCTCTTTTGCCTCCATCGGTTGCATCATCAGGAATTATAAATTCGGTTGGGATTTCAAATTTTGGCAATAACACATCGCGTGCTAGTGAAAAACTTTCAATTTTATCGATTATTTCCTTACAATTTACAATTGCCTCAGGCAAGTCAGAGAATAATTTTTTCATTTCATCTGCCGACTTAAAATAATATTCTTGGTTGGGTAAACCAAATCGAAAACCTCTGCCTCTACCTATTGGAGTTGCTTGTTTTTCGCCATCACGAACGCAAAGCAAAATATCGTGCGCATTGGCATCTTGTTTGTTTATGTAAAAATTGTTATTGGTAGCAATGAGTTGTACTTGGTGTTTTTTTGCGAGTGCAATTAACGATTGGTTGACTCTGTTTTCATCTTCTTGATTGTGTCGGGTAATTTCTACATACAAATCGTCATTAAATTGATTTTTCCACCAAAGTAGTGCTTCTTCTGCTTGGTTTTCACCTACATTTAGTAATTTGTTTGGAACTTCGCCGTACAAACTTCCTGTTAAACAAATGATGTCATCTTTGTATTTTTGAATAATTTGTTTGTCAATTCTTGGTACATAATAAAACCCGTCGGTATAAGCAATGGACGACATTTTAGCTAAATTATGATAGCCTTTTTTGTTTTTAGCTAACAATACAATCTGATATCCGTTGTCTTTTCTGGATTTATCTAAATGGTTTTCGCAAACAAAAAACTCACAACCCACAATGGGTTTGATGATAGTTTCGGTGGGTAATTCGCCAGCTTCAATGGCTTCTTTGTTTTTAGCTTCCGCTGATTTATTATGATTTAAAACATCTCTTACAAAATGGAATGCACCCATCATGTTTCCGATGTCTGTCATTGCTACAGCTGGCATTTTGTTTTTTGCGGCAGCAGCAACTAAGTCGGCAATGGCGACTGTTGATTGCAAAACAGAGAATTGAGTATGATTGTGAAGATGCACAAAATCAGTTGATTGTAATAATTCTTTGTTGTCAGAAAGAGTTTTGGTTGAAATTGGAGTATGCTCTTTATCTCCAAATTGTTGTCTGATTTTATCAGATTCTTGTTTTAAATTGATGTGTTTTAAACCAATTAATTGGATGGTTTGCGGATTTTTTTCGTTAAATTCTTTGAAATAATCGGCTGGTACATCCAGTTCTTCTTTGGTAAAAATTTGTCTTTTTATTAATTCTAAAAAGCAGCGAGTTGTAGCTTCTACGTCGGCGGTGGCGTTGTGCGCTTCGGCAAAAGGTTGGTTGAATAAATATTGGTGTAATTCGGTTAGTGTTGGTAGTTTAAATTTCCCTCCTCTTCCGCCTGGTAGTTTGAGTAATGCAGCTGTTGTTTCGGTGCAGGTGTCAAGAATTGGCATTGAGTTTAATGGTGATTGGATTCCTGCTCTGTGGTATTCGGCACCCATGATATTGAGGTCAAAACTTAGGTTTTGTCCTACTATGTATTTTGTTTTGGATAGTGCTTGGTTAAATTTTTCAATCATTTCAGCTAAAGGAATCCCGTCTTTTTGGGCTAATTCAGTTGAAATTCCGTGTACTCTTTCAGCATCGAAGGGTATGTTAAATCCGTCGGGTTGTATTAAATAGTCTTGGTGTTCGATAAGATTTCCCATTTCGTCATGGAGTTGCCATGCAATTTGCACGCAACGGGGCCAGTTGTCTGAATCGGTTAGCGGTGCTGACCAATTTTTTGGTAATCCTGTGGTTTCGGTATCGAATATTAAGTACATTGGGATGAGTTAGTGATTAGAGATTAGTGATAAGTGATAAGTGGTAAGTGATAAGTGATAAGTGGTAAGTGATAAGTGATAAGTGATTGGTGAGTAGTGATAAGTGACTGGTGAGTAGTAATTAGTGATAAGTAATTAGTGAAATGGTCATTTACTCTTCACTTTTTACTCTTCACTTTTTACTTTTTACTCTTCACTTTTTACTCTTCACTTTTTACTTTTTACTAATCACTTATCACTTTTTACTTTTCAATTTTCACTCTTTACTAATCACTTTTTACTGATGCCTAAATTATAACTTCAAAAGTACATTTTAAGGTTTAATTTATCAATTTTTTTTATTAACAAAATTTGTTTTGATTTGGGTTTAGGGGTGTTTTTGGTAGCCTAAGCCTTGATTTTTTAGCCCCGATTGAAGTGTAAATCCTTTTTGTTTTTTTTTCAAAAACAAAAAGATTGGAACAAAAAGCGGGAAAATGGTTGGTTGAAAATGCCCGAGCCATTTGCTTCAAATAAAAAAGCCACACATTGCTGTATGGCTTGTTGTATAATTTAGGTTTAAACTAGTATCTACCTCTGTTTCCTCCACCATTATTGTCTCTGTTTCCTCCACCGTAGTTTCCACCACCGCGTGAGTTTCCACCACCATTATAACCTCCACGGTCATTGTTGAAAGATCTTCTTTCTCCTTCTGGTTTAGGTTCTGACTTGTTTACAACTATGGTTCTACCTTCAACAGTAGCACCGTTTAGTTCTGTAATTGCTTTTTGTGCCTCTTCGTCATTTTCCATTTCAATGAAACCGAAACCTTTACTTCTTCCAGTAAATTTATCAGTTATAATTTTAACAGAAGATACCGATCCGTATACTTCAAAAGACTCTCTTAAATCTGCTTCGTCTATGCTAAACGGAAGGCTTCCAACAAAAATGTTCATATATTTATTTTAAAATTTGATTACAAAGGTAGGTTATTTTAATGGATAGTTGTTTACTTTTGGTATAATTAACATAAATAAAAAAGTCCACAATTGAATTTGTGGACTTTTGTTCTTTATATGTAAGGTTAATTTTAAGGTGCTGGAGTTATTGGCACTTTGTAAAATTCGCCGTATTGAAAGTTAAGTATGTCCGAAATTTGAGGGTTTGTAGGGTTTTTTACGGCGTTGAATTTGAATTTACCTGAGATGGTTTTTCCGTCGTTTTCGGTAATTTCAATTTCGCCATTGCTCCCCATTATATTAAGGACTTTGAATTTGGCAGCCCCATTACCTCCTGAAATTGTGATAATATCGCCTGGTTTGTAGTAATTTCCTGGAGATGCTATTTTAACTTGCGTTACTTTTCCGGCTGATGTTATAATGGCTACTTTTAGTCCTGCTCCTGTGCCTGTAGTTGTGGTTTGGTGTGATGTGTTGCATACGTACTCACCGTTTACTAAAGTGCAATCTGAGGTGTAGTTTGTACCGACGTTTATGAGTGGTGTTTCTACTCCTGCAACTTGACCGGTTATTGCAGCTGTTGTGAAAACGGTTGCTGCACCGTCAATTGATGTTGAAAAAGTTGCTTTAGTGGCTTGGTTTGATGTACCAAAATAGTAGGTTCCTACTTCCGAAGATTGGGCGTCAATTTTGAGTGTTTCACCTGAATTAATTGCAACAATGCTAACTGTTCCCGCGGTTGCGGATTCGGTTGCGGTCATTTGGTTGGTTTTCCATAATACATTATCTTTATATCCTTGGAAACCAGGATTACTAAACTGAACATCGTTTGCGCAAGAATAAAATAAAATTGATAGTAATACTAGGTAGGCTGTATTTTTCATTTATAATAACTGTTATATTTTATACAAAAATAGGTTTTTTGTTGAATTAAAAAATAAAAATAAAGAAAAAACGCAAAAATTTATGAAGATGCTGTTTGCTAAATAAATTTTTATATCTTTGCAACCTTAATTAATCGAGGTCGTGAACCTCACAATTTAATCAAAAGATTATGTCAGTAAAAATTAGATTACAAAGACACGGTAAAAAACAAAAACCATTTTACTGGATCGTTGCAGCAGATGCAAGATCAAAAAGAGACGGTAAATTCCTAGAGAAATTGGGTATTTACAATCCAAACACAAACCCTGCAACAGTTGATTTGAACTTAGACAAAGCTGTTCAATGGTTACACAATGGAGCGCAACCTACGGATACTGCGAGAGCAATTTTATCTTACAAAGGAGCTTTATTGAAACACCACTTGGATGGTGGAGTAAGAAAAGGGGCATTAACTCAAGAGCAAGCAGATGCTAAATTAGCAACTTGGTTAGAGTCAAAAGCTTCAAAAGTAGATGCTAAAAAAGACGGTTTATCAAAAGCTCAACAAGCTGCAAAAGCAAAAGCATTTAAAGCTGAACAAGAAGCTAACGAAAAACGTATAAAAGCAGCAGCTGACGCTTTAAAAGCTGAAGAGGCAGTTGAAGAAGTAGCTGAAGAAGTAGTTGCTGAAGTAGCTTCTGAAGAAGTAGTTGCTGAAGAAGCACCTGCAACTGAAGGTGAAACAACTGAAGAAGCAGAAGCTTAATTACTAGCGATTATGCGTAAAGAAGATTGTTTCTATTTGGGCAAAATCGCGAAAAAATTTAGCTTTAAAGGTGAATTACTTATCTATTTAGATACTGACGAGCCTGAATTATATGAAGATATGGAATCGGTTTTTGTTGAATTTAACAAAAACTTGATTCCATTTTTTATTGAAAACAGTTCGTTACACAAAGGGGATTTTTTAAGAGTTCAATTTGAGGACGTAACAAACGAAGAAGAAGCCGACAAATTATTGGGCAGTGACATATATTTGCCGCTAGCCATGTTGCCAAAACTTGAGGGCAACAAATTTTACTTTCACGAAGTTATTGGGTTTGAAATTGAAGACGAACGATTGGGAGTTTTTGGAGTAATTGCCTCAATAAACGATAGTTCTGCACAGCCATTGTTTGAAGTTTTAAACGGATCTGTAGAGTTACTTATACCTATGATTGATCAGTTTTTAGTAAAAATTGATCGTGAAAACAAAAAAGTAGTTATGAACTTACCTGAAGGGTTAGTGGAAATGTACTTATAAAAAAAATCAAAAACTTTAACAATATTAATTTGTTCCATTTTAAGCAGTTTTCGGTAAAACAAGAAAAAAGCGCCATGAAAATTGGTACTGATGGTGTTTTACTTGGTGCTTGGTGTCCTTTAGAAAATAATCCTAAAAGCATTTTAGATATTGGATCAGGAACAGGTATAATTGCACTTATGCTTGCTCAAAGAAGTAGTGCTGATCAAATTGATGCTATAGAAATTGAAGACAATGCATTTGAAGAATGTGTAGAAAATTTTGAAAAATCACCTTGGTCTGATAGATTATTTTGTTTTCATGCAGGTATTGACGAACTTATAGACGACCCAGAAGATGAGTACGATATAATTGTTTCTAATCCACCCTTTTACACAGACAATAATGCCTGTTTAACTGAATCAAGAACAATAGCGCGATCAGAGAATAGTTTACCTTTTGAACTATTAATAGAAGCTGCCGATTTATTACTTTCTGAAAAGGGTATATTTGCAGTGATATTACCAAGAAAAGAAGAAGACTCCTTTATTAATTCGTGCAAGGAAAGCTACTTATTTCCATTTGAAATTTTACGAGTTAAAGGAAGTGTAAATAGCAACGAAATAAGGAGCTTAGTAGCATTTAAACGAGAAATTAGTCACGTTAAAATCAACCAATTAACAATAGAAATTTCAAGGCATAAATATACTGAAGAGTATAAAAAAATAGTTGAAGATTTTTATCTGAAAATGTAAAAAAAAGGATTTTTAAAAAAAGAAGAAATCAGGTAAACAGTATATATAAATGCCCCACACCTATGTACAATACTTAAAATCTATTTCAAAAAATTGAAGTGATTTTCAGTTTACCTGATTATAATTAACAAAATTCAATATTAAAAATTAAATTAAAACTAAACTCTAAAATTCAATGCTAATTTCTAATGTATTTCTCTCATTATTCTGAAGTAAAATTAATAGTAAAAGACCTGAAAAAAATTGTTATATGACAACTATTTGAAAATAAAATAAATTTATTGAATTATAAATAAATTAACATTTTGTTTGTTATATTAAAATATAAATTAATATATATTAACAAAATATAATTTATTTTACGAAAATATTGACATAAATGAAATGCTATTTTTGGCATTATGAAAATTTTAAGAAAAATTATTATTTGAAAAAATCTAAAAAAAGCACTAATTGGGGATTTTAAAAATAATTGTAAAAAAAAATACAATGTTGCTTAGTAGTAAAAATTGTACATTGTGAGAAAAAAAAATACAATATTTTGAACATTAATAAATAAAAAATGCGTAATTTGTTATCGATTTTTAAAAAAGCTAAAACCCTCGAAATCAAATTAAAATAACTTAAAATTATAACATTTTTTTATGGATATTATTCAAAAATCTCTCGAGTCTGAAAAATATTTTCAGAAAAAAGATTTACCGATATTAGAAAAAATTGCTGCGCTTCTTTTTAGCAAAAAATTTAAGAAAAAAGAAATAATTTTAAGAGAAGGGCAAGTATGCAAAGAAATCTATTATGTTAAAAAAGGACTTTTAAGGGTATATATAATTAACGATGGTAAAGAAGTGAACACTTGGTTTGTTAAAGAAGGTGATTTTATCACTTCAATTGGAAGCTTTCATTACCAACTCCCTAGTGATCATTACATTGATGCAGTAGAAGACTGTGAAATTATTTCGATTAAAAAATCAACATTAGAATTTATAGTTAGAAATAATCATAAAGCAGCATTATTTGCTATGAATGAGCTTTTTAATAAATTATGTGACTACCAGGACCAAGCGAGTGCTTTGCGGTTTATGAATGCCGAAAACAGGTATCACTATTTATACAAAAAAAATAATGATGTACTCAGCAGATTAAGCCAAAAACACATTGCCTCTTTTATTGGAGTAGATGTTGCTTACCTTAGCAAGGTAATAAAAAACCAGTCTCAAGATAAATAGTGAGTTATAGAGAAAAACAAAGAAAACCATTTGACATATAATACTAAAAAAAGGGGCGATTTAAAAATCACCCCTTTTTTAATATAATTGAGAATAGAATTATTTTTGTAATATAATAAATTCACTTCTTCTGTTAGCTTGATGCTCATCTTCAGAGCATTCAATACCATCTGAACAATTATTAGTTAACTGGGTTTCACCATAACCTTTAGCTGTTAACCGATTTTTTGAAATACCATTTTTAATTAACCATTTCATTATAGAAACCGCACGTCTTTCGGATAATTTTATATTATAATCAGAAGTGGCTCTGGAATCCGTATGTGTTTTTATTGCTAACTTCATATTTGGAAAACCATTCATAACACTTAAAACAATAATAAGTTCTTTTTCGGCATCAGGTCTAATATTTGATTTATCGGTATCAAAATAAATAGGTTTGAGAGGGATGTTTTTAGTCAAATCAGATCCAACATCTATTTTCTTATATTTAGAAGAAATATTAAAATCTCTAATTAATTTATCACCTGAAGTTGAAGAAGTTACTACCCTTTGTTCCATAACTTCAAAATCTTTTGACTCAACTCTAATTGAATATGCTTTTTCACATTCTAAATCTGAAAACGAATAAACTCCTTGCTCATTAGTAAATTGACTTCCAACTTCTTTCATTTCGGAATTAAACAAAGTTACTTTAGCATTATTTTGTGGTAATGAGGTTTCTTGATTAACAATTACTCCTGTTAAATTGGTAGCGCATTTATATTTTAATGGAGTGATTTCCTTTAGTTTATAAATATCATCTTGTCCTTTACCCCCATCTCTATTTGAAGTAAAGTAACCCATTTTTGATTTCGATTCAATAAAATAAGCAAAATCATCTTGTGTACTGTTCACGGGTTCTCCAACATTGAATACTTTTGAATAGGTACCGTCATCATATATCTTAACTGAAAAAACATCCAATCCTCCAAATCCTAGTTGACCATCTGATGCGAATATAAGTTCGTTCTCATCTGAAATAAATGGAAATGTTTCTCTAGATTCAGTATTTATAGTGGTTCCTAAATTTTGTGGAACTCCAAAACTACCATTTTTATTGATAGTAACCTTAAATATATCTGATAGCCCAATAGTTCCAGGCATATCAGAAGCAAAATATAAAATGGAATCATCTGGACTTAAAGCGGGATGAGCGCAACTATATTGATTACTATTAAAAGGAAGTTCTTCAACTCTACCCCACTTACTGTCTTCAAAAGTAGCTTTGTATAGTTTTAACAATGTAACGTTTTTACCATCTTTTTGTTTTTTACCATTGATATAATTATTTCTGGTAAAATACATGGTTTTTCCGTCTTTGGTATATACCGCAGAAGACTCATTGAACTTAGAATTTATTTTTTTTGCTAATGATTGTGGGTTTTTTAAATATCCCTCTGAATCTACATCGGCATCAAATAAATTTGAGAAAGATTGATTTGTCCATTTATGTTTTACATTTGAAACGCCTCCAGTATCTCTAGTGGAAGTAAAAACGAATTTTCCGTTTATTTTAGCAGCACCATAATCTGAAAATTTTGAATTAATTCCAGAATCTTCAATTTCGTATCGACTTGATGCTTTTTTTAATTCTGCCAAATAATTTTGATTATCTTTAAATAATTTCGCTCTAACATCTGCTTCATTTGCTTCTGAAAACAATTTTAAATATTGATCCGCTTTAGTATAATCTCCAACTGATTTCAAGGTTTGAGAATACCTGTAATAATACTCTGCTTCTACTTTTTGGTTTAAAGCAAATAACTCCGTGTACCATTTGTTTGCGTCTTTCAAATTTGCATTGAAATAATTGGCATCACCTAGTTTTTGAAAAAGATCAGTTGATTTGTACCCTTTTTTCGCTACGTCTTCATAAATTGAAATAGCGTCTATGTAGGCTAGATTTTCAAATTTTTTATCCGCAGAAGAAACTTGTGCTTTTTGAGCATTAACAAGAGTAACTGTAAGGAAAGCTAAAATTACTAATTTAATTTTCATGTTTTTAAATTTAGAAGAATCTTGGTGAAATAATTTTATCATATTTTTTCGCAAATTCATATCGCAAGAAAATCTCATGTGAACCTGAATTGTAGTTTGCTAATTTTGTCACCTCCATATCGTAACCATAGCCTATAAACCAATTGCTGTTTACTTGGAATCCTGCCATTAAACTTCCTGCAGCACTCCATCTGTAGGCGCCGCCTAAATGAAAACGCTCATTGAAAATAAAATTAGCAGACAAATCAACTTGTAAAGGAGCTCCTTTAACCATTTTTGTTAATAGCGTTGGTTTCAACTTTACATTTGATGACAAATCAAAAACATGTCCTGCAATTAAATAGTAATGCATTTTTTCAGATGCAATTGAATTTGAACTATAAACATTCTGTCCTTTATCGAAATGTTTTGTCTCCAAAAAGTTAGGTACAGACAAACCAATGTATGATTTATTTGAATGATAATAAATACCAGCACCAATATTTGGAGAAAATCTGTTATCAATATTATATTGAGAGAGCGCATCTCCAACATCATAAATACTTAATCTTGTAAAGTCAATGTTTAATAAATTTGCAGTTGCTTTAACTCCAAAAGACAATTTATACTTTTCAGAAGTATTTATTGTATAAGATACATCGGCAGAAATTGATGTTTCATCAGATGGCCCTATTCTATCATTTATAACAGAAACTCCAAAACCAATATTTGAATTTTGAATTGGTGTGTTCAATGAAAATGAATTTGTAACTGGTGCCCCATCTATACCAACCCATTGGGTCCTGTGTAATCCGAAGATACTTAAAACCCCACGAGATCCAGCATAAGCAGGGTTGATGTTAACCGTATTATACATATACTGAGTGTATTGAGCATCTTGTTGAGCGTATGCTGAAATGGCACTAATGGAAAACAACAGTAGTAAAATTAATCTTTTCATCTTTCAAATTATTTAATTGATACAGGGAGTGAGTTTAACTCCCTGTATTTTTTTAATTATTATCTATTAATATATAAATAGCTCGTTTTAGTTTTAGTTACACCTGTAGTATTATGTGTATATTTAAATACATAGAAATAAGTTCCTACTGGCAACTGTGAAGACTGAGCTATGGTAACTCTACCGTTAGATTCTCCTTTGAAGAAATTCTGGTTTTGTCCATAACCTTTTGTTTCATAAACTAAAACACCCCATCTGTTATAAATTTCTAAAGTGTTTACAGAGTATTTGTCAAGATTTCTAATTACAAATACATCATTATCACCATCTCCATTTGGAGTTACTAAATTAAATATTTCAATATCACCTGTATCCTCACCACCATTAATTTCAAGATAATCAGGTGTGCCATTATTATTGTTGTCATCTGGAATCAATGGATTATCACCAATTTCTTGTAAATTAGTTAAACCATCTCCGTCACAGTCTCCTGCTAAGAATGAAGCAGATTGAGGCAATGTAATATTAGCTTCTATTGAATCACATGGATTCGTTGGATCCGTACCGTCAATAATTTCTTGAGCATTAGTTACACCATCACCGTCAGAATCTTGACTACCAAAGTCATAAGGATCAGTTTGACCATCACCGTCTGTATCCGGTGGTGTTAATCCGTTACCTGAATTAGCATTAGATGGAACACCGTTTCCGTTAACTGGACCATCAACTTCACCATCGCCATCAGTATCTGTACCGTTAGCTTCGATTACATCGCTAATTCCATCACCGTCTGAATCAAGATCTAAATAGTTAGGAATACCATCGCCATCTGTATCACATTCTGCAACTGCTGGTGTACATTGTGCATTTTCAAAACTATCTAAAATACCATCATTATCAGAATCCAAATCTAAATAGTTAGGAATACCATCACCATCAGAATCACATTCAGCTACTGAAGCAGCACAATGAGAGTTTTCAATACTATCTGGAATACCGTCTGCATCAGAATCTAAATCTAAATAGTTAGGAATACCATCGCCATCTGTGTCAGTTGGCGTACATGGTGCAATACCATTACATCCATCATCCTCAAGATTATCAGGAATACCGTCTCCATCAGAATCTAAGTCTAAATAGTTAGGAATACCATCGCCATCTGTATCTGTTGGCGTACATGGTGCTGTTCCTGTACATCCATTATCTTCAATACTATCTGGAATACCATCTCCATCAGAATCTAAGTCTAAATAATTTGGAATACCATCACCATCTGAATCTGTTGGCGTACATGGTGCTGTTCCTGTACATCCATTATCTTCAATACTATCTGGAATACCATCTCCATCAGAATCTAAGTCTAAATAATTTGGAATACCATC
>JBILQQ010000036.1:0-21747 GCA_044373115.1 Flavobacterium sp.
TGAAATCTGTGGCAAAAAAAACTTTGCCACAGATTCACAGATATTAAGGATTCTTTGAAATTAATTGGAAAAATCTGTGCTAATTTGTGAAATCTGTGGCAAAAAAAATCGCCACAGATTCACAGATATTAAGGATTCTTTCGGGCAAAATCTTTGAAATCTGTGGCAAAAAAAACTTTGCCACAGATTCACAGATATTAAGGATTCTTTGAAATTAATTGGAAAAATCTGTGCTAATTTGTGAAATCTGTGGCAAAAAAAATCGCCACAGATTCACAGATTTAGCGGATTCTTTCGGGCAAAATCTTTGAAATCTGTGGCAAAAAAAACTTTGCCACAGATTCACAGATATTAAGGATTCTTTCGGGCAAAATCTTTGAAATCTGTAGCAAAAAAAAATCGCCACAGATTCACAGATTTAAGGATTCTTTGAATTTTAGCAAAAAAAAACTCCAACATTTCTGTTGAAGTTTTTTGTGGGCGATGAGGGGTTCGAACCCCCGACCCCCTCGGTGTAAACGAGGTGCTCTGAACCAGCTGAGCTAATCGCCCGTTAAAGGTACTATCAATAATTGTGATAAAAGTGGTGGGCGATGAGGGGTTCGAACCCCCGACCCCCTCGGTGTAAACGAGGTGCTCTGAACCAGCTGAGCTAATCGCCCTTTTATCTTTAACAGGGTGCAAATATATAGCTTATTTTTTATTCTGCAAACATTTTTTACAAAACTTCTGCAACAGTAAATGTACTTCCGCCAATATAAATAAAATCAGTTGCTGCTGCGTTTTTTAAAGCTGCTTCGTAAGCTTCTGAAACAGAATTATATGCAGTTCCAATAAGGTTGAATTGTGAAGCTTTTTTTAGTAAAATTTTCTCATCCAATCCTCTTGAAATAGATGGTTTACTGAAATAATAGTTTGCTTTTTGTGGAAATAACGGCAAAATTTTATCCAAATCTTTGTCATTTACAAATCCTAAAACAATATGTAACGCATCAAACGGTTCGTTTTTTAATTGTTTCATCACAACTTCCAGTCCATGTGCATTGTGTGCTGTGTCGCAAATGGTCTTTGGATTGGCTCCAATTTGTTGCCACCTACCCAATAATCCTGTGTTTTGGACTACTTTTTCAAATCCTTTTTTTAGTGTTTCTTCTGTAATAGGAAGTTTTTCTGAAAGTAATTGAATTGCTGTAAGTACTGTTTTTTTATTTGCTATTTGATAATCACCTTTCAATTCGCAAGGGTAATCGGGGTGGTTTTTATCGGATGCAAAATAGATGGGAGCTTTGTTTTGGGCAGCTAAATTTTCGAAAACAGGTTTGGTTTCTGCGCTATATTCACCAATTACTACCGGAACATTTGGTTTAATAATACCTCCTTTTTCAAAGGCAATTTTTGCAAGCGTATCGCCCAAGAACTGCACGTGATCCAAACCAATATTGGTAATTACTGATAGCAACGGAGTAATTACATTGGTTGCATCCAGTCGTCCGCCAAGTCCCACTTCAATAATATTGATGTCGGTTTTGGCAAAATTAAAATACTCAAAAGCCAATCCAACGGTCATTTCAAAAAAACTGAGTTCATGTTTTTCAAAAAAAGCTTTGTTTTTGGCAACAAATTCGCATACAAAAGTTTCTGAAATTTCTTTTCCGTTTATCTTAATTCGCTCTCTGTAATCTTTTAAATGTGGTGATGTGTAAAGCCCAACTTTATAACCCGCTTCCTGATAAACTGAGGCGAGTAGGTGAGAGGTAGAACCTTTTCCGTTGGTGCCTGCAACGTGAATGCACTTTATTTTTTGGTCAGGGTTGCCAATATGTTTGAGTAATAATAAGGTATTGTCCAAATTTTCTTTGTACGCCGTTGCACCTTGCGTTTGGTACATAGGTAACTGATTAAAAAGCCATTCAGTGGTATCTTTATAATTCATTTGTAACGAAAATTGATGCGTTATAAAATATTTTACGATTTTTTTAGTTTAATACAATAAACGAAATTATCTTTAGTGCAAATTTCAACTTATTTTTTACAATAAAATAATAAAATAAAAGTATATGATCGATTTATTTATCAAATTACAAACCGACACACTTGCCCAAGCCGCAACTTCAGCACTAGTTGATAATGTTCCTACTGCAAACACCGAAATTTCAGTCTTAGAATTTGTCTTAAAAGGCGGAGTTTTTTTAATTCCAATCGGGATTTTACTGCTTTACACCTTTTATATTATCATTGAACGCTACCTTTTTATAGCCAAAGTTTCCAAAATTGATCCTAATTTAATGCGCGATATCAAAGATAATTTGAATACAGGAAACCTTGATGTAGCCATTTCTTTTGCCGAAAGAGCCAACTCCGCGTCAGGAATAATTTTAAAAGAAGGCATTTTAACCATCGGTCGTCCCATTTCCGAAATAGAATCCAACATGGACAGAGCCGCTAATATCGAAATTGGTCAAATGGAACGCCGATTAGGACATTTAGGATTAATAGCCGGTATTGCGCCAACACTTGGTTTTATTGGAACCATTGGTGGAGTAATCAAAATATTTTACAGCATATCACAAACCGAGGATATCAGTATTGGTAACATTTCGGGCGGATTGTACGAAAAAATGATCAGTAGTGGTGCCGGACTAATAGTAGGAATTATTGCCTATGCAGCCTACCATTTATTCAACTCAAAAATTGACAACTTTTCGCTTGCCGTTCAAAAACAAGTACTCGATTTTGTTAACATAATCCAACGACCAAATGGCAATAAAACGAAATAAACGATTCCATGCAGAAGTCGCCACTTCATCACTTAGCGACATCATGTTTTTTTTGCTTTTGTTCTTTTTAATCATCTCAACATTAGCAAATCCGAACGTGATAAAAATGACGTTGCCCAAATCCAAAACCAACGAAAAAACCAACAAACAACTCATAACCCTTTCTGTTACAGAAGATAAGAAATTTTATTTAGACAAAGAGGAAGTAGCTTTTACCGATTTAGAGTCAACCCTTTTAACCAAAATAGATGCCTCAAAAGAGCAAACTGTAGTAGTCCGCATACCCTTCAATTTGCAAGTACAAGACCTAGTCGATGTCCTCCAAATAGGCATCAAAAACAACCTTAAATTTGTCATTGCCACCAGCCCAAAGTAAAGGGGTGAGGTTTATTTAAGTTTATAAGGTTTATAAGGTTGTGGTGTAGATTTTTTTAGAAGCACACAAACCCGTTCCAACAGGTATTTTGTCCTGCTATCGCCTTTATCTTGCTCCGTAAACTACGCAAGGATATCGGCTCTATCAGGGCTAGACTTGACGAGTTGTTTTTTAGAAGAAAATAGTTATAAAGTTTAAAGTTTAAAGTTTTTGAATTCGTTGTTAAACCAATTGATTTTTGATATTGACATTGAATAAGTTTTTCATTCCGTAGGAATCGCATAGCAGTTAATTCAATCAAATAAAATCCGTTAAAATCAGTCAAATCTGTTAAATCCGTGGCAAAAAATAGGTTCGCCTACAACACAACAAGCACCTGCTTCGTGCCCAAAGTTTTCATTCCGTAGGAAAATCTCAAAAATAATTAAAAAAAAACTAAATCAAACCACCACAATTAAATAATTTATTTAAACAAAAATATACGAAAAATTAAAAGCCCATTTGATGATCTGTATGAATAAATTATTAAATTTGAAAAAATTAAAAAGCGAAACAAAACATTCGTATATCTACCCAAATCTGGGTGTATATGCGAATCTTTATATCGCATATAAATGAGTTGTATGCTATTATATTTGAAAACCGCAGAAAAAAGAACGAAATGATAATATTGCCTTATAAAGAAGAATTTATTAGAGAAAATTTCATCGAATTTTCATTCGATAGCGATGACGAAAATTATTTACCAGACTTCAAACTTTTTGAAAAGCTAAATGCAACTGACCAATATTATCTTGCTGAAAATTATAATTGGGATGATGGAGTTGAAATACTCAAATGGATAATTGAAAGCAAAAAATGTGATAAAGGAACTGCATCACTTATTTTTTGGACATCCGAACCCGATTATTATTTTGAGAAATCGGAAAGTGAAATTTCAGATTACGAAAAAGACACTTTTTTATTGCTTAAAAGAATTGTAGAAAAGTTTAACAACAAAGAATTTAAAAAGTCAAACTTAAAATATAATCCAACTGACAGAGAAAAAAGAATAGATTGGAATAAAAAAAATACAGAATGGAATATTCCTGAAGAGCTCAAAAAACCTACAAAAGGATTTTCAATAATTAGTCTTGGAATTATTCAGCATAAAATTTGGGAATGGCAACGAAAACGAAAAGAAGCAAAACGAGCTGAAAAAATATTGAAACGAAAAAAATAACAGCACACAACAGCTAGAGTTTCGTTGCGGCTTAAAGCCGAGCAATGAATTGTAATCAAATAATATCAATAAAAAATAAAATCAATGAGTTAAACCGATTGTATTCTCGCCTAAGCTTCGGGAGGTAGAGGTACTGTTCGGCGGTTCGCAAAGAGAGATGGGTTGAGTTGTAAGTGTAATTCGGTTAAAGTTACGTATCTTCTTTTATTCAATTGTTGCGATGTAATAGTAAGAATGGTTTTGTATCCAAAATTTCCACCTATTTTTGTTGGAAGACATTTTGAAGGTTTCGAAATTTAATATTTAAAAAAAATCAACTAAAAAACGTATGAAAAATTTTTTATCCCTAATGATAATTCTACTAGCTAATGAAATATCAGCTCAAAAAACTGACAACATAAGTCCTTTTCAAAGAGTTTTATATACCCCAGAAAACATTCAAGTTGCGCCAGAATTTCCTGAAGGAGGAAAGAAGTTCGATGAATACGTAAAAACAAATTTTACAAACTCAAAATCTAAAAAGGGCACTGAGATTTCAGTAAGTTTTATTGTAGAAATGGATGGAACTATAAGTAACGTTGAAATTATTAGTGATGACAAAGTTGGTTCGGGAAAAGAACTTAAAAGAGTTTTAGAATTGTCACCTAAATGGCTTCAAGGAGAACATGAAGGATATTATGTAAGGACTAAGTTAAAATATACCTTTAAAGTGTAATAATCCCATCTCTCTTAAAAAATTTATCCAAAATACTATGGGAAGTCACATGCCATACCTTAATTCTTATTAATTTTGATGGTAAAACATCAATTTCAAGTTGACCACAAATTTACTTCGTCTGTTCGCTTTGCTCGAGTTACAAATTAGCACAAATTTAAAAACTTTGCAACTTAAAAACTTTGCAACTCAAAAAAGGCAACTGAAAAACTACTCGTCATGTTTAGCCCCGATAGAGCCGATATCCTCCCGAAGTCCCGTAGGGCGAGGGAGATAAAGGCGAAAGCGGGACTAAACGTCTTTTGAAACGGAATTGTGTGCTTCTTAAAAAAAAAAATTAAATTCCGTGACTGTTTTCGGGTTTGTTGTCTTCAACGTTGAGCATTTCCCAAAGTTTGTCCTTTAGTTCGGTGAGTCCTTGTTGGGCGATTGAAGATATGAACATAAAAGGTACGCCTTTAAGTTCTTTTTTGAGTAATTGGTTCATTTCTGCTTTAAGTTCGTCGTCGAGCATATCGCATTTTGAAATGACCAAAAGTCGGTCTTTGTCGAGCATTTCTGGATTGTAACGACGGAGTTCATCGAGTAGAATTTCGTATTCTCTTTTGATATCGTCGGCATCGGCTGGAACCAAAAATAATAAAGTCGAATTTCGTTCTATATGTCGGAGAAAGTAGTGACCTAGTCCTTTACCTTCGGCAGCGCCTTCTATAATTCCGGGAATATCGGCTATAACAAACGATTGAAATTCGCGATATGCCACAATGCCCAAATTGGGTTTTAAGGTTGTAAATGGGTAATCGGCAATTTTTGGTTTTGCGGATGTTAATACCGACAAAAGTGTTGATTTTCCTGCATTAGGAAAGCCTACTAAACCAACGTCGGCAAGGACTTTTAGCTCAAGTATTACATCGAGTTCTTGCGTTGGCATTCCGGGTTGCGAGTAGCGTGGTGTTTGGTTGGTTGAACTTCTAAAATGCCAGTTTCCAAGTCCTCCTTTTCCGCCTTCTGCTACTATTCTTAACTCGTCGTGTTCTGTTATTTCGAATAATATTTCTCCTGTTTCGATATCTTTTACAACGGTTCCTAGTGGCACTTCTACATATTTATCTTCGCCGTCATGCCCAGTGCTTCGAGAGCTTCCACCGTCGCCCCCGTGTCCGGCACGCATGTGTTTTACAAATTTGAGATGAAAAAGTGTCCAAAGGTTTTTGTTTCCGCGCAAATATACGTGTCCGCCACGGCCTCCATCACCTCCATCTGGACCTCCTTTTTCGATAAATTTTTCTCTATGTAAGTGGGTTGATCCTTTCCCGCCTTTGCCTGAAGTAACATATATTTTTACGTAATCTACAAAATTTCCTTCTGTCATTTTTTTTATTCTTTTAATGTTGTAATTACAACTTTTTCAATCTTTACACCATCCATTTTGTGAGCTTCAAATTTTAATTTATTCCAAATCAAGGTGTCGCCTTGTTTGGGTATGGCGCCTAATTCGGTGATGATAAAACCGCTTACGGTGGTTACTTCATAATCGGTTGTTAGTTCGTCCATATCAAAATAAGTCAAGAAATCGTGCAAAGAATATTGCCCATCTACCAACCACGAACCGTCTTCATTAGCGATGAGTTTGTACTCGTTATCGTCAAAATCTGAGGCATCGCCAACGAGAGCTTCTAATATATCATTTAATGTTATAATTCCTTGAAAAACTCCATATTCATCAGTAACAAATGCATAATGAACTTTTGATTTTTTGAAATTTTCAAGCGCTTTGTAAGCAGATGTGTGTTCGATAAAATATATTGGGTCTTTGGCAATTGATTTGAGTTCAAAAGATCCTTTTTCAAAGTTTGCGAATAAGTCTTTTAAGTAAACTACACCTATAACTTCATCCAAATTTTCTTCGCAAACGGGGTAAACTGAGTGTAATTCATCCAAAACTTTGGTTTTGATTTCTTTCAATGTATCCTCGGTAGAAAGGTAAACCATAGAACTTCTATGGGTCATTAACGAATTTACTTTTCGGTCGCCAATATGAAAAACTCGCTCCACTATATCTTGTTCAATTTCTTGTACTTCGCCTACTTCGGTACCTTCTTTTATGATTGCTTTTATTTCTTCTTCAGTAACTTTTCCGTCAGCTGTTGGTTTTATTTGTAAAATTTTTAATAAAAAATCAGTTGACGATGTAAGCAACCAAATGAAAGGCATAGTGATTGTTGAAACTATTTTCATGGGCATAGCAACTGCTTTTGCAATTGCTTCAGGGTAGTTTAGTCCAATTCGTTTAGGTAATAATTCGCCTAAAATTAGCGAGAAAAAAGTTAGTGTTACTACCACAATACCCACGGCAATTGAGTCAGCATACTGATGCAAAACTTGGAACTCCGCAACGAATGCTTTTACGTCGGTTGTGATTTTGTCTCCAGAGTAAATACCTGTTAATATGCCGATTAGCGTTATGCCGATTTGAACGGTTGAAAGAAACTCGTTTGGAGAATTTGACAAATCCAAGGCGATTTTGGCGTTTTTGTTGCCTTTTTTAGCGGCAGTTTCTAGTCGGTTTTTTCGTGCAGATATAAGGGCGATTTCCGACATAGAGAAAACGCCATTTAACAGAATTAAAAAAAGTATAATTAAAATTTCCATAGTCAAGTGTTGCAAAAAAAAGCATTAATCCCGAATTTCGGGAAAACTAATTTCTTTTTGCAAATATCGAAAAAAAAATCGAATGCTCGAAATTTATCTATGCATTACAAATTATTAATAATTGCGCTTACCCTTTCAGTGATTTCAGCTATAGAACCAATACCGTTTACTGAATGAAATTTGTTTTGACCAATATAAAAATCCATCAAAGGAGCCGTTTTTTCGTTGTACTCTTGGTATCTATTTCTGATTTTTTCTTCGTCCTGATCATCAGGTCTTCCTGATGTTTTGCCTCGTTCTAACAATCGTTGAACCAAAATTTCATCATCAGCTTCAAGGGCAATTGTAGCGGTTATTTGTTGGTTTTTAGAAATCAAAAAAGCATCTAATGCTTCAGCTTGCGCAATTGTTCTTGGAAAACCATCAAATAAAAAACCTGCTGAATTTGGATTTTTATCCACTTCGCTTTGTAGCATTTTAATGGTTACTTCGTCGGGAACCAAATCGCCTTGATCCATATATGTTTTGGCTAATTGACCTAATTCTGTTTCGTTTTTAATGTTAAATCTAAAAATATCACCTGTTGAAAGATGCGTTAAATTGTATTTTGCTTTTAAAAATTCAGCTTGTGTGCCTTTGCCTGCTCCGGGTTTTCCGAAAAGAACGATGTTAATCATTTTAGAGTTTGTTAGTAGTTATTTTATTGAAATAAGGGTAATTAAATTAATTTTAAAAAACCAAGTCACAAATTTAATGAAGAAAAAAATAGTATTTAGTAAGTATTTTATTTTTTTTGCAAAATTGATATATTTACAAAATGAAAAATGATTTTTACCAAAAAATTGCTTCTAGCTCAGCCCACAGAGAATCAAGAGATACACTAAAAAATTATGTGTTTGAAAACCCTATGTTTTTAGAAGATTTAATATCTATTGGATTTTCAAATACCGACAAAAACCATCATAAAGCTTGTTGGATTTTAGAATTAATTTGTGAAGAAAAAATAGCGATTTTCATTCCATTTATTGATTTATTTTGTAGCTCTTTACACAAAATTTCAGATGAATCTTCACTTAGATCACTAACAAAAATTTGTCTTTTTTTATCTAAAAACAAACAAATAAAACTATCCAGTTTTCAAGAAGAAAAAATAATTGAATGTTGTTTTGACTGTTTGATTAAAACCGATAAAACAGCCAACGCGGCCTATTCGATGCGAACTTTATATAATTTAAGTACAAAATACAATTGGATTAAAGAAGAATTAATTGCAATATTATCAAAGGATATTAGTACTAAACCTTCAGGATATCGCTTTGCTGTGAAAGATATTTTGAAAAAATTAAATCCTTAAAAATATTTTTTACGTACATTTGTGAAAACATTACGTACATGAATACGAAACTCACTTTATCGTTAGAAAAAGAAGTCATAGAAAAGGCAAAAATCTATGCTAAAGGAACGGGCAGAAGTTTATCTGAAATGGTTGAAAATTATTTTAAAAGTTTAGTTGAAAAACCTACCAAAAAATTGGACAAAGAGGAATATGAAGACATCGACCCGCAATTAAAAAAATTGATTGGAATTATAAAACTACCAGATGATTTTGATATTAAAAAAGCTAAAGAAGAGTATTACAAAGAAAAATATGGCATATGATAAATATTTTTGTTGACACAAATATTTTAGTAGATGTTTTCGCAAATAGAATTCCATTTATTGATAGTTCGTTAAAAATTTACAATTTTGGAATTCAAAAAAAAATAACTCTTTACACATCATCGAATACGATTTCAACTATTCATTATATATTAAAGAAATCAATTTCTGAAGAAAAGACTAGAATAGCTATCGAACATATTTTAACACATATTTCTATTATTCCTGTGGATATTAATATTTTAAAAAAAAGCTTGAAATCACATCATAAAGATTTTGAAGACGCCATTCAAATAGTTTCTGCTCAATCTATTAACACTATGGATTGTATCATTACCAGAGATAAAAAAGATTATAAACTTGCAGAAATAAATGTATTGACACCTGATGAATTTTTAATGAATTTATAAAATGATTTTTACACTAAAAGACAAACGATATACATCATACAAATAGCAACATAATGAACTACTTCTCATCCGATTTTAAATTAGGTATATTAGGCGGAGGCCAATTGGGTAAAATGATTTTATCCGAAACCAGAAAATTTGACATTCAAACTTTAGTTTTGGACCCAAGTGAAGAAGCTCCTGGTAGATTTGCATGCAATGCTTTTTACAAAGGCAATTTAATGGATTATGAAACCGTTTATCAATTTGGAAAAATGGTGAATTTGCTTACCATTGAAATTGAAAATGTAAATCTAGATGCTTTAGACCAACTAGAAAAAGAAGGTTTAGCTGTTTTTCCGTCACCAAAAACCCTCCGATTAATACAAAACAAAGGTCGTCAGAAGGATTTTTATGCGGAACAAAATATTCCTACTTCACCTCATCAGCGATATGTTGACTTGAATGATTTAAGAAATTCGTTAGAAAACGACACTTTAGATTTTCCTTTTGTTTGGAAATGTGCCCAATTTGGTTATGATGGAAATGGTGTAAAAATTTGCAGATCAACAATTGATTTAATCCATTTGCCTGATGTGGAATGCATCGCTGAGCAGATGGTTCCGTTCAAAAATGAATTAGCCGTAATTGTTGCTCGTTCCCTTTCGGGCGAAGTGAAAACGTATCCTGTTGTAGAAATGGAGTTTCATCCCGAAGCCAACCAAGTGGAATATGTGATTTGCCCAGCTCGAATTGACGAAAAAGTGGCTCTAAAAGCGATAGATATAGCTTTGAAAGTTTCTGAAAGCTTCAACCATGTTGGTTTATTAGCTGTAGAAATGTTTCAAACCGAAGAGGATGAAATTTTGGTCAATGAAGTTGCTCCTCGCCCACACAATTCGGGACATTATTCAATTGAAGCGAGTTATACTTCGCAATTTGAAAATCATTTGCGATCTATTTTAAATTTACCTTTAGGAAATACTGCAAGCAAAGTTGCCGGAATTATGGTGAATTTGGTGGGCGAAGAAGGTTTTTCGGGACCTGTTTTATATGAAAACATTGAACAAATAATGGCAATTGACGGCGTTACACCTCATATTTATGGTAAAAAAGAAACCCGTCCTTTTCGTAAAATGGGACATGTTACTATTGTAAATGAAAATATGATGGAAGCGAGAAAAATTGCTGAGGAAGTGAAGAATTCGATAAGAGTGATAAGTTAATATGGATATTTTAGATATAATCATTAATTTTTTTAATGTGACGGATTCTTCAAATCTTATAAACAAGAATTGGATAATTTTATCTGATAAAAATGAATATCAAGGAGAAAGAATTAAAGCATTTTTTTTATTTCTTATATTAATCATTCTTTATCTTTTCATAATTACATTTATAATCTATTTAATCAAATATTTATTTTTCAAATAACAAAACAACAAAACATGAGTAAAATAGCCATAATAATGGGTTCCATCTCCGATATGCCCGTGATGCAAGAAGCCATCGACATCTTAAAAGGATTTGACATCGAAACCGAAGTCGATATCGTTTCAGCACACCGAACACCCGAAAAATTATTCGATTTTAGTAAAAATGCACACACCCGTGGTATTTCAGTAATTATTGCTGGTGCTGGTGGTGCGGCTCACTTACCAGGAATGGTCGCTTCCATGAGTCCGCTTCCCGTAATTGGCGTTCCTGTAAAATCGAGCAATTCTATAGATGGTTGGGATTCGGTTTTGTCTATTTTGCAAATGCCAGGAGGTGTTCCTGTAGCAACGGTTGCGCTAAACGGAGCCAAAAACGCCGGAATTCTTGCAGCACAAATTATCGGAAGTCACGATAAATGCGTGTTAGACAAAATAATTTTCTATAAAGAAAGTCTTAAAGAAGCTGTGAATAAAGCTGCATCTGAATTAAAATAATAAATAATTGCACAAAGTTACACGAAGTTCAACACAGAGTTACACAAAAACCTCTGTGAAACTTTGTGAAAAAACTTTGTGAAACTCTGTGATACAAAAATGAAAACTCTTACATCAACGTTCAACACCAAACACAACACCGCACCTTTTTCGCAAATAAAATTAGAAGATTATAAACCCGCTTTTATCGAAAATATCGATAAAGCAAAAGCCGAAATTGATGCCATAATCAATAATTCTGAAACGCCAACATTCGAAAATACAATTGTTGCTTTAGATTTTTCAGGAGAACAATTGGACAGATTATCTTCTATTTTCTTCAATTTGAATTCGGCAGAAACTTGCGACGAAATGCAAAAAATCGCACAAGAAGTTTCGCCTTTGCTAACTGAATTCAGCAATGATATTGCTTTAAACGAAGAGTTGTTCAAACGTGTAAAAACCGTTTACGATCAAAAAGACAATTTGAATTTAACAACCGAACAAGCCACTTTATTAGACAAAAAATTCAAAGGATTTTCCAGAAATGGAGCTTTATTGAATGAAGATGACAAATTAAAATTACGTGAAATTGACACCGAATTAGCCAAACTGAAACTAACGTATGGCGAAAATGTTTTGGCAGAAACCAACAACTATCAATTGCATATCACTAACGAAGCTGATTTAATTGGTTTGCCCGATGATGCCAAAGAAATGGCTTCTAGTTTAGCATCCCGAAGCGTCGGGACTAAAAATTTGAAAGGTTGGATTTTCACGCTCGATTTTCCGAGTTATTTGCCTTTTGTTACCTATATTGATAATCGCGAATTGCGAAAAGAAATGGTAATTGCCGCAGGAAAAAAAGCCTTTCAAAACAATGAATTTAACAACGAATTGAATGTGCAAAACATTGTAAAACTGCGCCACGAAAGAGCTAATTTATTAGGTTATGCTTCTCATTCGCATTTTGTTTTGGAAGAGCGAATGGCACAAAATCCAGAAAAAGTACAATCGTTTTTGAATGATTTGTTAGAAAAAGCAAAGCCTGCAGCCGAAAAAGAATTTACTCAGTTAACCGCTTTCGCCAAAGAATTAGACGGAATTGACCAACTAGAAAAATGGGACGGAGCTTATTATTCTGAAAAACTAAAGCAAAAATTATTCAGTTTAGATGATGAATTGTTGAAACCTTATTTTAAATTAGAAAATGTGCTAAATGGAGCTTTCACTATCGCTGAAAAGTTATTCGGAATCACGTTCAAAGAAGTTTTTGATATAGATAAATACCACGATGATGTGCAAACTTTTGAGGTTTTTGATTTTGATAATCAATTAGTTGCTGTTTTCTATGCTGATTTTTTTCCAAGAAAAGGAAAACGAAATGGTGCTTGGATGACGTCCTACAAACCGCAATATATAAAAGACGGAATTAATGAACGACCACATGTTTCTATCGTTTGTAATTTCACACCTCCAACAGCATCGAAGCCTTCTTTGTTAACTTTCAATGAAGTAACCACATTATTTCACGAATTTGGACACGCTTTGCACGGCATGTTAGCCAACACAACCTATCCAAGTTTATCGGGAACGTCGGTGTATTGGGATTTTGTGGAATTACCAAGCCAAGTGATGGAAAATTGGTGCTACGAACCCGAAGCCTTGGCTTTGTTTGCCAAACATTATGAAATAGGAGAAATTATTCCGCAAGAATATGTAGAAAAAATTAAAGAAAGCGCGAGTTTCTTAGAAGGAATGGCAACATTGCGTCAGTTGAGTTTCGGAATTTTAGATATGAATTATCATTCCAAAGTTCAAGCTATTCAAGATGTAAAAACCTTTGAAAAACAAGCTATGGAAGGCACCAATTTATATCCAGATGTGGAAGAAAATTGCATGAGTGCTTCGTTTTCGCACATTTTTCAAGGCGGTTATTCTTCAGGGTATTACAGCTACAAATGGGCAGAAGTTTTGGATGCTGATGCTTTTGCTTATTTTCAAGAAAAAGGAATTTTTAATAAAGAAGTTGCCACAAAATTCAAAGATAATGTACTTTCTAAAGGCGGCACCGAATTGCCTATGGAATTGTATAAAAAATTTAGAGGTCAAGAACCGAAGGTTGAGGCGTTGTTGAAACGAGCTGGATTGGTTTAGATGATTAGAATAGTAGTTTTTTAGTAACCTACAAGATTAAAAACCTTGTAGGTTACTTCAAAAACTCTCTGAAATTTTCTTGATTGACCACCGTGAATGTTGGATGGTAAGCTTCTATAAAACTTTTTGGTATTTTGGCTTTTTTGGTCGATGCCCATTTGAATTCGAAAGCGAATACTGCATCAGCATTGGTTTCTATATAATCTATTTCTTGTTGGGTGGTAGTTCTCCAAAAATAGGTTTTTGCACTGCTTTGTGAATAGGATAAAAATTTCATCCGTTCTGCCATCATAAAATTTTCCCACAAAGCCCCTTTATCTTGGCGAAGTGCTAAATGGTTAAAGTTTCCAATTATCATATTACGTACACCGTTATCATAAAAATAGATTTTTTTGTTGGCTTTTATCTCGTTTCGAATATTTTTTGAAAAGCTATTCAGTCGAAAAACTACAAAACTTTTTTCGAGCAAATCAATATAGGTGTTTACCGTATTTTTATCAACACCAACGAGTTGGGCAATTTCGTTATAACTTACCTCGCTACCAACTTGTAGTGCCAAGGCTTGCAGGATTTTTTCTAAAATATTTGATTTTCTAATACCTGCCAAAGCCAAAATATCTTTGTACAAATAACTAGAAACTAAGTTTTTTAAAATCTCGTATTCGTTTGCGAAATTGTTAATTACGTCGGGATACATTCCGTAAAGCATTCGCAACTCGAGTTGTTGATGTGCTTTAACAAAACCAACGCTTTTTTCGTATTCAGACCAAGAAACGGGAAACATTTGGTACTCAAATTTACGCCCTGTTAATGGTTCTTGAGTGATATTGTTTATGTCAAATGCCGATGAACCCGAAACTATGACTTGCACATCTTTTATTTGATCAACCATGATTTTTAATTTCAAACCAATATTTGGAATGCGTTGTACTTCATCAATAAATACGTATTTGTAGTCGCCAATTATACTTTTTAACTGCTCGGTATTTGATGACGAAAGCAAATCGCTAACTGATTGGTCATCGCCATCCAAAAAAAGATAGGCTTTGTTTTTTAATAAAGCATTAATCATCGTTGTTTTACCAACCTGACGAGGTCCAATAATTACTATCACTTTTCCTTTGTGTAGTTTTTTTTGAATTACATCTGTTAAATCTCTGTTTATCATAGCTTTAAATTTTCGGTAAAAGTATATAAAATAATTCTATTCACCAAATTTATATGTTTTTTAGTGAATATATTCACCAAATTTATATAATTTGTGGTGAGTATATTAACCAAATTTATACTTTTTTGGTGAATGTATTCACTAAATTAATATATTTTTTAGTGAATATATTCACCAAATTTAAATTTTTTAGAACAACTAAGAGTTTGTCAATAAAAAATTTAAAATGAATTTTAACGAGAATATACAATGTAACGGAGGCCGCGTTAGGGATTGAGGCGGTATCCTTTTTATTGCCCCTAAGCGGAGTGCTGGTTTTGGGGCAATAAAAAGATAAAGCCGAAAGCCCGACCCGTAGGGGAACGCCCAAAAACTAGGGTTGGAAATAAAGCGTTAACCACCAAATTATCGGAACACTTTCTACCCAAAATAAAGTGTAATATTTTGTTTTTTTTGTTGATGAAAAGTAAATTGAAGCAAATACAAGTAAATAAAAAAGCATGTTAAATGATGGTAACATATCGTTTTTTGGTGCAGTGCAAAAGGAAAAATAAAATGAAGCGAAACACAATATATAGCCGATTTGCTTGGTTTTTGCTATTCCGAATAATTGAGGAAGCGTTTTTAAACTTGTTGAATCGGTGGTGCTGTCGTTAATTTCGAAAGGAATCATTAATGCTGACAAAAGAAAAAAACGAGTAAAAAAGGATTCAAAAGAAAAGGTAGTGGAGGGAATAAAAACTGTAACATAACTGACTACAAAACTGACGAAAAATAGTTTTGCCCAGCCTATTGACCGTATAAAAGGATAGGATAAAACGAAAAAACCTGATAGAATGAGTTGTTTTTGAATAGTATTGTTTAGTTGTAAAAAATAATAGGCAAAGGAAAAAAAAGAAGTAAGTGTTACAAGTAGTAAGCTAATGTTTTGGAATTGTAATAAATTATTTTTGCCAAAATTTTGATGGTGTTTTAGATAATTATAACTAATTAGTGTCCCGAAAAACACTAAATTGGCATAATTTGCAGACTCATTTTGACTCATTTGAACCAAACACCAAACCGCTATAGCTACATGAATAGATGCGTTTAAATAGAAATTAAAGAGTTTTGTTAAAAATGCCATTTTGCAAAAATACTGAATATGTTAATAAGACGTGTTTTTGGTTGAAAAATTCTCAAAAAATTAGCCTTTGTTTATCCGAAAAATAGAAGTTTAATAATTACTTTTGTGTTGCAAAAAAAACAATTCAACTAAATACTATTTCAGACACACAAATGAAAACAGATGCTTTTGCTTTAAGACACATTGGAACTGGTGAAAACGACCTAAACCACATGTTAAAAACTATTGGAGTAGATTCAGTAGATCAATTAATTTACGAAACTATTCCTACAGATATCCGTTTAAAAAACGAATTAAATCTGGAAAAACCTATGACTGAATATGAGTATTTAAATCATATACAAGAATTAGGTAAAAAGAATAAAGTTTTCAAATCATATATTGGATTAGGTTACAACCCAGCTATTGTTCCTGCGGTTATTCAACGAAATATTTTTGAAAACCCAGGATGGTACACTGCATACACGCCTTATCAAGCCGAAATTGCTCAAGGTCGTTTGGAGGCTATTTTAAATTACCAAACTACGGTTATTGAACTTACTGGAATGGAAATTGCAAATGCTTCTTTATTAGACGAAGGAACGGCTGCAGCTGAAGCGATGACTTTGTTGTTTGATGTTCGTACTCGTGATCAAAAGAAAAATAATGTTTCTAAATTCTTTGTTTCAGAAGAAATTTTACCACAAACCTTATCTGTTTTACAAACCCGTTCTACGCCACTAAATATAGAGTTGGTAGTTGGAAATCATGAAACATTTGATTTTTCTTCAGACTTTTTTGGAGCTATCCTTCAATATCCTGGAAAATTCGGACAAGTTCATGATTATACTGCATTTATTGCAAAAGCAACAGAAAATGAAATTAAAGTAGCTGTTGCTGCTGATATTTTATCTTTAGCAAAATTAACGCCTCCAGGAGAAATGGGTGCCTCAGTAGTGGTAGGTACTTCACAACGTTTCGGAATTCCAATGGGTTACGGTGGGCCTCATGCAGCTTTTTTCGCAACAAAAGACGAATACAAACGCTCGATGCCAGGAAGAATTATTGGTGTTTCTATTGATGTAAACGGAAATCGTGCCTTACGTATGGCATTGGGAACACGTGAACAACATATTAAACGTGAAAAAGCAACTTCAAATATCTGTACCGCTCAAGTATTATTAGCGGTTATGGCTGGAATGTATGCGGTTTATCACGGACCTAAAGGGTTGAGATATATTGCAAACAAAGTACATAATTCAGCTAACACAGCTGTAGAAGCTTTAAACAAAATTGGTGTATATCAAACGAATACTTCCTATTTTGACACCATAAATGTAAAAGCGGATGCTTCAAAAGTGAAAGCTATTGCTGAAAAAAATGAAGTGAATTTCTTCTACATTGATGCTGATACGATTTCAATTTCATTCAATGAAACTACCTCTATTTCTGATATTAATCAGATAGTTGCTATTTTCGCTGAAGCCAAAGAAAAAACATTTGAACCTATTACTGAATTAGTAGAAACTACTGTAATATCAGAAAATTTAATTAGAAAATCAACTTTCTTACAACACGATGTATTTAATAACAATCATTCGGAAAGTCAGTTGATGCGTTATATTAAAAAATTAGAACGTAAAGATTTAGCATTAAATCACTCGATGATTTCATTAGGTTCTTGTACCATGAAATTAAATGCGGCTGCCGAAATGCTTCCATTATCAATGGCAAATTGGAACAATATTCATCCATTTGCACCACTTGATCAAGTGGAAGGTTATTTAACCATGCTTAAAAAACTGGAACAGCAATTAAATGTGGTAACTGGTTTTACTGGAACTACATTACAACCTAATTCAGGTGCGCAGGGCGAATATGCCGGATTAATGACCATTCGTGCATATCATTTATCTCGTGGTGATAAACACAGAACGGTTTGTTTAATTCCATCATCAGCACACGGTACAAATCCTGCTTCAGCAGCAATGGCCGGAATGGATATTATTGTAACAAAAACTACTCCAGAAGGAAATATTGACGTTGAAGATTTAAGAGAAAAAGCTATTTTACATGCGGCAAATTTAGCAGCATTAATGGTAACGTATCCTTCTACTCATGGTGTTTTTGAAAGTTCAATTATAGAAATTACAAATATTATTCATGAAAATGGCGGATTGGTTTATATGGATGGTGCGAATATGAATGCACAAGTTGGCTTAACTAATCCAGCTACTATTGGCGCAGATGTTTGTCACTTAAACCTTCACAAAACGTTTGCAATTCCTCATGGTGGTGGCGGACCTGGCGTTGGACCAATTTGTGTAAACGATAAATTAGTGCCATTTTTACCATCTAACCCAATTGTAAAAGTGGGTGGCGACCAAGCCATTACAGCTATTTCAGCCGCGCCGTATGGGTCTGCTTTGGTTTGCTTAATTTCTTATGGGTACATTTGTATGTTAGGTGCTGAAGGACTAACAAATGCAACAAAACACGCTATATTGAATGCGAATTATATGAAAGCTCGTTTAGAAGCACATTATCCGATTTTATATTCTGGAGAAATGGGAAGAGCGGCTCATGAAATGATTTTAGATTGTCGTTCATTTGAAGATAATGGAATAAAAGTTACTGATATTGCGAAACGTTTAATGGATTTCGGCTTCCATGCACCTACAGTTTCTTTCCCGGTTGCAGGAACATTAATGATTGAACCAACAGAATCGGAAGATTTAGCCGAATTAGATCGTTTTTGTGATGCTATGATTGCTATTCGTAAAGAAATTAATGCGTCTTCAAAAGATGACACTCAAAATATTTTAAAAAATGCACCACATACGTTGGCTATGGTAACTTCAGACGAATGGGTATTTCCATATACTAGAGAAGCAGCAGCATTTCCGTTAGAATATATTGCTGATAATAAATTTTGGCCTAGTGTTCGACGAGTGGATGAAGCGTATGGCGACAGAAACTTAGTTTGTTCATGTGCGCCAATAGAAGCGTATATGTAAACTTTTTTTACGTTTTTAAATGAAAAGTTCAAGATTAATAGTCTTGAACTTTTTTGTTTGTTATTAAATATTAAATCACAAAAAAATAGTTACACACTTTTTTAGTAGAGAAACAAATCTCATTATCATACACTCCTTAAATGGACATTTTTAAAAGGATTCATTTTTATTATTTGAAACCTTTTTTTATATAAATAATATAAATCAGGGTATTGAAATTGAAATCATGTAACTTTGTATTTTAACTTTTTTCAAAATGAAAGACATTCAAACCCCAGAAGAAATCTATACTGTAGTAGATGAATTTTATAAAAAATTACTTGCAGACGATGCAATAAGTTATGTTTTTACTGATGTAGTCAAAATAAAACTGCAAGAACATTTACCCATTTTAGTTACTTTTTGGTCACAAGCCATTCTCGGAACGGGCGGCTATGTCAATAACCTAACCCAAATCCATTTGGATGTTAACGCTCAATCATATCTTTCAAAAGAGTTGTTTGAAATTTGGCTTGATCACTTTGAAGCTGCTATTAACGAAAATTTTGAAGGCTTCAATTGTGAACGTATGAAAAACCAAGCACATAATTTATCAACTATTATGCAAATAAAAATCGCGCAACAAAAACACAATTAATTATCAAATTACTATTTTTACACATCATTTAATAAAAATATAACAATAAATTAATTTTATTCTTTTTTTATTAGGAAAAGACCCTGAAATTTTAATAAATTCGTAGTATAATTCAATAACATGAACATAAAAATAACAGGTTCTGGAAGCTACATTCCATCAAATATCGTTGAAAACAAGGATTTTGCTAACCATACTTTCCTAAACGAAGACGGAACACCATTTGCAATACCTAACAACGAAATTACCGAAAAATTTTACGGTATAACTGGTATTCAAGAAAGACGTTACGCTTCCAACGATTTAACCACATCTGACATGGGATTTTTGGCCGCCCAAAAAGCAATCCAAAATGCAGCAATTGACCCCGAAACCCTTGATTACATTATTTTTGCACACAATTTTGGAAACGTAAAAAAAGACGCTATTCAAACAGATATACTACCAAGTTTAGCCACAAGGGTTAAGCACGATTTACGTATAAAAAATCCAAAATGCGTAGCTTACGACATGCTCTTTGGATGTCCAGGATGGTTAGAAGGAGTAATTCAAGCACAAGCCTATATCAAAGCTGGAATGGCAAAAAAATGTCTTGTTATTGGAGCCGAAATGCTCTCACGTGTAGTAGATCCATTTGACAGAGATTCAATGATTTACGCCGACGGAGCAGGCGCAACAATCATAGAAGCAACTAACGACGAAGGCGGCATACTCGCGCACGAAACAGCAACACACACCTACAATGAAGCCCACTATTTATTCTTTGGTAACTCAAACAATAAAACACTTGACCCCGACGTGCGCTATATCAAAATGCACGGCCGAAAAATATACGAATTTGCTCTCAGTAACGTACCCAAAGCAATGGCAGAATGCTTAAATAACAGCGGGATAGCTATAAGCGATGTCAAAAAAATCCTCATCCATCAAGCCAACGAAAAAATGGATGAAGCCATTATACAAAGGTTTTACAAACTCTACAACCAAACACCGCCAGCAGGCATCATGCCCATGAGCATCCACAAACTCGGAAACTCAAGCGTAGCAACCATCCCAACACTTTACGATTCCCTAATTAAAGGCGAAATTGAAAATCAATCCCTCAACAAAGGAGATATTATCCTTTTTGCATCAGTTGGTGCCGGAATGAACATCAACGCAATAGTTTATAAAATGTAAATAAAAATTTGGGCGTGCCCCGCCCAACAGCTTTGCGCTCAAGGGGCGGGTCGGGCTTTCCGCTACAAGTCCTCGCCAATTGTAGCCCCGAAGCGTCGGGGCTACAATTGGCTGTGGGCTTTTCGCTGCAATCCCTCACGCAGTTTACGGTGCAATAATAAATTAGGTTTAAAAGATGATTTATCCCAAAAATAATCCAAAATCTAAAGATAAAGTTTAATTTTACAAAAAAATAAAATCAATCAAAACCCGATTTTTTTATTCAAAATAAAATGTACGAAAAAACATACCCTAGCAAACGATTCAATATCACGCTTCAATTTCTAAAAAAACACATAACTACCCAAGAAACAATTTTTGACTTAGGTGTGCCAAATCCTTTTTCGAAAATAATGATTGAAAACGGTTATACAGTTCAAAACACCTCAGGTGAAGACCTAGACAATAACCAAGAAGCACTTCAAAATCAGCACTATGATGTATTTACCGGTTTTGAGATTTTTGAGCATTTACTCAATCCATATACTATTTTAGAAAACATAAAATGTGATAAAATCTTAATTTCAATTCCGTTGCGTTTATGGTTTTCATCGGCATACCGAAGTAAAACCGACAAATGGGACAGACATTATCACGAGTTTGAAGATTGGCAGTTGGATTGGCTTTTGGAAAAAACAGGGTTTCAAATTATTGATCGTGTAAAATTTACGCACCCTGTAAAAAAAATAGGGTTCCGACCACTGTTAAGATGGTTCACACCAAGATATTATTTGGTTTATGCTGA
>JBILQQ010000011.1:0-83263 GCA_044373115.1 Flavobacterium sp.
ATTGGCTTTTGGAAAAAACAGGGTTTCAAATTATTGATCGTGTAAAATTTACGCACCCTGTAAAAAAAATAGGGTTCCGACCACTGTTAAGATGGTTCACACCAAGATATTATTTGGTTTATGCTGAGAGGATAAGCCCCCTAACCCCCAAAGGGGGAATATAAAACGTTAAATAAGTTTTATCATGACCGAAACAAAATTAACACAAAGTGAGTTAAACTCATCCTTTTCAGGAAGGGGAACTTATTACATAGTTATTCCATCGCACAATGAAGAATCTTTAATTTCATTAACGCTTCAATCGTTGGTAAAACAAACCGTTTTGCCATCAAAAATTGTGGTGGTAAATGATAATTCAACTGATAATACAGCAGAAATTGTTTTGAAATTTGCTGAAAAATTTCCGTTTATTTCGCTTGTGAATAAAACTTCAGAAGCCATTCATTTACCAGGAAGTAAAGTGATTCAGGCGTTTCAAAAAGGGTTTGATACTTTGGATGAAAACTATGATTTTATTGTAAAAGCAGATGCCGATTTGATTTTTCCAAACAATTATTTTGAAACTATTTTCCACCATTTTAAGTCGGATGATCGAGTTGGAATGGCTGGTGGATTTTGTTATATTGAAAAAAATGGCGAGTGGATTTTGGAAAGCCTCACCGACAAAGACCATATTAGAGGGGCATTAAAAGCGTATAGAAAAGAAACCTTTAAAGAAATTGGTGGGCTAAAACCTGCTATGGGTTGGGATACTGTTGACGAATTACTTTGCAAGTTTTATAATTGGAAAGTTGTTACAGATGAAAGTTTGCACGTAAAACACCTGAAACCTACAGGAGCGAGTTACACAAAAGCGGCACGCTACAAACAAGGTGAGGCATTTTATAGTTTGGGGTATGGTTTGTTTATTACCGCTATTGCCTCTCTTAAACTTGCTAGTAGAAAAGGAAAACCGTTATTGTTTATTGATTATTTAATGGGTTTTTGGAAGGCTAAATCTTATGGAAAGCCATTGTTTGTCACCTCTGAACAAGCCAAATGGATTAGAAATTACCGTTGGCAAAAAATGAAACAAAAGTTGTTTTAACTTTTTTAACGGGGTTGTCTTTGCGTGAGGGATTGCAGTGGAAAGCCCACAGCCAATTGAAGCCCCGACGCTTCGGGGCTACAATTGGCGAGGACTTGGAACGAAAAGCCCGACCCGCCCCTGTGCAGAATGCTGATTGGCGGGGCACGCCCAAAAAAAATAAAATTTTGGGAAAATAAATCAATGTATATACTTATTTTTGTGACTATTTTAAAATTATGATGTTAGTTCGATATTTATCGCAGATTGGGAGGTATTTTTTGATGCTGAAAGAGGTTTTTAATAAGCCTACGAAGTGGTCAGTGATGCGAAATTTAATTTTTAAGGAAGTTGATGATTTGATTATTGATTCGTTGGGGATTGTTTCTTTTATTTCGTTTTTTGTGGGTGGAGTTGTGGCAATTCAAACGGCACTAAACCTTACTAACCCATTGATTCCGAAATATTTGATTGGTTTTGCGACCAGGCAATCGGTGATTTTGGAGTTTGCCCCTACATTTATTTCGATTATTATGGCAGGAAAAATGGGCTCTTTTATTACGTCTAGTATAGGTACAATGCGGGTTACAGAGCAAATAGATGCTTTGGAAGTAATGGGTGTAAATTCATTAAATTATTTGGTTTTTCCTAAAATTATAGCTTCACTATTATACCCGTTTGTAATTGGAATAAGTATGTTTTTGGGTATTTTAGGAGGTTGGATTGCTGGAGTTTATGGTGGTTTTGCTACAGCAGATGAGTTTATTCAGGGGTTACAAACCGAATTTATACCGTTTCATATTGTGTATGCGTTTATAAAAACGATTCTTTTTGCGTTTTTATTATCTACAATCCCCTCATTTCATGGATATTACATGAAAGGTGGTGCACTTGAGGTGGGTAAAGCAAGTACGGTTTCATTTGTTTGGACAAGTGTAATGATTATTTTGGTGAATTATATTTTAACCCAATTACTATTGAGCAAATGATAGAAGTAAAAAAAATTGAAAAATCGTTTGGAGATTCTAAGGTGTTGAAAGGGGTTTCAACTGTTTTTGATACAGGCAAAACCAATTTAATTATTGGTCAGAGTGGATCAGGAAAAACGGTACTGTTGAAAAGTTTATTGGGGATTTTCACACCCGAAGTGGGGACCATTTCGTTTGACGGTCGCATTTATTCGGAGTTAGGGGCCGATGAAAAAAGAGAACTTAGAACCGAAATAGGCATGGTTTTTCAAGGAAGTGCTTTGTTTGACAGTATGACTGTTGAAGAAAATATTGGTTTTCCGTTGAAAATGTTTACTAATAAAAGTGATGAAGAAATTAGAGAACGTGCTAATGTGGTCATAAATAGAGTTAATTTGATCAATGCCAATCATAAAAAACCTTCAGAGATTTCGGGCGGAATGCAAAAAAGGGTTGCTATTGCACGAGCTATTGTAAATAATCCGAAATATTTATTTTGTGACGAACCCAATTCGGGATTAGACCCAAAAACGGCAACGGTTATTGATAATTTGATTCACGAAATTACCGTTGAATACAACATTACAACAGTTATCAATACACACGACATGAACTCTGTAATGGAAATTGGGGATAAAATCATTTTTTTGAAAGAAGGAATTTTGGCTTGGGAAGGCACTAAAAAAGATATTTTCAAAACCGACAATGAAGCCATTGTCGATTTTGTATATTCTTCTAATTTATTCAAAAAAATTCGAAAAGCGCAAAACAAAGAAATCTAAAAATTTAATTTTTATTTTGAAGTTTTGCCACTACTTGCTTGATATCTTGCTCTTTACTTTTTGGATAAATCAATAAAACATCTTTGTTGTCCACAATAATGTAATCATTTAATCCGTCAACAACAATAATTTTGTTAGCATCCGACCTAATGATATTATTAGATGCGTTTTCTAATAATACAGTTGCATTTACAACAGCATTGTTTTGTGTGTCTTTGTCCAATTTTTCATGAAGTGAACCCCAAGTACCCAAATCATTCCAATCGAAAGTTGCAGGAAGTACAAATACATTTGAAGCCTTTTCCATCACGGCATAATCAATTGATATGTTTTCTGACGAAGCATAATTTTCGTTGATAAACTGTTTTTCAGAAGGTGTATTGAAATACGGAAGACCTTTTTCAAACAAAGCAATCATTTGTGGCTGAAATTTTTCGAATGCTGAAAAAATGGATTGCACGCTCCAAATAAAAATACCACCGTTCCATAAAAAATTACCGCTAGCTAAAAATTGTTTTGCTGTTTCGTAGTTAGGTTTTTCTCTAAATTGATTGACTTTTTTGATTGAGTTATCATCATTTTTATCAAATTCGATATAACCAAAACCTGTATTTGGGAAAGTAGGTTGGATACCTAATGTTAACAAGGCATCTTCTTGAGCGCAAAAATCAAAACATGATTTTAAATTGGTTGCAAAGGCTTGTTCGTCTTCTATCCAATGGTCACTTGGTGCAACCACCATTACGGCATTTGGGTTTTGTTGTTTGATTTTTAATGTTGCGTACAAAATGCAAGGGGCGGTGTTTCGCATTGCTGGTTCAAGTAAAACCTGGTCTTGTGTTATTAAAGGCAATTGTGATAGTACAATATCGTTGTAACGTTCGTTAGTTAAAACTAAAATATTTTCTGTAGGAACAATTTTTGATAATCGACTGAACGTTTTTTGTATCAAGGTTTCGCCAGCTCCTAACATATCATGAAATTGCTTCGGGAAATCGGCTGTACTAACAGGCCAAAATCGTGAACCTACACCGCCAGCCATAATAATGGCATAATAATTTTTATTCATAATCATTTCTAGACAATAGCCTTGTCAATTTTAGTATTAATACTGCAAAGATATTTATAAAAAAGAGTACTTGTGTTATGAAAAGTATAAATAGTACTATCAAAAGATAAAAATTATAATCGGGTTGGTTAAGTAGGGGATTAAAATCTACTTCCGATAATGTTTTTTTATCTAAATAGTCAACAAAAATAAAGCTCCAAACAAGACTTATAGTTAATGTCGAACTAGTTTTATATAAGAGAAATCGTGAGTTTTTTGTTATAAAATCAACAATTCCATATACTAAAAAAAGGATACAGAATAAAAAATACAAATGTGATTTTGAAATAACATAATACGTATCATGAATGTTAACAGAAGTACTTGAATCTTGGTCTGAAATAAAAAATAACCCTAAAAATAGTAACGTATGAAACCAAACTATTAATTTAAAAACTAATCTCATTTTATATCTGGAATTATTTCTACCTCAGCATTTGGATTGAACAAAAATAATCTTCCGGTTGACACCTCTGTACATTCAAATCGTTTTACACGAACGCCAATTTTTTGAAAAGATTTACCATTTTTTATTCTAAAAAAACTTCCATTTGGTACTTCGTGGATGTAATGAACATCGGGTTTTCGTTCGTCAAATTGCTTCAGAGCAAAAGCCAATTTAGCATCGGTATCGCTACTTGCCGTTGGGTTTCGGAAATGATTTGCAACCAAAGGCAAAACAGAATGTGGAAAAATTTCGGGGCGGATAAAAGGAACCATCAACCGTTGAAAGGTCATTTTCCACTCCACTCCATGCGGTAGAATTTTTCTGCCAAATTTTTCAAAAGCAACCAAATGAGCAATTTCGTGAATTAATGTAATTAAAAATCGATACTGATTTAAATTGGCATTTACCGTAATTTCATGCTTTCCCGAAAGGCCTTTACGATAATCACCATGCCTGGTTTTGCGTTCATTTACAATTTTGAGATGGACATGATTTTGTTTGATTAACTCAAAACAATGATGAACTGCGTGTTCTGGCAGGTATTTTTGTAAAACTTCGCTCATAGATTGTTACGGATTGGTTGATGAAACCTGCAACACTTTCCCGTTATAATATTTATTTGCTGTTAAAGCAAAATCAGCAATATATGAAGCCATTTCGGTTGCTGAAATTGGTGCTTCATATCCTGGAAATGCTTCTTCCAACATTTCGGTTTGAACAGCTCCAAGTGCCAAAACATTGAATGCAATTCCTTGTTCTTTGTACTCTTCTGACAATAATTCTGACAATGTGATTACAGCACCTTTGCTTGAGCTATAGGCTGCTAAACCCGGAAATTTTAGGCTTCCTTGAATACCTCCCATGGAACTTATGGTAACCACATGACTGCCTTTAGTCATAAACGGAACACAAATTCGTGTCAAACTTGCCAAACCAAATACGTTTACTTTATAAATCTTTTCAAAATCAGCAGTACTTGTTTCAAAAAACGGTTTAAATAATAAGGCACCCGCGTTATGAATTACACAATCGACTTTTTTCCATGTATGCGATAAAAAATCTTCAACTTGATTTACTTCATCATCTACAGACAAATCGATTGATAAACATGTAACGTTTGGGTGGGCTATCAATTCTTGAGGTGTTTTTCTAGAAATTGCCAAAATTTGATTCCCCGAATTGGCAAGTTGTAGTGCTAATTCGTATCCAATTCCTCGAGATGTTCCTGTTATTATTATGTTTTTCATGTGTATGTTATTGACTGTAAATGTAAAAAATCTATTTTAAATATTTTTTATAAAATTTAAACCCTTGCAAAATTCCGAAACTAAAAAAAACTAAGGGTAGGATAATTTGAATTAAGTACTTATTCAAAAAATCGGTTTGATGTGTTACAAAACTAAGTGACAAAATAAGCGTTAACATTCCTGAAAAAGTACCAATACTTGTTCCGAATAAGTAGGAATATTTGAATTCATTTGTGATTTCAATATGTTTGGCATTAAGTAAAAATAAATTCCAACTTAGCCAAAAAGGTAGTTGAATAAAATTTAAACAACTAAGTAAAATACCTAAAACTAAAGGATGTAATGACAAAGTAGTTTGAGAAAGTATTGCTGAGGAATTTGTATTGTTGGCATTTGTATAAAAAAGAATCGCCAAAAAAAACATAAATACCACTGAAAAAGCCTCAATAAATTGCAATAATTTTTTATTTGAAATTAATTTATTGGCAAAAAGTAATGTAATTAAAATAACAAAAAACTCAATAAAAACAACCCCTAACAAATATAGACATGCCGAATTAACTCCTGCATTATTATACACATCAAAACCAACCACGTTCAAATAGCCTAACGGAATTGAACCTACAAAACTGATAGCAAAGCCAACCAATATGTTTTTTAGATGTTGCATTACATTTCAATTATTTTTTTGGATTGCTCTAAATGCAATTTGTATTCTTTGACGCCTTCTTTAAACGTAAGATAGGAAACCCCTTTTTTGTGGTTTTGGCGGCTTATTTTATACATATATGTAATATGTCGTGCCAATTCTCTCCATGCAAAAAACAAAGAATGTTTTGGATCGTAAATGTGAGTTGGCTCGCTTCCTGCGCCATTTATTTCAACAATCAAAAAATGGTTGCCGTTTTCCAAATCGGCAATTGACTCATACATAATATCTAGTCGTCCGAAATAAAATTCTGGAATTTCTTGACACATTTTATCAATTACATCATTTAGTTTTGGGGATATTAAATCACTTGCGTCCATAAACTTTGCGCCACGTGCATGGTTTCCAAACGGAACTAAATTTCGTTTTTCGTTTGCGGCAATAATTTCGTTTAAGTCAATAGAAATGTCTTTTTTTAACGCTTCTAATTGAAATGCATAACGAGGATTTTTCAGCACTAATTGCTGTATTGTTGATGTTCCGTCGCCTTCAACAATTAGAAATTCTTTGGCTACTATACCTGTTATTTTTCCTTTTTGCTGATTTGGAAATCGAACATAAAAAACACCTATTTCGTTTGGATACGGAATTAAATTTTGAATTAAATAATTAAAATCCGCTTTTTGATGGTAATTTTCAAAATCTTGAATTGAATTGATTTTTTTAACCCCCGATCCACGCAGTCCAATATCTGGTTTTGCAATGAAAGGCATCAAAATGCTTTCGGTTTGCTGCATATTTAGTGCTTCATGAAACTGAGAATTTGAACTTATTAATTGTGTTTTGGGATAATATTTTTGCGGAATTAAATCATAAATTTTCATTTTTGATTCGTTCATGAAACCTCCATTTTGAATTGAAGGATTACTTGCATTAAAAAAGAAAAGTGATCGTGATTTAATAGCATAAAATACCCACAAAAAATATATTGGAATATATACAATTTGAAAAGGCCAATATTCCCAATGGGTTAATTTGTGTAAAAATAGTTTCAATTTTTAACTTTTTTATCTTGTAACAACTTTTGTTTTTAAATTAAAATTTAATAACCAAATCGTTTACAAGTAGTTATTTTATTATAGTAATTGTTTGATTAGCTGTGGTTTGTTGTTGCATATCAAAATACAACATTTCAATTTGATTTTTATGTAAAATAGTTTGCGTAATGCTCACTGTTTTCAAATGGTTATTTCTATTAATTACCAATCCGTTTTCAGCATCGTCTTGATTGGTATGTCGATGAAATTGAAATGATTTTTCAGCTGATAATTCACCTAAATCAACAAATTCTTGAAATAAATTTTCTCTTTGCTTACTTATTTCTTTTGAATACAAAGTTGCTGACGACCAAATATAGTGCTGATTTGGGTTTAAATTCAGGGTTTCTTTTTGAACTTCATTCCAACGTAATTGATACAACAAACCTTCCTGAAACAATACTATTGTAAACGGTTCAATTCCTTCTAAATCAAACGCTTCCCATTTAGTGATAGGCGATTTGGAACTTATCAAATCCAATACAATTAACCCGCGACTTTTTTTATACGCTTCTTTAATTTGGTGTTTTTTATCGGCACCATTTAGCAAAACAATCACGTTCCCATTTTCAGAAACGGCAAACCAAGTACCTCCCGCTTGTGGGTCTTTTGGGTAAAATATATTTTGATTATTTATTTGGTATTTTTGTGGTGCAATGGCACTCGGTCTCACTACCTTTTCATCTCTGTTAGAAGTGATTATGATTTTATTATTTGAAAAAATATAGCTTACTGTACACATTGTTTTCTGTATTCGATGGTTGATTTTGCTACACCAAAATTTTCATCAACTTCAATACAATTGGATAAATTTATAGCTACTTTAATTAAAGCTTGATGGTGTATGCAATGGTCCAAATTGTAATATAATTCACGAAAAAAATTAGTTGGAATACTAATTTGTTTTCCATCTAAAAAAGTGGTTAAAACCAATTCTTTATTTTGCTTTTCAACGTTTGCCAAAATACTTTTGATTGCGTTTAAGGCACTATTTGGTTGGGTTTGTATTTCAAAATCTCGGTTACGAAGGTCATAATTTATGCTACCCGAATCATATTGAAAAAGTAAACATTCAAACATTTCAACAATATGCCTTGTGTGTTCTCCAATAGTTGCATTACTTAATGCTTTGCAGGAGGAGGTGTAATCTTCAATTGATATCGTTTCTAAAAGACTGACAAGTTCCTGAAGTGTATTTTTTAGAGAATTAAAAATCATGTGTGAATATTTTTTTCAAATATAAACGAAAAAACCCTTTAAATTAATACAATTCAAAGGGTTTTTTTATAATGAAAGGAATTTTACAAATCTTGCAATCCTCTTGAAATTACAATTCGTTGGATTTCTGAAGTTCCTTCATAAATTTGAGTGATTTTTGAATCGCGCATCATTCGCTCCACATGATATTCGGCAACATAACCGTTACCTCCATGAATTTGAACTGCTTCGTTGGCTACTTCTAATGCAATTTCAGAAGCATATAATTTTGCCATTGCACCTGAGTGGGCAATATCCTTGCCTTCATCTTTTTCACAAGCTGCTTTCATTACTAGCAATTTAGCTGCTGTCACTTTCACATACATATCAGCTAATTTGAACGCAATAGCTTGGTGATTGAAAATTTCTTTGCCAAAAGCTTTTCTTTCGTGAGCATATTTCAAAGCAATTTCATAAGCACCCGTTGCAATTCCAAGTGCTTGTGATGCAATACCAATTCGGCCGCCATTCAAAACATTCATTGCAAAGGCAAAACCAAATCCGTCGTCACCAATTCTATTTTCTTTAGGAACTTTCACGTCGGTAAACATTAACGAATGGGTATCACTTCCACGAATTCCCATCTTTTTTTCTTTAGGTCCAATTTCAAATCCTTCCCAACCTTTTTCAACTATAAAAGCGTTGATACCTTTGTGCTTTTTTTCAACATCTGTTTGAGCAATCACCAAGTAAGTTGATGCTGTTGAGCCATTGGTAATCCAATTTTTAGTCCCGTTTAGCAAATAATGATCACCTTTGTCAATTGCAGTAGTTTTTTGTGAGGTTGCATCGCTTCCCGCCTCAGGCTCTGAAAGACAAAAAGCACCAATAACTTCACCTTTTGCAAGCGGAACTAAATATTTCATTTTTTGTTCCTCGTTACAATACTTTTCAATACCCGCACAAACTAAGGAGTTGTTAACAGACATAATTACTGCAGCGGAGGCATCCACTTTTGCAATTTCGGTCATTGCCAAAACATAAGAAATGCTATCCAATCCAGCGCCTCCGTATTTTGGATCAACCATCATTCCCATAAAACCTAGTTCGGCCATCATTTTTACTTGCTCTGTCGGAAATTTTGAAAGTTCATCTCTTTCAATAACGCCTGGCAATAATTCTGTTTGAGCAAAATCTTTTGCTGCTTGTTGAATCATTAAATGTTCTTCGGTAAGATTAAAATCCATATTTTTGTAAAATAGAAATTAGTGATTATTTAATTTTAAACCTCAAAAGTAGGGTATTTTTATTAAATTCTCAAACGTTTTAGCAAATTTAGACTTATGATTAAAAATTCGTACCATTGCATTGGTGTAATGTCGGGCACTTCCTTAGACGGAATTGATTTGGCAGCTATCCATTTTAACATAAATAATGGGACTTGGAGTTACAAAATTCACCAAGCAGAAACCGTAGCTTATACCAAAAAATGGGTTGCTGATTTAAAAAACGCCATCAACTTAAATGCAACTGAACTTCTTGAAATTAATGAAAAATACACCTCGTATTTAGGTGAAATAATCAACTATTTTATTGAAAATAATCAATTACAATCTATAGATGCCGTTTGTTCGCACGGACATACCATTTTACATCAACCACAAAATGGATTTACTCTACAAATTGGAAATTTACCTAAAATTGCAACTATTGTAAATCAAAAAATAGTTTGCGATTTTCGAGTGCAAGATGTTAAACTTGGCGGTCAAGGTGCGCCATTAGTTCCAATTGGTGATCGGATTTTATTTTCTGAATATGACTTTTGTTTAAATCTAGGTGGGTTCTCAAATATTTCATTTGAAGAGAACGGACAACGAATTGCATTTGACATTTCGCCAGTAAACACGGTGCTAAATTTTTATGCCAACCAACTCGGTTTTGATTATGACGAGGGAGGAAAAATAAGTCGATCTGGAAAAATGAATCCCCATCTATTTACAACTTTAAATACTTTGGATTTTTATAAAAAAGCACACCCAAAATCATTAGGTTTTGAATTTGTAAAAGACACCGTTTTGCCATTGATTGAAAGCTTTTCGGTAGCTACAGCCGATAAAATGCAAACTTTTTTAGAACATGTTGCTTATCAAATCGCATTGGCATTACCCCAAAAAAAAGGCAAATTATTAGTTACAGGTGGTGGAGCTTACAATAATTTTTTGATTGAGCGTATGCAATTTCATTTACCTAAAATGGAAATCATACTACCCGATACTAACACATTGGAGTTTAAAGAAGCTCTAATTTTCGCACTACTTGGTGTACTCAAACTTCGCAACGAAAACAATGTGCTAAGTAGTGTAACGGGAGCTCTGAAAGACCATTCTAGCGGAATAATTTTTAGCTAAATTTAATTTTTATAACTTATATTTGCACCACAAACAAAAAAACAATGAAAGATTTATTAAAAAAATTTGAAAATAAAAATCCAGAAATAGTATTTAATTGGAAAGATGCCGAGACTGAGGCAGAAGGCTGGACAGTAATAAACTCTTTGCGTGGAGGCGCTGCAGGCGGTGGAACACGAATGAGAAAAGGGCTTGACATGAACGAGGTTTTGTCATTAGCAAAAACTATGGAAGTAAAATTCTCTGTATCTGGACCTGCGATTGGGGGTGCAAAATCAGGAATTAATTTTGATCCAAACGACCCACGAAAAGAAGGCGTTTTACAACGTTGGTACAAAGCCGTTTCGCCTTTACTTAAAAGTTATTACGGTACTGGAGGCGATTTAAACGTGGACGAAATTCACGAAGTAATTCCAATGACTGAAGAATGCGGTGTTTGGCACCCACAAGAAGGCGTTTTTAACGGTCATTTTAAACCTTCTGAAGCAGATAAAATCAACCGTATTGGGCAATTGCGTCAAGGCGTTGTTAAAGTAATTGAAAATACAAAATTCTCTCCTGATGTATTTCGAAAATATACCGTAGCTGATATGATTACGGGTTATGGCGTAGCCGAAGCGGTTCGTCATTATTACGCAATTTATGGCGGTGATGTTAAAGGCAAAAAAGCAATCGTGCAAGGATTTGGAAATGTGGGTTCAGCTGCCGCTTTTTATCTAGCAGAAATGGGCGCCAAAGTTATCGGAATTATTGATCGTGACGGTGGTGTTATCAACGAAAATGGTTTCTCATTTGAAGAAATCAGAACCCTATTTTTAAATAAAGACGGAAACAAATTGGTAGCCCAAAACATGATTCCGTTTGAAGAAATTAATCAAAAAATTTGGACAATTGGAGCCGAAATTTTCACTCCGTGTGCCGCATCAAGACTAGTAACTAAAGACCAAATTGATAATTTAATTGCCTCAGGTTTAGAAGTTATTTCATGCGGTGCCAATGTGCCTTTTGCCGACAAAGAAATCTTTTTTGGACCTATCATGGAAGCTACAGATAGCAAAGTGAGTTTGATTCCTGATTTTATTTCAAACTGTGGAATGGCGCGTGTTTTTGCTTATTTCATGGAGAAAAAAGTTCAAATGACCGACGAATCCATTTTCAATGACACATCCGAAATAATTAAAAATGCCATTGCAAAAACACATGCTTTAAACCCAAATAAAACCAACATTAGCGCAACAGCCTTTGAAATTGCCTTAAAACAATTGGTTTAAAAAAATTAAAAATTGCACAATTATACAATTTAAGTTCCTAAATTGCGTTGTTCAATAACAACTCAAAATATGAAAATAGATTCATCAAAATCCGACAAACAAAAATCGTTAGCACTAGCGGTACTATTGTATGGCGCACTTTTGATACTACTTTTTTTTATACGCTTTTGGCCACCCTCCAACATGGAAGAACTTGTTGGAGGTGGCGGCGGAGGCGGAATGACCGTGAATTTTGGCGATACCGACCTTGGTAAAGGCGACAATTTTTCTAGCAAAGAACTCAATGTGCAACAAACCCCAAAACCAATTGTTGCACCAACTCCCGACGACAATATTATTGCGCAAGAAAACAGTGACGATGATGTAATTTCGGTTCCAAAAAACGAACCTAAGAAAAAAACACCACCCATTACCAAGCCCGAGAAAAAGCAAGAAACCCAACCCAAACCCGTAGTTAAAAAAACCGACGACGCACTTGCCAATATCTTAAAAGGCAACAAAAAAGGCGGTGACGGCAACAGCGGAAAAGCAGGAAACCAAGGAAAATCAGGTGGCGACATCAATTCCAATGGGTACTTGGGCACAGGAGGAAGCGGCGGCGGCACAGGCGGTGGTAACGGTACTGGCAACGGCACAGGCACAGGAGCTGGCTCAGGGTCAGGATCAGGTGGTGGCAACGGAAGCGGAACGGGTAAAGGCAATGGCGCAGGCTATGCACTAGCTGGCCGAAAAGCAATATCCAAACCACAACCCGCCTACAATTGTAACGAAGAAGGCACTGTAGTAGTTCAAATAACTGTGGACAAAAACGGAACTGTTACCGATGCAAAACCAGGCGCAAGAGGCACCACCAATTCAGCAAATTGCTTGTCCAGCCAAGCCAAAGTAGCTGCCATGAACACCAAATGGAACACTAGCCCCGACGGCACCGAAAAGCAAGTCGGAACCATTACGTACATTTTCAAAATTCGGGATTAAACCAACTTACCTATTTTTTTTAGTAGCACACAACCACGTTTCAAAAGACATTTTGCCCTGCTCTCGCCTTTATCTTGCTCCGTAAACTACGCAAGGATATCGGCTCCATCAGGGCTAGACTTGACGAGTAGTTTTTCAGTTGACTTTTTTGAGTTGCAAAGTCTTAAAGTCGAAAGTCTTAAAGTCTTAAAGTTTTTGAGTTGCAAAGTCGTGAAGTAGCCTTTAACAAGATTGCTAGCTCGAGCTCAATACCATTAAGTTAAGCGTAATCTTGTCATTTCGACGCAAGGAGAAATCACATAAAGTGAGCAATTAATGCGATTCCTCCTTTCGTCGGAATGACAAAGCACAGTCTATATTACCTTAACTTAATTACATTGAGCTCTAGCTTCTAGCTCGTACCCACAATAATAGCTAGTGAAAATAGATAAAAATGGTCAAACAATGAATAAATATTTTGGAATGGGTAGGTGCGAGATGCACGCATTAGAGAGGTAGCTGGGGCTACTCCCAAATTATTCCTTTTATGATTTTAAATTTGTGTCCATTCTTCGTTAAAATAAAACGTTTGGATTGATGCTTCTTAATATATGCTTTTGTTCGATTGTCCAGAGCATCGTAAATCGAGGTTGTAATAACTTCTTTTGGGATTGCTTTAATCCAAAAAGTATCATTTCTCTTTTCGTAATAATTTATATCTAAATCTCGTAGTTCAAAAATTTTAAAATTGAAAGAAACTGAGTCTTCATTTATTATCAGCTTTTCGGTTTCATTAGGTACATTTACTCTATATATTTCAGTTTTTTTTCCATTAATAAGTGTGTCTTTAATATTGTAATTTACTAAATTATTTTTAGTTAACAATAATAGATTTACAAAATCATAATTTTCTCTACTGGTAAGATTTTCTGATATAAATTGACTTTTTCTTATTTTTAAACTTCCTGTTTCAATTTCTCCACGTAAAACATATTCATTTGTCTTAACATATTCATTTAGAAACTCATTAACTATTATTTTTTCGTTTGGTTTCGTACAAGAAACTAGAATTGTTATGATATTTAAATATAGAATTATTTTCATTGTTCTCGATTTTTTAAGCATATCCTCTAACGTTCTGGCACTACAGCGGGTTTGGGATTAAATTAAGCCCTATTTTCGGATTTGCCTAATTTTCCAAATACAAAACCAACTTTCCATTAAGCCAAATGCCCAAATCCGTTGTAGTGGCTGTTATGGTGCGTTTTTTTATTCCCAATTTTTTATTTCGTCTAATTTTATTTCGTATTCGACGGTTTTTCCATTAGCTAAATATTCTTTTTCAAAAATTATAATATCATTGTTAAACTTAATAGGCTTTATGAAACCTTTGTCGGCAGTTGAGATTCTTGCTAATTTTCCTTTTTGAAGATCAATCAAAGTCAATGCAGTTATGGGGCCTTTTTGGTAGTCGGTAGTTAGCCATTCTTGCAATGCTAAAAAAGTTGAGTTAGGATGCCATTTAAATTCAAATCCAAATATTCTGTTTGCAATTAATTGTCCGTCTAATTTTATTTTGTAGTAGGCCGGCCCAAACCGAATTTCGCCTTCAAAAATAAAGTCAAACCCATGTTTTTTGTCTTGAGATTTATATGCACCTATTTCTTCTGTTTCCATTGTCTCTTAGTTTCAAGTTTGTAAAATGCACCATAACGTCAGACTGTGAAAAAAACTTCACAATCTTCTTCACAAATATATTAAAAAGTTTGTAAGAAAAACAGATGTTTTGTATTTTTAAAGATGCAACATATCCAATGAATCTCAATCCATCAGCTTCAAATGAGTAGCTTAGAAGATAAAATTACTGCCGATAATTCGGTGCGTTTTATCGATGCTTTTGTGGGGTTTATTGATCTGCAAGAATTATTGTTTCAAGGTCATTGACCATCGACAGTGTGTTCCTAAAATTGGAACTCTTTGTGGTGTTTTTTTATAGACCCACGCGAAAGGATTCGCGCGGGAGCGGGTAAAATTATTTTTCTCGTCATTTAAATTTATTATTTATAAAATCAAAATCTTTATAAGTTAAGCCACCATGATTAAGTGTTTCTTCATTATATAAGCTAAAACTGAAATCCTTACCGATGTGGTTACCCTTTATCTGTGTACAATTCATATTTCTACTACTACTTTCTAAAAAATAACGATTATTAACTTTTGAAAATTTAAACTTAAAATTATCCTCTTTTATTTTGAATTCATAGTTGCTTTTTGAATCGTATGATTTAGTTTTCCAAACATTATTTATACTTTTAGTTAAACTCATATTTAACTCGATAATTCCATAATCAAATTTATCAATAATAAAATGTCCTTCATATAATAGATTTGAATTATTTTTTTTAGGAAAAAATTTCAAAACATAAAAATCCTCGTTTACAAGCAATTCATAATTATATAACTTAGCTTCAAAAATTGGGGTAATTACATATTCTCCAAGACTACAATAAACACTACTTTGAACTGGTATTTGGCACTCTTTATTTGAAACTTCAAAAACTTCAAAGTAATTTTTATTCACACCCACCTTTCGGTAACCTTTGTAAAGAATATTATCTTGGTTGTTTACCTTTAAAGCATCAGAAAGAAAAAGAATATTATTAAATTTAAAAAGAATCTCGTTTTCACACTTAAATAGAATATTTGATTGATAAAATGAATTTGTTTTAGCTCTTTGTGCATATCTTGACTCTCTTATTTTATTTAATATTGCAATTGGATCTTCTTTAACCTTTGATATAACAACTTCATTCAATTCAATAGTTTTAATTGGAATAAGTTTAACTTTCCAATTAAATTTTATTATTTCATCGCTTGAATATTCTATATCATCATAGTTTTCTTTTACAATTTTTAATGTTTTGAAGTTTTCATAAATTGTAATCTGACCATTTAGATCAGTTTGTCCAAGAAATTTATTTTCGCTATATATCAAAACATTTCCTAAAAATCCATCATCAAATGTAGAAGTAACTGTTAAAATATTTGATTGAGAATAAATAAAACTAGAAATAAATAGTACTATATATTTATACATAATTAAAATTATTATGGGGTTGAAAAACAACCCCAATTATTAAAATCCTACCAAAACCAGTTTATACGTCTGACAAAATCAGACTTATCTACCCGATTTTGGGTGTATATGTCTGACAAACGTCAGTTTTTATATTTCAAAGATAAAATTAAAACAGTAATAAATCATGTAGAATTTTTACTACACACAACTCTCAAAATACCTTCTGAAAAACTACTCGTCTATTCTAGCCCCGACGGAGCCGAGTTTTTTTAAAAGGAAGTGTTTAATGAGCTGGTATTTATACTCGATAAAACCGGACAAATCGCTCATTTTAAAAGTTGACAATAACTTTTGTGCTTTACATAGGAACGGCTGTTAGCTGCCTTTTTTTTAATATTTTAAAATTTTGTTAATTACGTATGGTACATAAACTTCAACCTTATTTGAATCACTATATATCCAAGGAGGCATAAAACTCAAAGCTTCAAATATTTTATAATCAAGTAATTTTATGGATAGCCGACTATGTTCAATTTTTTTAATTTTTGAGTCGGGATTTGTACTAATAATAAAAGGATATATAGGAGTAGAATCTGGCATATGATCATTAATTTTTTCAATAGAAAGAGAATTACTATTATCTGTTTCAATCTTAAAAGTAGCTTTATATTTGTAATTCATATAAGTGTCCCAATAGTCAAGAGGAACTTCTACAAGTTCAACAAAAATGTCACTTGCAAAATAAAATCCACCAATAGGTTGTGTTCCTTCTTTTTTTACTCTATTTGGATATTTTAAAATATAATATTCTTCACTATTTTCATTTTTTAAAATTGCATTATCACTATGAAAACTAGCAGAATTATTTGCAAGGTATTTTGAGTTTGTATAGTCATATTGTATTACTATTTTTTTTCCCTTTTCATCTTTAATAGTCCAAATGTTAATTGGTTTATCTAAGCTAAATTCTCCTTCAATAAAAACACTTCCTTTTTTAGTAAAGTATGTCCACTTTCCATCTTTTTTTCCGTTGATAAAGTTAGCGCTTAATTTTGGTTGGCTATTTAGATAATACAATTCTACTTTGCCATTAAGTTTACCATCAGTATAGTTTACTTTTCTTATTAGAGTTCCTTTTTTACTATAAGTTATCCATTCTCCATTTTTCTCTCCATTCTTAAAATTTCCAGTTTCAATTACTTGATTATTACATATTCTTTCAAAACTGCCTTCTAAATCAGGCTCATTAGTTTCGACTTTATCTGAACAATTACAATGGTTTAAATTTTCAACTTTTTGACATATGCTTAAATTTATTGATAAAATAGTAAAGATGATGGTTAGTTTAATTTTCATGTTTTTTTTGTTTTTTAGATTTCGCGTTTTTTTTGGTAAAATAGCAGGTAACGTCAGACTGTGAAAAAACCTCACAATCTTTCCTACAAAAATAGAAAAAAGTTTGGATAAAAAAGACTTTTTTTTAACCATGAAACATATACAAGGAATTTGTAAATACTTCAAAAAAAAAGAGGAACTAAATCCTCTTATTGTCCTAACAAAAAACTTTTCGATAAACCCATAAGGGTGAGAATGTAATCGGTTCGGTTCAACCGGAGTTTAACTCATTGATTTTATTTTTTATTGGTATTCGTTGATTTCAATTCATTGCTCGGCTTTCAGCCGCAACGAAACTCTAGCTGTTGTGCGATGTGTTTATTTTAGTTTTAATATTCTTGTTTCAATTTCCTTTCTGTAATCAACATTTAATTTTTTAAACGTATCATTTGGTAAGTCATAAGAAGTTAATAATTTTTCTAATTCCTCCCAACAATATTTTATGTAACCGAACTTATCGGTCATTTTTTTAAGTTGAAATTCATATATCAAATTGTCGATTAATGGAGAAATTTCCTGCCATTTAAGTTCGTTAAGTTCGTTTCCTGTCATTTATTTACAATTTTTGTTAATTTCAACATAAGCATCTTTTAATCCTAATTCACCCGCTTTTGACAAATCGGTGCATCCTTCTGCTTTCTTACCGAGTTTAATTTTTGCTAATCCACGATAAAAGTAAGAGTTATCACTTTCTTTAATTTTTATTGAATTAGTCATTGCTTTTTCGCATTCATTATAATTACCAAGATTATATTCAATTTCACCTTTTGTATCCCAAATATAATCTATGTTTTGGTTCAAGGATAAAGCTTTTTCAACTAATGGTTTTGCATCTTTATAATTTTTCAACATTACGAAATTATACGCTTTATTATTATATAAAGTTGCTAAATTGTTGCCTTTGTAATTTATTTGGTCAAAATTTTCAATAAGATAATCTAAATCTGAATTTGAGCCGTAATAGTCATTCATATTTGCTTTTGATAGCGAGCGCATAAAATATATTTCGCCAATTTCTTTAACTTGAGTATTGTTTATAGCTTTTGTAGAGTATTTTATTGTCTTCTCAAAGTTATTAGTGTAATAATGAGAATATGTCAGTAAAGAATATACACTAAAAATTGTGCTTTTATCAGTTATCTGCCCTTTTTCAATTTTGTCTTCAATAGGTTTTAATTTTTCAATTATTTTTTCATATTCTTTTGATTTGAAAAGAGTTTGAATATCCGTTTCGTCGTTATCTTTATTTGTTGTTTGTTCGATTGGTTTTGTTTGCTCACTTTTTGTGAATGGATTTGGTAAAAATGTATTTGTTTCAATAGCGTTTAGAAAATCTTTTGCAATTGAAGCATTTTCTACTTTTTTCAAGATTTTTTTTGCCTTTTTTAAATCATTTAAGTAATAATATCCAATGCCTTTATAGACTTGCATTAAATCTTCTTGGTAAAATGATTTTTCTGTTACACTTATTATTTCGTTATAGTTTTTATCGACTAATAAATCATTTAGAAAAGCTTGCATTTCTTTGTTTATAAAATTATACCATTCGGTATCTGCTTTATTTGAAATATAGTATGCTTTACAACCTTCATTGTACGCTGTTAGAAGATTATTTTTATTATAATTTGCAACACTTCTAATTTTAAAAGAAACTGCTAAACCTGGTTGTACACTTTGTAAATTATTTGCTTCTGCAATTGCATCGTCATATCTTTCGTTTTCTAAATCATTTTTCGCTCTTTCAATTATCGCAGAAATTGCTTTTATTTTTAAATCTAATAAATTTGAATTAGCATATGGATTGTAAATATGATTTTCTGATAAATCAACACTTTGAGCAGTAAATCTTGAACGAGATGTTTGATATCTTTCTCTTGTTTCAGAATTTGTATTTGAGTTTTTCTGTGCATTTAGTCCAACTTCAAAACCTCTATTATAACCATCTTGATAACTATTCAAGTTTTCATTAACGTTAGGAATTGGAGAAATTGGGGAAATCGGAGCTAAACATCCAATGCCATGATTATGACAGTACCCTTTTTTGTAGCCATCACTAAAACCGTTTGAAAAGTTAGATTGTCCAAACATAGTAAATGATACAAACAAAAAAAGTAATAGTAATTTTCTTTTCATTTTCTTCGATTTTTATTTTGCGTTTTTTTTCGGCAGAATATGTCTGCTAACGTCAGACTGTGAAAAAACCTCACAATCTTTCCTACAAAAATATAAAAAAGTTTGGATAAAAAGGACTTTTTTTTAACCATGAAACATATACAAGGAATTTGTAAATACCTAAAAAAAAAGAGGAACTAAATCCTCTTATAATCCTAACAAAAAACTTTTCAATAAACCCATAAGGGTGTGAATGTAATCGGTTCCGTTCAATCCGAGTTTCATTGCTCGGCTTGCAGCCGCAACGAAACTCTAGCTGTTAGCAGCAGTTATTTTTTAGGTTCATTTTTCACATATTTTTTTAGTCCCATTCTCGACGCCATTCCAAATCCCATTGAAGATCTTTCTTGATAAACGTATACTGGTTTATCTTTGTATAGAGAAACTATTATTGCTTTTTTGTCATCATATTTCTCAGACAATTTATCTATCAAACTATCTAGTTTTTCATAATCAAATTCATGTACTTCATCTCTGTTTTTAAGAATTTCAATTATTTCATCAAGTATATATTTCACTTCCCTTTTCAATTCAACTTGTAGGAATGCTGTTCTTAAATAGCTTGAAAGTGCATTTGATTCGACTCCTTTAATTTTCCAAATATCACCTTCGTTCTTTTCTACATTTATTTGCAATGCCTTAACCTCCTCAGTTAGTTCTTTTTTATATGAGCTAATTTTAAAATTTATTAACTCATCTTTTACATCTAATAAATTTTTTGCTTTATCAAGTTCGCTATTTATCTTACCCAGAATATCTTTTTCTAATTTTTCAAATAACTTCTCTATTTTTTCTTCTTGTTCTTTATTTAATGATGTCACATCTTTAATGAGGTCAGATTTTAATTCTGTGATTTTTTCATCAATATCTTTTTTAATGTAATCAATTTCTTTTTTATTGATTCTCCAATTAAAAAATATTTGACTTCCAAGGATAGCTAAAAGGAATGCAATTGATACACCAATAACCCATTGAATAGTAGTTATCATGGCGTCATTGTTTTCTTTTGCATTTTCGTAAAGCAATTTGTATGCTCCACTTTCGGATAAATTTGTGTTTTCTTGGTCAGAACTTTTTGAAGTCTTTGTAATTTTTAGGCTATCAGCATTTTTCTGTGCGTTAGATAAGTTGAAAACTAAAAGTGCTAATACAAATAGATTAATGATTTTTTTCATAGTAGTTTTATAATTGCTGCTAACTTGTTTATATGCTCAGTTTTTTGCTTATTAGTTGAGCATATCTATCTATTTTTGTATGGCTTTGCTCAACTAGTAGTGCGTATTATTTTTTTTATAAATCATCAAAAGGGCTTTTTATTTGCTGAATGTTTTTAGTACTCATATGAGTATAAATTTCAGTTGTTTTACTACTATTATGCCCTAGTAATTCTTGTATATATCTTACATCTGTTCCACTTTCTAACAAATGTGTAGCATAACTATGACGTAGCCAATGCAACCCCGATAACCTATATATACGTCTGACAAAATCAGACTTATCTACCCGATTTTGGGTGTATATGTCTGACAAACGTCAGTTTTTATATTTCAAAGATAAAATAAAATGGCAATAAATCATGTAGAATTTTTACTACATGGAGTTCAAAAAAAGTCTTCTGAAAACCTACTCGTCTATTTTAGCCCCGACAGAGCCGATATCCTCCCGTCCCGAAGCGTCGGGACCGCAGGGCAAGGGAGATAAAGGCGATGGCGGGACAGCTTGTCTTTTGAAACGTACTTGTGTGCTTCCAATAAACAAAAAAATCCGACTTAATTGCTTAAGTCGGATTTTGAAGTATTTTGAGTGGTGGTTTATTTCACCAACGTCATTTCGTCAACAATGTGTTTGGCTCCCGAGAAATTTTCGATTACCCAAAGCACATAACGAATGTCCACGTTGATGGTGCGTTGTAGTTTTTTGTCGAAAATAACATCTCCCGCCATAGCCTCGATGTTTCCGTCAAAAGCCAATCCAATCAATTCGCCTTTTCCGTTCAGTACTGGCGACCCAGAGTTTCCTCCTGTAATGTCGTTGTCAGTAAGGAAATTCACGTGAAGTGAACCGTCTTTGTCGGCATAACGACCAAAATCTTTGTTTTTGTTCATCTCCAAAATACGTGTTGGAAGGTCAAATTCTTGATCGTCTTTTTTGTATTTTTTTACTTGCCCGTCAAGGGTTGTGTAGTTATTGATTTTAGCATCGTTTCTTTTGTCAGCAGGCAATGAGCGTACTTTTCCATACGTTAAACGCAAGGTTGAGTTAGCATCTGGATATTTGATATCGCCAATTTTTGATTCACGTAAACCTTCTACAAGTAAACGGAAAGAGGCACCATAATCGTTTTGAGCTTTGGTAATTTCGTCTGATTTTTTACCAAAATGTGTGGTAAGGTCGTTTGACAAAACATACAACGGATCGTTGTCTAATACAGCTTGATTTGGATAATCCAAATAGGCTTTGATACGGTCAAGCGAAGTAAAAATAGACAATTCAAACGAAGAATTTACATATTTAGTAAAGTCATTGTTGTTTTCGTCACCTACTTTTTTCACCAACGGTGCAACGGCATAACCTGTTGATTTGGTTGCATATACTTTCAATTGAGCCGCCATGATTTCTTTCTCAGCCGGAACGTGCAATTCTTTGTACATTTCGGTAGCCATTTCAGTTATTTGTGGCGCAAGTTCAGCTCTTTTAGCAGCATTTGCTTTGGTGTAATTGTCTAATTGTTTACCCAATGTTCTGCCAATAGTTCCAAAAGAAGTCGTTCTGAACAATTGTTGCAAGTAGTTGTCATGACGTGATTTTTCATTCGTCAAATTGTAATAATTGTTGATGGTTGCAACAACATTTCCGTATTTTGCTTTGTTAGCAGTTTTGTTTGCCCATGTGTTGAATTTTGTTTCTTGAGCCGTTTTAGATTTTGCCGTTCCAAATTTAGTTAAGGCATCAATCATACCTTGACGGTTTTTCCAGTAATTGGCAGTCGAAGCAAATTTAGAAGCATACACCAATCGCAACGCATCGCTTTGATCCATGTATTTTTTCATGCCGTCCATACCTGTTTTTGCACCTTCAACCCAAGCAGGGTAAGCAAATTTTACGTTTTGGTCAATACCGTTTGCAGGCATCCAACGGTTGGTTCTTCCTGGATAACCCAAAATCATTGCAAAATCATTTTCTTTAACACCACCTAAATTAACAGGTAAGTAATGTTTTGGTTGCAAAGGCACATTGCTTTCTGAATAGTCAGCCGGATTTCCATTTGCATCAGCATATACTCTAAACATAGAAAAATCAGCTGTGTGACGTGGCCATTCCCAGTTGTCGGTATCACCACCAAATTTACCTAAACTTTCTGGCGGAGTTCCTACCAAACGAACGTCTTTGTAATCTTGATATACAAAATAGTAGTACTCATTTCCTTGAAAAAACGGACGCACAGAAACCGTGTATTTTCCGCCTTCGTTGTTTTCTTTTTCAATCACAGCAATTTCAGCATTGATCGCTTTTTCACGCTCAGCTTCCGTCATTGAAGGGTTTACTTTTGCTAAAATACGTTTCGAGCAATCGTCCATGCGAACGAAAAAACGAACATACAAGCTAGAAGGTTTCATTTCTGCTTTGCGGTTCGCTGCCCAATAACCATTTTTTAAATAATTATTTTCTGCCGATGATAATTCGGCAATAGCATCATATCCGCAGTGGTGATTTGTTAAAACCAATCCGTCTTTAGAGATAATTTCGGCAGTACAACCGCCATTAAATTGTACAATAGCATCTTTCAAACTGTGGTTGTTAATGCTATAAATTTCAGCTGCGGTCAACTGAAGACCCATTTTTTGCATGTCTCTGTGATTCAATCGTTCAATGAACATCAAAAACCACATTCCTTCGTCTGCCTTTGCACTCATTGGCATCAGCATAATCGCCGCGATTAACGATACAACTATTTTTTTCATAATTTGTTTGTTTTTTAGAAATGCGAATATACTATTTTTTTGAATTTTCAGCAGTATTTTTTTATGAAAAATAGTGTTAAACAGTTTAATAGGGTATTTTTTTAAGGAGCTATTTCCCGCTTTTCGCTACAATCTTTTTGTTTTTGAAAAAAAAACAAAAAGGATTTTCGCTGCAATCGGGGCTAGGGGAGTTGGCTAAGTTGTTATTTTTCGTAAAAAAGATAATTAGCCGTTAAAAATCCAATTTCATTTTCTTATTTTTGAAAAATATTTACCAAATTATGCACATCGCCAAACTTCTTGTCTTTTTTTGCACTTTTTCAGTTTTTGCTCAAACAGAAATCGATAAAGCAGAAAAACTATTTACCCAAAAAAAATATACTGAAGCTACTTCAATTCTTGAAAAATACTATAAAGAACATCCTAATAGTATTGCAACAATTGAGCTTCTTGGAGATATTGCCGGACAACAAAAAAAATGGGACGAGGCAATTAAATACTACGCAATATTGAAAAATAGTTACCCAAACAATGCCAACTATCATTACAAATATGGCGGAGTTATGGGAATGAAAGCCAAAGAAAATAAAAACTTGAAAGGGCTAAAAATGGTTGATGAAGTAGAGAAGTCTTTTATAAAAGCAGCTCAACTAGACCCAAAACATATTGAAGCAAGATGGGGGCTGGTAATGTTATATATTGAACTTCCCGCAATTATTGGCGGAAGCGAAAGAAAAGCCCAAAAATATGCCGATGAACTACTACTTTTGTCTAAAGTAGAAGGTTATTTGGCGAAAGCCTATATTGACGACTATTTTAACAGAAAAACCAAAGCCGAAGCCAATTATTTGAAAGCCTATCAACTTGAAAAGTCCAAAAAAACCTTTCAGAAATTATATAATTTTTACGTATATAAAAGTAAAGATGCTGAAAAAGCAAAAAAATTAAAAGAACAATTTGAAAAATAGTTTGAAAGTTGCGCAAATACTTTTGAACGGATAAACAACTAAACTCATAACAAATGAGAACACATTTTATAGCCATTGGCGGTGCTGCCATGCACAATTTGGCATTAGCCTTACACAACAAAGGATACCAAGTTACAGGTAGCGATGATGCCATTTTTGAACCTTCCAAATCCCGATTAGATAAAAAAGGATTATTGCCTATTGAATTGGGTTGGTTTCCTGATAAAATTACTTCGGATATTGAATCAATTATTTTAGGAATGCACGCTAAAGCTGATAACCCTGAATTGCTGAAAGCGCAAGAATTGGGTTTGAAAATATATTCGTATCCCGAATTTTTGTACGAACAATCCAAAAATAAAACTCGTGTTGTAATTGGCGGTTCGCACGGAAAAACAACCATTACATCAATGATTTTGCACGTAATGCATTACCATAATATTGAAGTGGATTACATGGTGGGCGCACAACTGGAAGGTTTTGATACGATGGTGCATCTTACAGAAAGCAATGATTTTATTGTACTGGAAGGCGACGAGTATTTATCATCTCCAATGGATAGACGACCTAAATTTCATTTGTATCAACCCAACATTGCATTGATTTCTGGCATAGCTTGGGATCATATCAATGTGTTTCCAACGTTTGAAAATTATGTTGAGCAGTTTGAGATTTTTGTAAATAAAATAACTAAAGGAGGTATTTTGGTTTATAACGAAGAAGATTTGGTTGTGAAAAAAGTGGCGGAAGAAACCACAAATACGATTAGAAAAATGCCTTATGCGACACCAAGTTACACCGTAGAAGACGGTACAACGTTACTCGACACACCCGAAGGTGCAATGCCAATAGAAGTTTTTGGCGCACACAATTTGAATAATTTGGCTGGTGCCAAATGGATTTGTCAAAATATGGGCGTTGATGAAGCTGATTTTTATGAAGCCATTGCAAGTTTTAAAGGAGCGTCCAAACGATTGGAAAAAATTGCCGAAAGTAAAGGCAAAGTAGCTTACAAAGATTTTGCGCATTCGCCAAGCAAAGTTGCCGCAACGACCCAAGCAGTAAAAAATCAATACCCAGATAGAACCTTGATTGCCTGTTTGGAATTGCATACGTATAGCAGTTTGAACGCCGAATTTTTGAAAGAATACGAAGGCGCATTAAATTTTGCTGATGAAGCCGTTGTTTTTTATTCGCCTGATGCAGTTAAAATCAAACAGTTGGAAGAAGTAACGTATGAGCAAATTGCTTCAGCTTTTAATAGAAAGGATTTAATTATTTATACTAATCCAACGGAATTTAAAGATTATTTATTTCATAAGAATTTTGATAATTCAGCTTTGTTGTTGATGAGTTCTGGAAATTATGGTGGGTTGGATTTTGATGAGGTGAAGGGGTTGATGAAGTAAGTTTGGGTTTAGTTTGTCTTCCAATTATTTTCTAAACATTTTTCAAAATTTCTAATTATGTTATTTTGAACTCATTAAAAAAAGATAGTTATTTGTGTTTAAATATTCATCAAATTAAAAGTTATGTACACGCCAATAAATCAGTGGGCAGAAGACGATCGCCCAAGAGAAAAATTTATTTTAAAAGGAAAGTCAGCGCTTTCAGATTCTGAATTGTTAGCCATTTTAATTGGTTCAGGTTCACGAAATGAAAGTGCCGTGCAATTGTGTCAACGAATTTTAGCATCATCAAATAATAATTTGACCCAGTTAGGAAAATTGACTATTAAGCAATTGACTGATTTTAAAGGTATTGGTGAGGCAAAAGCGATTTCTATTGCGGCGGCTTTAGAATTGGGACGACGAAGAAGATTGGAAGAAGGATTTGAATTGGATAAAGTAACTTCCAGTAAATCGGTTTTTGAAATTATGCATCCAATAATTGGCGATTTGATGCATGAAGAATTTTGGGTTTTGTATTTAAATAATTCAAACAAAGTAGTTCATAAAGCACAAATTTCTAAAGGAGGCATGGCAGCCACAATTGTAGATGTGCGAATTGTATTTAAAATTGCTTTAGAAAATAATGCAATGTCAATAATATTGGTTCACAACCACCCTTCGGGGAAATTAATGGCAAGCGAACCCGATATTCAAATAACCAAAAAAATAAAACTTGCAGGGCAACATTTGGAAGTAAAAGTTTTTGATCATATTATAATAACAGACAAAGGCTACTATAGCTTTAACGACGAAGGAATTTTTTAATGAAACATATTACCGACATTTTTTTCGACCTAGACCACACACTTTGGGATTTTGACAAAAATTCTGAATTGGCATTTGAACGAATTTTTAAAGAAAAATATCCAGAAATTTCAACAAATAAATTTGTTCAGGTGTACGCGCCAATTAATCAAGCCTGTTGGAAATTGTATCAAGTGGACCAAATTTCGCATGAAGAGTTGCGATACAAACGATTAAAAGATTCATTTGATGCCCTAGATTATCAAATTTCTGATGAAAATATCAACCAAATTGCAATTGATTACATTGATTTTTTGCCATTAAACAATGCGCTTTTTGAGGGTGCTTTGGAACTTTTAGATTATTTAAAATCGAATTATAATTTACACATCATAACCAATGGTTTTGCTGAAGTTCAATATAAAAAATTACATAATTCAGGGATTTCAAATTATTTTATTACGGTTACAAACTCAGAAATGGCAGGGGTAAAGAAACCTAATCCTAAAATATTTGAACACGCCATTGCACAAGCAAAAACTACTAAAGATAAAAGCATAATGATTGGTGATTGTATTGACGCCGATGTGAAAGGAGCGTTGTTATTTGGTATGGATGCTATTTTTTTTAACGCTCAAAATGTTTCGGCTCCAGCCGAAATTAAACAAGTGAAAAAATTATTGGAATTAAAACACTATTTTTGACCTTGAATTGTATTAAATTTATTTCTTTATTTATGAAAAAGTTACCACTTATTTTACTTTGTTTTTTTAGTTTTTTTGGTTTTTCTCAAAATTTAAACCAATACAAATACGCACAAGTACCGTCTAAATTTCTTTTTTTAAATTCAAAAGACGAGTTTAATGTAAATACATTAACCAAAATGTTCATGGAGAAGTACAATTTTGTTACTTATTTTGATACAGATAATTTACCGGATGATTTTTTAAAAGACAGCTGCAACAAAGTGTATGTTGATGTAATTAGCAACAATACTTTATTTAAAACCAAACTAACGGTAGTATTAAAAGATTGTAAAAATAATATTTTGTTCACTTCGGCAGAAGGTTCTAGCCGCGAAAAGCAATATGCCGTTGCTTACAATCAAGCTTTGCGACAAGCATTTGCATCACTCGAAGTGTTAAAACACCAGTATAATCCTGCTCAAATTTTGATTAAAACGGATGAAACTCCCGATATTAAACGAGTCCAAACAAATAATACGGAAACAATAAAAGAGCCAAATTTAGAAGAAAAAAAGGAGGTTTTAGGTTTGTCACTATTGGAATTAAAAAATGGATTGGCAGTTTTGGATAGTGATAAAAAAGTCATGATGTATTTGTACAAAAGTACATTGCAAAATGTTTATTTAGCAGATAAAATGGGCGTAAAAGGGATTTGCTACCAAAAAAACAATGATTGGTTTTTTGAATATTATGAAAACGATTCGTTGAAAACAGAAAAAATGGATTTCAAATTGTAATCAATACCCATATTTATCTTTCCAACGATTTTTTAAAAATTCACGTGTGCCATTTTCTCTTGAGTTGTTTCCTGGATCATAAAATTTTGTTTCTTTAATGGCATCGGGTAAGTATTCTTGCTCGCTAAAGTTATTGGCATAATTGTGCGAATATTGGTATTCGTCACCATAACCTAATTCTTTCATCAATTTGGTAGGTGCATTTCTTAAATGGATAGGGACGGGGAGGTCACCGGTTTGTTTTACCAAAGCCTGAGCTTCTCCAATAGCCATATAACTTGCATTGCTTTTGGGCGAAGTTGCCAAATAAACAGCACATTGACTCAAAATAATTCTGCTTTCGGGATAACCAATCGTTGCAACAGCCTGAAACGTATTGTTTGCCATAATAAAAGCCGTTGGATTGGCATTGCCAATGTCTTCACTTGATAAAATCAACATTCTTCGTGCAATAAATTTTACATCTTCGCCGCCTTCAATCATTCGGGCTAACCAATAAACGGCTCCATTTGGGTCGCTTCCTCGAATAGATTTTATAAATGCTGAAACAATGTCATAATGTTGTTCACCAGTTTTGTCATAAAGTGTTGTGTTTTGTTGTACTAATTGAAATACTTTATCATTAGTAATTACAATTTGACCTTCAGGACTTGCGTTTACAACCAACTCGAAGATATTTAATAATTTACGACCGTCGCCACCAGAAAGGCGTAGCAACGCTTCTGATTCTTTGATTTTAATCTTTTTTGTTTTTAAATATACATCTTCTGTCATTGCACGATCAAGTAATTGTACTAAATCTTCTTTTGAAAACGGATTTAAAACATAAACCTGACAGCGAGAAAGTAAAGCAGGAATTACCTCAAAACTTGGGTTTTCGGTAGTTGCGCCTATCAGGGTTACCCAACCTTTTTCTACGGCTGCTAGGAGTGAATCTTGCTGTGATTTGCTAAACCGATGAATTTCATCAATAAATAAAATAGGGTTTTTGGTTGTGAAAATTCCACCGCTTTGTTTGGCTTTTTCAATCACATCCCGAATGTCCTTTACACCACTATTTATAGCGCTCAATTCATAAAAAGGACGTTCGCTTTGGCGAGCAATAATTTGTGCTAAGGTGGTTTTACCGGTACCTGGTGACCCCCAAAAAATCATTGACGGAATGATGCCACGAGCAATTTGTTGCGAAAGCGAACCATTTGGACCAACTAAATGCAGTTGACTGATGTAATCTTCTAATCTTTGCGGGCGAATGCGTTCGGCTAGTGGTGTTTCCATTTTTTTATTAGATAATGTTTCAAAAAGATAATTAAACAATCATCCTTTTTTTTACAAATTTAAAACTATTAATTTGTTTTAGTAATTTTCTTATTGCCGAATTTTCAAATTAACTCATTTTCAAATTTTCAGATCATCAAATTTTCACATTTTCACATTTTCAAATTACCATGACAAAATAGCATTATAAAATTATTGGTTTTATTTTTGATATTTTAATTGATTATATGATACACACTAACGAACTTAATCATTTTAAAATGTCACCAGCTACTTGGATTATTCCTACTCTTTTGTTGGGGTCAATTTGGGTTGTGTTTTTAATTGATGGAATTTTCAATTATAATTTGAATGCACATGGTATTTTTCCACGAACTTTTTTAGGGCTTCAAGGTGTGCTTTTTAGTCCATTTTTACATGGAGATTTGAGTCATATTTTAAATAATTCATTGCCTATTTTTATTTTGACTTTTGCGTTAATTTACTTTTACAGAGAGGTTTCGTTAAAAGTTTTGGTGTACGGAATTTTAATTTCGGGTATTATTACTTGGTTAATAGGTAGGCAATCCTATCATATTGGCGCAAGCGGATTGATTTATGTATTGGTTTCGTTTATTTTTTTTAAAGGATTTATCACCAAATATTATCGTTTGATGGCGCTTTCGTTTGCAGTAGTTGTGCTTTATGGTGGTATGGTTTGGTATGTTTTTCCTGATGTAGATACAACAATTTCGTGGGAAGGTCATTTAGCTGGATTACTAACTGGATTTGTTTTTGCATTAAAATTTGAAACCCCAGACTATGTTAAAGATATTCAATATCCATGGGAAAAACCTGATTTTAACCCAGAAGAGGATGATTTTATGAAACGGTTTGATGAAAACGGAAATTTTGTAAATCCACCAAAACCTGAAGATATTGAAACTGTTTCTGAAGAAATAACCCAACCTGAATTAAAGTATATCTATCATTTTATAGAAAATAAAAACGAAGAGTAGTTTTCGTTTTGAAACGGCATAAAAAAAGACTTTCAATTTGAAAGTCTTAATTTTATATGATAACAATTGTGTGTTATTTTTTCAAAAAGTTTTTGGTAACCGTTTTACCATTATTACTTACTCTAACAAAATAGCTGCTCGCCGGCAAGTTTGAAATATCTAAAACTTTCACTGTTCCAGATACGTCAGTATTGTCATTGTAACTTTCAATTAAAGCGCCATTTAAGTTATAAACTTCAACAGTATAATCTCCTTTAAGTGTTGGTGACTCAATTGTTAATTTGTCTTTTGCAGGAACAGGATATATTTGTAAAGAATTTTCTAATGCAATTTGTTCAACATCATCACAGCAAATTTTAGAAGTTACCACTTTACTATTTAACCATCCTAAGGTATATTTTTTTGTGATTTCTTTGCCTTCTCTTTCAAAGGTAATTGTTACTTCGTCTTCTGGTTTGTGTGATTTAATTTCACAAACAAAACGCCCGTGATTGGGTATGGGATAACCATCCAGTTTGGTAATCACATCATTAACTTTTAATCCTTGTCTGAATGCTGCTGTATTTGGTACAATTTCTATAATCTGAACTCTATTTGTACCAATGGTATTTAATTTAACTCCTAAAAAAACGTTTTCTTTGATAATTTGGGTTTTGTCACAAGTTTTTTTACAATTTTCTAAATTACTGTCTTGAGAAAAGGTGGCATTTACTATGCAAAATGCAACTAATAGTGAGGCTTTGATTTTCATATTTATTTGTTTATTGTTTATGCAAAAATAATTAAATTTAGAGAATAAAAAATTATTTCTAAAAAAAAACTAATTTTAATTTAAGTCAACTAAAAAAACTATTCTTTAATGGTATTACAATTAATTTAAAACATTAAAGTTTATAATGTTTTAAGCATACTATTATTTTAATTTAAAACTATCCATAGCATTTTTCATTGTGTTAAAATACAAATCAAACACATCAAGTTTTGCGGTATAAGTTAAAATGTAAGCTTTTTCATTTTGTATGAAAAAATATTGAAAAAACTTTAGTTTTTGTCCTTTCATCTCGCCTTCATACAACATTAAATGCCCGTTTTTTTTATTTATGTTAATTTGTTTACTTTCAATTAGTTGTCCAAAACTTGAAATTTGTTGTTCGCTTATTTTTACAAATTTAGTTAAATCAATATTTTTCCCTTTTAGGTCTTGTTTAAGTACATTCAAGTTTTCAATAAAATCATCGGAACTATCTTTTTTTTCAGTTAAAAGGAACAATTCAGCAGAAAAATTTTCTTTTGATTTTTGCAATTCATTGGAGTATTTTATATAAAAATCCTCTGAATTAAATTCTGAAAAAGTGGTTTGACAAAAAATTAAATTTGAAAAAAGAATAAAAAAATAGATGTATTTCATTTGATAAGCCATTATTTTACCTCTCTTTGTCTAACTGCTTCATACAAAAAGGCGCCACAAGCTACAGAAACATTCAATGAGCCAATGGTTCCAAACATAGGTAATTTTGCTTTTGCATCTACAATTTTCAAAACCGACGGGTTAATTCCTCGGTCTTCACTTCCCATAATAATTGCTACGCCTTCTATTAATGAAACGTCATAAATGGTGTCTTCTGTTTTTTCAGTAGCTGCAACTGTTTTAATACCACTTCCTTGAAGGTAGAAAATGGCGTCTTTAATATGGTCAACTTTACAAATAGGTACATTAAACACGGCTCCTGCAGATGTTTTTACTGTGTCGCCATTTACGGGCGCCGAACCCGTTTTTTGTACAATTATTCCATCAACACCTGTACACTCCGCGGTTCTGATAATTGCACCAAAATTTCGGGCATCGCTTAATTGGTCAAGTAGTAAAAATAGGGGCGTTTTGCCACTTTCAATAACACCATCAACCAAAGTTTCAAGTTTTACAAATGTAATTGGAGCAATTGTTGCTACAGCACCTTGATGGTTGTTTGGCGTTAATCGATTTAGTTTTTCAACTGGAACATAAGAAAAATTAATGCTATTTCGCTTCATTGCTTTCATAAGCTCCTGCATCAAATCACTTTGAGTGTCACTCTGAATAAATACTTTATCTATTTCTTTGCCAGCATTTATTGCTTCAATAATAGCTCTAATCCCAAATATTTGATGTTCTTTTTCCATGATGCAAAGGTACATTTTTTCCTCAAACTTAAAAACGTGTTTTCAAACTAATTTGAACTAGGGAATTTCGTAATTGTATCGCATCGTTTTGGAAACTTCCGTTGGCATAAACCAAATTAAAAACACCATTTTTTGTTGCCACTCCAAGTCCAACACCTAGCCCAATAATTCGTTCACTCAGTCCCGTTGTTGGATCGTTAAAATATCCGTAATCCATAATCGAATGCACATACAGCGAGGACGATGCGTAGTACCTATACTCTGTTGCAATACTTGAAAATAAATTTCCTTGAAGACTGTTTTCAGTAAATCCTCTAATCGAGTTTATCCCACCAAAACGGTGTAGTTCATTGGTAACATATTGGTTACTTTGTAAGTAGTAATGCGCACTTTTAAATCTAATAAAATTCTTTTCATTTAACTGCCAGTTATATTGTCCGCTTAGGTTTCCATAAAATTGTGAGGTAGTTTCGCTCTTCCCAATCCTATTTCCGCTTCCAACCTTTAAACTCAAATAATTGGATTCTCTAAACTCCGAAAATAGTTTCTTTTGTTTTATAAAAGAAAATTCTGCCGTAAAAAAAGAACTCGTAAAATCGTTCAATAAATTATTGTTTATGTTCTGAATGTCGCTTGATTCAGTGCTTTCATAACCCAAAAACAACTTTGATTCTGCTGTAAAATAGTACCCCAAGCCAAAATTAGTCCGTGTGTTCTGAAACGTGCTATCTTGCCTAAAAATTCGCAACAAACCTTGTACACCAATAGGCGAATCAAATACAAACGGTAATTCAATTCCCAAATTAAAGTCCCTTTGACCGTCGCCATTACTTTTCCAATACAACGCCATTTTTTCTCCAGTGTTCAAAATATTCTGTAAATTCAAATCCAAATACCCGTTCAATTCTAGTCCGCTTGTTGCGTTACTTGAAAACCCCAGAAACCCATCAAAACTATTCGATTTCGATTTTTCAACATACACATAAACCTCCGTTTTTTCCGTTCCAAACAACACCTCCGGATACTTAATCTGATTCACAAATCCAAACTGATCAACCGATGCTGATAATTTATCTAAATTGCTTTTGTTCAGAGTTTTACTTCTGTACATCCGTTCCAACTGTCTCTTAAAACCAACCGGAAACTTTGGCATCCCGTTCACAACCACCAAATTCATCAAACGCTTCTTCTCCAAATCAATAACAACATCCCCAAAAAGAGTGTCATTAGTAACTCGTTTAACATCAAGCCTAACTTTCGCTAACATAAAACCCTTACTCTCCAGTCGCCCAACAACATCCTCCACAAAACCTTCCACCTCACCAATGCGCACGTCAAACACCTCCTTCTCAAACCCAATAACACCACAATTTTCCTTACCTATATATATATGTGCAAATTTAGTTTGCCTCCCAAAATCAAGAACAAACAAAAAAGTCGAATCATTAACTCGCATCGGCTCTCTAAAACGACTCTCCAAAAAACCCATTTTTTGCACACTCTTCAGCACTTCATTCGCCTGCTCCACAACAAGTTTTACATTTTTATGACGCTCCACAAATCGCAAATCTTTCAAAATAACACGACCATCAACCCCACCGTCAATTTTCAAAAAATAATCCTGCCCCCAAACAAAAGAGCAAAAAAACAGCAAAAAAAATAAAATAATCTTTCTCATAAATAATTAGAAGCAACAGGCTCGGGCAAATCACCAATGGTCATTCCAGCTTTCCGCAGTATCTTTTTGGTGGTTTCAAAAAAAAACCACCAAAAAGGATACTTGCTCCAATCTGGGCTAAAAGACCAAAGTTATCGCATTTTTATAAAGTCACTACAAATAACGTAAAAAATCAAACATTGGTATTTAAAAAATAACCAAAACAAATAATCTTATTGAAAATTAATCAATTAAGGTTTTTTTATTTAAAAATAATTACTACATTTGCAACCCCGTAAAAAGCGGGAATTTTATAAACAAGTAATTTTTAGTATTTAATTATGCCAACTATTCAACAATTAGTAAGAACAGGAAGAACTCAAATCACTAAGAAGAGTAAATCGGTTGCTTTAGATTCTTGTCCTCAAAGAAGAGGTGTATGTACACGTGTTTACACTACAACTCCAAAAAAACCAAACTCTGCAATGCGTAAAGTAGCGCGTGTACGTTTGACTAATGGAAACGAAGTAAATGCCTACATCCCAGGAGAAGGACACAATCTACAAGAGCACTCGATAGTATTAGTGCGAGGCGGAAGAGTAAAAGATTTACCAGGAGTTAGATACCACATCGTTCGTGGTGCACTTGATACCTCAGGTGTAGCAGGAAGAACGCAACGTAGATCTAAGTATGGTGCAAAACGTCCAAAAGAGGCGAAAAAGTAATTTTTTAACAAGTCAAAAATAAAAAGTACTAACGTCCTAAAGTAACATCTTTACGGCTATCTACTTTTAATTTTCGACAAAAAACAAAGACATGAGAAAAAGAGCAGCAAAGAAAAGACCTCTTTTACCAGATCCAAGGTTTAATGACCAATTGGTAACACGTTTTGTAAACAACTTAATGTGGGACGGTAAAAAATCAACAGCTTTCAAAGTATTTTATGATGCAATTGACATCGTAGAAGCAAAGAAAAACAATGACGAAAAATCGTCATTAGAAGTATGGAAAGACGCACTAACCAACGTTATGCCTCACGTAGAAGTACGTAGCCGTAGAGTAGGGGGAGCAACATTCCAAATACCAATGCAAATCCGTCCAGATCGTAAAATATCTATGGCAATGAAGTGGATGCTTCTTTACGCTCGTAGAAGAAACGAAAAATCTATGGCTCAAAAACTAGCTTCAGAAATCTTAGCAGCAGCTAAAGAAGAAGGTGCAGCAGTTAAAAAGAGAATGGATACGCACAAAATGGCCGAAGCAAACAAAGCATTCTCACATTTTAGATTTTAATACGATAAGAAATGGCTAGAGATTTAAAATATACAAGAAACATAGGAATCGCTGCACACATTGATGCTGGTAAAACAACAACAACTGAGCGTATTTTATTCTATACTGGAAAATCACACAAAATTGGTGAAGTACACGATGGTGCTGCAACAATGGACTGGATGGCACAAGAGCAAGAAAGAGGTATTACAATTACTTCTGCTGCAACAACTTGTGAATGGAATTTTCCAACTGAACAAGGAAAAGTGTTGCCAGAAACATTACCTTACCACTTCAATATTATTGATACCCCAGGACACGTTGACTTTACCGTTGAGGTAAACCGTTCATTACGTGTACTTGATGGATTAGTTTTCTTATTTTCTGCTGTTGATGGTGTTGAGCCACAATCAGAAACAAACTGGAGACTAGCAGATCAATATAGAGTGCCACGTATGGGATTCGTAAACAAAATGGACCGTCAAGGGTCTAACTTCTTAAATGTATGTCAGCAAGTTAGAGATATGTTAAAATCTAACGCTGTTGCTATTACTTTACCAATCGGTGAAGAAAATGATTTCAAAGGAGTAGTTGACTTAGTGAAAAATCAAGCTATTATATGGCATGATGCAACGCAAGGAGCTACTTTTGATATTGTTGAAATACCAGCTGATATGGTGGATGAAGTAAAGGAATATAGAGACATCCTTATTGAGGCAGTTGCTGATTATGATGAAAATCTTTTGGATAAATACATGGAAGATCCAGATTCTATTACAGAAGCAGAAATCAACACAGCGTTGAGAGCTGCTACAATGGATATGGCTATCATTCCAATGATTGCTGGTTCGTCTTTCAAAAACAAAGGTGTTCAATTCATGCTTGATGCAGTATGTAAATACTTGCCATCTCCAATGGATAAAGAAGGTATTACAGGTATTCACCCGGATGATGCTGAATTATTAGAAGAAGATCAAACTAAAATATTACGTAAGCCAGACGTTAAAGAGCCATTCGCAGCTTTAGCATTTAAAATCGCTACTGACCCATTCGTAGGTCGTTTAGCTTTCTTCCGTGCTTACTCAGGTCGTTTAGATGCGGGTTCTTATGTTTTGAACACTCGTTCAGGTAACAAAGAAAGAATTTCTCGTATCTACCAAATGCACGCTAACAAACAAAATCCAATCGAGTATATCGAAGCTGGAGATATTGGAGCAGCAGTTGGATTTAAAGATATTAAAACTGGAGATACATTGTGTGACGAAAAACACCCAATCATTCTTGAGTCTATGAAATTCCCTGCGCCAGTAATTGGTATCGCAATCGAACCTAAAACTAAAGCTGACGTTGATAAAATGGGTATGGCTTTGGCTAAATTAGCTGAAGAGGATCCAACATTTACAGTTCGTACAGACGAAGCTTCTGGTCAAACTATTATCTCAGGAATGGGTGAGTTACACTTAGATATCCTTGTTGATAGAATGAAACGTGAATTTAAAGTTGAAGTTGACCAAGGTGAACCTCAAGTAGAATACAAAGAAGCGTTTACAAGATCTGCAACTCATAGAGAAACATACAAAAAACAATCAGGAGGTCGTGGTAAATTCGGTGATATCGTATTTACTTTAGAGCCAGCTGATGAAGTTGACGGTAAAGTTCCTGTTGGATTACAATTTGTAAATGCAGTTAAAGGTGGTAACGTTCCTAAAGAATATATTCCATCTGTAGAAAAAGGTTTCAGAGAAGCAATGAAAACAGGGCCTTTAGCAGGTTACCAAGTTGATAGTTTAAAAGTTACTTTAACTGACGGATCTTTCCACCCAGTGGATTCAGATGCGCTTTCTTTTGAATTAGCTGCAAGAATGGGATACAAAGAAGTAGCTAAAGCTGCTGGAGCTGTAATCCTTGAGCCTATCATGAAAATGGAAGTGATTACACCAGAAGAAAACATGGGAGATATCGTTGGTGATATTAACCGTCGTAGAGGTCAAGTTAATGACATGGGTGACAGAAATGGAGCTAAAACCATTAAAGCAAACGTACCATTATCTGAAATGTTCGGTTATGTAACAACATTAAGAACATTATCATCTGGTAGAGCAACATCTACAATGGAGTTCTCACACTATGAACAAACTCCTTCAAATATTTCAGAAGAAGTAATCAAAAAAGCAAAAGGTAACGCCTAATTCTTAAGAAAATGAGTCAAAAAATCAGAATAAAATTAAAATCTTACGATCACATGTTGGTTGACAAGTCAGCTGAAAAGATTGTAAAAACTGTAAAAAGTACTGGAGCTGTTGTAACTGGACCTATTCCTTTACCAACTCACAAAAAGATTTTCACAGTATTGCGTTCTCCTCACGTTAACAAAAAATCGAGAGAACAATTTGAAGTAATGTCATACAAAAGATTGCTTGATATTTATTCTTCTTCATCAAAAACAATAGATGCTTTGATGAAATTAGAGTTGCCAAGTGGTGTTGAAGTAGAAATTAAAGTATAATTTTCGGTTATTAGCAATTTGTGAATAGTTATTAGCTTACTAATCACTATTCACTTATTACTAATCACTATTTTTAATAATCAATAAATAATAATTATGTCTGGGTTAATTGGAAGAAAAATCGGCATGACTAGCATTTTCGATGAAAACGGGAAGAATATTCCTTGTACAGTAATCGAAGCTGGACCTTGTGTCGTTACCCAAGTCAGAACCAATGAGGTTGACGGGTACGAAGCGTTGCAACTTGGTTTCGATGACAAAACAGAAAAACACGCAACTAAAGCTGATTTAGGTCACTTTAAAAAAGCGGGAACTTCTGCTAAAAAGAAAGTCGTTGAATTTCAAGGTTTCGAAGGTGAATTTAAACTAGGTGACAATGTTACTGTAGCTTTATTTGCTGAAGGAGAATTTGTAGATATACAAGGTGTATCTAAAGGGAAAGGTTTTCAAGGGGTTGTTAAACGTCACGGTTTTGGTGGTGTTGGACAAGCAACTCATGGTCAACACAATCGTTTAAGAGCGCCTGGATCAGTAGGAGCTTCTTCTTACCCTTCAAGAGTATTCAAAGGAATGCGAATGGCTGGTAGAATGGGAGGAGATAATGTAAAAGTACAAAACCTTAGAGTTTTAAAAGTAGTTTCTGAAAAGAATTTACTTGTTGTTAAAGGAGCTATTCCTGGTCACAAAAACTCTTATGTAATCATTCAGAAGTAATGGAAGTAAAAGTTTTAGATATCAAAGGAAAAGATACTGGAAGAAAAGTTCAACTTTCTGATTCAGTATTTGGTATAGAGCCAAACAAACATGCGGTATATCTTGATGTTAAACAATATTTAGCAAATCAAAGACAAGGAACGCACAAAGCTAAAGAAAGAGCTGAAGTTGCAGGAAGTACACGCAAAATTAAAAAGCAAAAAGGTACGGGTACAGCTCGTGCAGGTAGTGCTAAAAACCCTTTGTTTAAAGGAGGAGGTACAGTTTTTGGTCCAAGACCAAGAAGTTACTCTTTCAAATTAAACAAAAATTTAAAAAGATTAGCAAGAAAATCTGCTTTCTCTTTAAAAGTAAAAGAATCTAATTTAGTAGTAGTTGAAGACTTTACATTTGATGCTCCAAACACTAAAAACTTTATCTCAGTATTAAGTGCTTTAGGGTTGGAAAATAAAAAATCTTTATTTGTGTTGGGAGATACAAATAAAAATGTATATTTGTCCTCACGCAATTTAAAAGCTTCTAGCGTAGTAACTAGTTCAGAATTAAGTACTTATGCTATTTTAAACGCTAATAATTTAGTGCTTTTAGAAGGTTCTATAGAAGGAATTGAAGAAAATTTAAGCAAATAATAGGACATGAGTATCATTATTAAACCTATAATTACAGAAAAAATCACTAAAGATGGTGAAGTTTTTAATCGTTTTGGTTTTGTTGTAGACAAAAAAGCAAACAAAGTACAAATTAAGAAAGCTGTTGAGGCTACTTATGGTATTACTGTTGTAAATGTGAATACAATGAATGTTAGACCAGATAGATCTACAAAATACACTAAAAGTGGTTTAATCACTGGAAAGACAAATGCTTACAAAAAAGCAATTGTACAAGTACAAGAAGGAGAAACAATAGATTTTTACAACAATATCTAGAAAAAAAAGATGTCAGTAAGAAAATTAAAACCTATTACCCCGGGTCAGCGTTTTAGAGTTGTTAATGGTTTTGACGCCATTACAACTGATAAGCCGGAGCGTTCATTGATCGCACCGAAAAATAACTCTGGAGGTAGAAATAGTCAAGGAAAAATGACCATGCGTTACACAGGCGGTGGTCACAAACAAAAGTATCGTATTATAGACTTTAAAAGAGCTAAAGTTGGAATTCCAGCTACAGTTAAATCTATTGAGTACGATCCAAACAGAACTGCTTTTATCGCATTATTATTTTATGCAGATGGAGCCAAAGCTTACATAATTGCTCAAAATGGTTTGCAAGTTGGTCAAACTGTTGTTTCTGGAGAAGATGCTTCACCAGAAATTGGTAATACTTTGCCATTGTCAAAAATTCCATTAGGTACTGTAATTTCATGTATTGAATTACGCCCTACTCAAGGTGCTACTATCGCTAGAAGTGCTGGAACTTTTGCTCAATTAATGGCAAGAGATGGTAAGTATGCTACAATCAAAATGCCATCAGGTGAAACAAGATTAATCTTGTTAACTTGTTCAGCAACAATTGGAGCTGTATCTAATTCCGATCATCAATTAATTGTATCTGGTAAAGCAGGTAGAACTAGATGGTTAGGTAGAAGACCAAGAACAAGACCAGTAGCTATGAACCCAGTTGATCACCCAATGGGTGGTGGAGAAGGTCGTTCTTCTGGAGGTCATCCTCGTTCTAGAAAAGGTCTTCCTGCTAAAGGTTATAGAACTCGTTCTAAAGTTAACCCGAGTAATAAGTATATTGTTGAACGCAGAAAGAAATAATTAGATACACATGGCACGTTCATTAAAAAAAGGACCTTTTGTACACTATAAATTAGAGAAAAAAGTTCAAGAAAATATCGAAGGAGGTAATAAAGGTGTGGTTAAGACTTGGTCTAGAGCATCTATGATTACTCCAGATTTTGTTGGACAAACAATCGCTGTACACAATGGTCGTCAATTTGTTCCAGTTTATGTAACTGAGAACATGGTAGGTCACAAATTAGGAGAATTTTCACCAACAAGATCTTTTAGAGGTCACGCTGGGGCAAAAAATAAAGGTAAAAAATAAGAAGCAATGGGAGTTCGTAAAAGAGAAACAGCAGACGCAAGAAAAGAGGCTAATAAGTCTATAGCTTTTGCAAAGTTAAATAACTGCCCTACTTCACCTAGAAAAATGCGCTTAGTTGCGGACTTGGTAAGAGGTCAGAAAGTTGAAAAAGCACTAAATGTTTTAAGATTTAGTTCTAAAGAAGCTTCAAGAAAATTAGAAAAACTATTATTATCTGCAATCAATAACTGGGAGCAAAAAAATAGTGAAGGTAATGTTGCTGAAGCAGGCTTATTTATAAAAGAGATCAGAGTTGATGGAGGTATGATGTTAAAAAGACTTCGTCCAGCACCTCAAGGTCGTGCACACAGAATAAGAAAACGTTCAAACCACGTGACTATCGTGTTAGGGGCTAATGATAACACACAAAGTAATTAATAAACAGTATGGGACAAAAGACAAATCCAATTGGAAATCGCCTTGGTATCATCAGAGGATGGGATTCAAACTGGTATGGTGGAAATGATTACGGTGATAAAATCGCCGAAGATTATAAAATCAGAAAGTATATCCATGCTCGTTTATCAAAAGCTAGTGTATCAAAAGTAATAATCGAGAGAACTTTAAAACTTGTAACCGTTACTATCACTACTGCTAGACCTGGTATTATTATCGGTAAAGGTGGTCAAGAGGTAGACAAGTTAAAAGAAGAACTTAAGAAAGTTACTGATAAAGAGGTTCAAATTAACATATTTGAAATTAAAAGACCTGAGTTAGACGCTTATTTAGTTGCAACAAGTGTCGCTCGTCAAATCGAGAACCGTATTTCATACAGAAGAGCTATTAAAATGGCTATCGCAGCAGCAATGCGTATGAATGCAGAAGGTATCAAAGTTTTGATTTCTGGTCGTTTGAATGGTGCTGAAATGGCACGTTCAGAAGGTTTCAAAGAAGGAAGAATTCCTCTTTCAACTTTCAGAGCTGATATTGATTATGCGCTTGCTGAAGCTCATACTACTTATGGTAGAATGGGGATTAAAGTGTGGATCATGAAAGGTGAGGTATATGGAAAACGTGATTTATCTCCACTTGTTGGAATGGATAAAAAACAGGCTTCAGGTGGAAAAGGTGGTGATGCTCCTAGAGGAGGAAAACCTAATGGGAAATCAAATCCTCGTAAGAGAAAGTAATTTTTTAAATTAAAGAAAAATGTTACAGCCTAAAAGAACAAAATACCGAAAGGTACAGAAAGGTAGAATGAAAGGGAACTCTCAAAGAGGTCACGAACTTTCAAATGGTATGTTTGGGATTAAATCAATGGATTCTTCATTTTTAACTTCTCGTCAAATTGAAGCTGCACGTATCGCTGCAACTCGTTTCATGAAAAGAGAAGGGCAATTGTGGATCAAAATATTTCCAGATAAACCAATAACAAAGAAACCACTAGAAGTACGTATGGGTAAAGGTAAAGGAGCCGTTGAATATTGGGCTGCCGTTGTTAAACCCGGAAGAATTATGTTTGAAGTTGGAGGAGTACCTTTGTCAGTTGCAAAAGAGGCGTTACGTCTTGCAGCTCAAAAACTTCCAGTTAAAACTAAATTTGTTGTTGCTAGAGATTTCGAAGCATAATCTTATTTATTATGAAACAATCAGAAATTATTAATCTGTCCACAGCTGATTTACAAGTACAACTTAGTCAGTTAAAAAAGACATACGCTGAATTAAAAACAGCTCACACTATTTCACCAATACAAAACCCACTTCAAATCAGAACAATGAGAAGAAGTGTAGCTAGGTTGGCAACTGAATTAAGTAAACGAGAGTTACAATAATTGTAATCTGCTGAAAGATGGAAAAAAGAAATTTAAGAAAAGAAAGAGTTGGTGTTGTTACTAGCAACAAAATGGAAAAATCCATTGTTGTTTCTGAAACAAGAAAAGTGAAACACCCATTATACGGTAAGTTCGTGTTAAAAACAAAGAAATACGTTGCACACGACGAAAAAAATGACTGCAACATTGGTGATACTGTAAAGATCATGGAAACTAGACCTTTAAGTAAATTAAAATGTTGGAGATTAGTTGAAATCATTGAAAGAGCTAAGTAATTATGGTACAACAAGAATCTAGACTAAAAGTAGCAGATAACACAGGAGCAAAAGAAGTTTTGACTATCCGTGTTTTAGGAGGGACGAAAAGACGTTATGCCTCTGTTGGAGATAAAATTGTAGTTTCAATCAAAGACGCAACACCTAACGGAAACGTTAAGAAAGGGTCTGTTTCAACTGCAGTAGTTGTACGTACCAAAAAAGAAGTGAGAAGAGCCGATGGTTCATACATCAGATTTGACGATAACGCTTGCGTATTGTTAAATGCTGCTGGTGAAATGAGAGGTACTCGTGTTTTTGGTCCTGTAGCAAGAGAACTTCGTGAAAAACAATTCATGAAAATTGTATCATTAGCACCTGAAGTGCTTTAATTCGATTAATGATGACAAAGTTAAAAATTAAATCGGGAGACATAGTAAGAGTTATTGCTGGCGATCATAAAGGATCTGAAGGTAAAGTTCTAAAAGTAAACCGTGATGACAATAAAGCGATTGTTGAAGGTGTAAACATGGTTTCAAAACATACCAAACCAAGTGCAAAAAGCCCTCAAGGTGGAATCGTTAAAAAAGAAGCACCAATTCAAATTTCTAATTTATCACTTTTAGATCCTAAATCTAAAGAGATTACTAAAGTTGGAATAAGAGTAGAAGGTGGTAATAAAGTGAGATTTTCTAAAAAATCTAATCAAGTATTATAGTTATGGCATATATACCTAGACTAAAAGAAGAATATAAGAGCAGAGTTATTGCTGCTCTTAAAGAAGAGTTCGGTTACAAAAATGTAATGCAGGTTCCTAAACTTGAAAAAATTGTTGTAAGCCGTGGTGTTGGTGCTGCTGTATCAGATAAAAAATTAGTTGACTACGCTGTAGATGAATTAACTAAGATTACTGGTCAAAAGGCACTTGCTACTATATCTAAAAAAGATGTTGCGTCATTCAAACTTAGAAAAGGAATGCCGATTGGTGCTAAAGTTACACTTCGTGGAGAAAGAATGTATGAGTTTTTAGATAGACTTATAACTTCTGCTTTACCTCGTGTAAGAGATTTTAGTGGAATTAAAGCTAATGGTTTTGATGGAAGAGGTAACTATAACTTAGGTGTTTTAGAGCAAATTATTTTCCCTGAAATTGATATTGATAAGGTTAATAAAATTTCTGGAATGGATATAACCTTCGTTACATCTGCTCAAACAGATAAAGAAGCCAAATCATTATTATCAGAATTAGGTTTACCTTTTAAAAAGAATTAAGTTATGGCTAAAGAATCAATGAAAGCCCGTGAGGTTAAAAGAGAAAAAACAGTACTTAAGTATGCCGAGAAAAGAAAAGCTTTATTAGAAGCTGGAGATTACGAAGGTTTACAAAAATTACCGAAGAATGCTTCTCCTGTTCGTTTACACAATCGTTGCAAATTAACCGGAAGACCAAGAGGATATATGCGTCAATTCGGTCTATCTCGTGTAACTTTTCGTGAAATGGCTAACCAAGGATTAATTCCAGGTGTAAAAAAAGCTAGCTGGTAGTTAGTTTTATTCAGCAGATAATTGTACATTTGCCAGCTTTTAGCAGGTAACGTACAATTATCTGTTTTAAAAAATGAGTTTAATGGGTTCAGGTTCAATGGAATAGTTCTATTGAAAACCGTACTCAAAATTTTATAAATATGTATACAGATCCAATTGCAGATTATCTGACAAGAGTTAGAAATGCAGTAAGAGCTAATCACAAAGTGGTAGAAGTTCCTGCATCTAACCTTAAAAAGGAAATCACAAAGATTTTATTCGATCAAGGATATATCTTAAGTTACAAGTTTGAGCAGAACAACGTTCAAGGTTCAATCAAAATAGCTCTAAAGTATGATAAAGATACTAAAGAGTCTGTAATTAAAGATATCCAAAGAATTAGTAAACCAGGTTTACGTAAGTACGCAGGTTCTTCTAAAATACCAAGAATTTTAAATGGTTTAGGTATTGCTATTGTTTCAACTTCAAAAGGGTTAATGACAGGCAAACAAGCTAGACAGTTAAATGTTGGTGGGGAAGTAATTTGTTACGTATACTAATTAAAAGACTAGACGATGTCAAGAATAGGTAAAAATCCAATAGTAATTCCTGCTGGTGTAACTGTTGAAGTTACAGAAGCTTTGGTTACAGTAAAAGGAAAATTAGGTCAACTTACACAGGAGTTTTCGGACGTTTCTGTAAAAGTAGAAGAAGGTCAAGTGGTTGTTGAGAGATCATCAGATCATAAAGATCATAGAGCTAAACACGGTTTGTATAGATCATTAATCAATAATATGATTAATGGAGTTGCAACTGGTTTCACTAAAGAATTAGAGCTTGTGGGTGTTGGATACAGAGCTTCAAATCAGGGTCAAAAACTTGATTTAGCTTTAGGTTTTTCTCACAATATCGTTTTAGAAGTTGCTAAAGAAGTAACTGTTGAAACAATTTCTGAGAAAGGTAAAAATCCAATCGTTAAATTAACATCTTTAGATAAACAACTTTTAGGTCAGGTTGCTGCGAAAATTCGAGGTTTCCGTAAGCCAGAACCTTACAAAGGAAAAGGTGTTAAATTCGTAGGTGAAGTATTAAGAAGAAAAGCAGGTAAATCAGCTTAAAAATATAGGTTATGTCATTAACAAAATCTGAAAGAAGACAGAGAATCCAGTTCAGAATTAGAAAGATTGTTAGCGGTACTGCTGCTAGACCAAGACTTTCTGTATTCAGAAGTAATAAAGAAATCTATGCACAGCTCATAGACGATGTAAATGGTGTTACTTTGTTAGCTGCTTCATCTAGAGATAAAGGAGCAGATAGTAAAGGTACTAACGTTGAAGTTGCAACACAAGTTGGAAAGCTTGTTGCAGAAAAAGCGTTGAAAGCCGGTATAGAAACAGTAACTTTCGATAGAGGAGGTTATTTATATCACGGTCGTATTAAATCATTAGCAGAAGGCGCAAGAGCGGCTGGACTTAAATTCTAATTATATTATGTCTAATAAATACAAGAATGTAGAATTAGTAAAACCAAGTGGTCTTGAATTAAAAGATCGTTTGGTAAGTGTGAATCGTGTTACCAAAGTAACAAAAGGAGGAAGAGCTTTTGGTTTTTCTGCCATTGTTGTTGTAGGTGATGAAAACGGTGTTGTTGGTCACGGATTAGGAAAATCTAAAGATGTTTCTGAAGCTATTGCTAAAGCAGTAGAAGATGCTAAGAAAAATCTTGTTCGTATTCCTTTAAGTGGTCAATCTGTACCTCACGAACAAAAAGGTAAATTTGGTGGTGCTCGTGTGTTTTTGATGCCAGCCTCTCATGGTACTGGTGTAATTGCTGGTGGTGCTGTTCGTTCAGTGCTTGAATCAGTTGGAGTACACGATGTATTATCAAAATCTCAAGGTTCTTCTAATCCACATAACGTGGTTAAAGCAACTTTCGATGCATTACTACAAATGAGAAGCGCTTATACTGTCGCAAAACAGAGAGGTGTTTCTTTAGAAAAAGTTTTTAAAGGTTAATTCAAGGATATTATGGCTAAATTATTAGTAAAACAAGTAAGAAGCAAAATCAATTGTCCTCTTTCTCAAAAAAGAGGATTAGAAGCTTTAGGTCTTCGTAAAATGGGACAGGTTGTGGAGCATGATTCAAATCCAGCAATCCTTGGAATGATAAATAAAGTTAAACACTTAGTTTCCGTTGAGGAAGTTAAATAACAATTATAGTTATGAATTTAAGTAACTTACAACCTGCTGAGGGTTCTACGCACAATCAAAATAAAAGAGTAGGTAGAGGTGAAGGTTCTGGAAAAGGTGGAACTTCTGCAAGAGGACATAAGGGAGCTAAATCTCGTTCAGGATATTCTAAAAAGATTGGTTTTGAAGGTGGACAAATGCCTCTTCAAAGACGTGTACCTAAGTTTGGTTTTACAAACATCAATAGAATTGAACACCAAGGTGTTAATCTTGATACTTTACAATTATTAGTCGATAATGGTATTGTTACTGATACAGTTGATTTTTCTGTGTTAGTAGCTAATCGTTTAGCTACTAAAACCGAGTTAGTAAAAATTCTTGGTAGAGGTGAGCTTAAGGCAAAATTAAAAGTATCTGCTCACAAATTTACTGCTACTGCAAAAGCTGCTATTGAAGCTGCTGGTGGTGAAGTAGTACTATTATAATAATCCTTTACTATGAAGAATTTTATTGAATCTTTCAAAAATGTCTGGAAAATAGAAGAGTTAAAGAATAGAATTCTTTTAACTTTAGGTTTGCTCCTTGTTTATAGATTCGGAGCTCACGTTACTCTTCCTGGAATAGATGCAACGCAATTAAGTGGATTAACTGGTCAAACTAAAGAAGGGATAGGTTCTATTTTGGATATGTTTACTGGAGGTGCCTTCTCTAAAGCGTCTGTTTTCGCTCTAGGTATTATGCCGTACATTTCTGCTTCAATTGTTGTTCAATTAATGGGTATTGCAATTCCTTATTTGCAAAAGTTACAAAAGGATGGCGAAAGTGGTCGTAAAAAATTAAACCAAATTACACGTTGGCTTACTATTTTAATCACACTTTTACAAGGTCCAGGTTATATTTTAAACCTTAGACAAACCATTCCTCAAAGTGCTTTCTTATTAGGTTTTGATTCATTTTCATTTTTGTTTTCTTCTGTTTTGATTCTTACTACAGGTACCATTTTTGCTATGTGGTTAGGTGAAAAAATTACAGATAAAGGTATTGGAAATGGTATCTCATTATTGATTATGGTTGGTATTATTGCAAGATTACCTCAAGCTTTGATACAAGAATTTACTTCGAGAGTTACCAACAATAACGGAGGACCAATGATTCTAGTATTAGAAATTATTGTTTGGTTGTTAGTAATTATTGCTTGTATTCTTTTAGTAATGGCAATACGTAAAATTCCTGTTCAATATGCACGTAGATCAACTACAGGTGACTTTGAACAAGACATGGTTGACGGAAATAGACAGTGGATTCCATTAAAGTTAAACGCTGCGGGTGTTATGCCTATCATTTTTGCTCAGGCAATTATGTTTATTCCAGCTGCTCTAGCAGGAATTTCACAATCTGAAATTTCTCAATCAATTGCAGGTACATTCAGTAATATGTTCGGATTATGGTACAATGTTGTTTTTGCTTCATTAATTATTATCTTTACATTCTTTTACACGGCAATTACCGTTCCTACTAACAAAATGGCCGATGATTTAAAAAGAAGTGGCGGTTTTATACCAGGTGTTAAACCAGGCGTTGAAACTTCAGACTTTTTGGATAAAATTATGTCATTAATTACATTTCCCGGTGCAGTGTTTTTAGCTTTTATAGCTATTTTCCCTTCCATAGTTGTTAATTTAGATGTACAACAATCTTGGGCAATGTTTTACGGAGGAACATCATTAATTATTATGGTTGGTGTTGCAATTGATACTATTCAACAAATAAATTCTTATTTATTGAATAAGCATTATGACGGTCTGATGAAAAGTGGTAAAAATAGAAAAGCAATAGCTTAATTTTTTATGGCAAAGCAATCAGCAATAGAACAAGACGGAGCAATAATTGAAGCATTATCAAATGCTATGTTTCGTGTAGAATTAGAAAATGGACACATTGTAATTGCTCATATATCTGGTAAAATGCGTATGCATTATATTAAATTGTTACCTGGTGACAAAGTTAAACTAGAAATGAGTCCTTATGATTTGTCTAAAGCAAGAATTACCTATAGATACTAAAGTTATTTAAAATGAAAGTAAGAACATCAGTTAAAAAAAGAAGTGCCGATTGTATTATTGTGCGCAGAAAAGGTAGATTATACGTTATTAATAAAAAGAATCCTAGATTTAAACAAAGACAAGGATAGTTATGGCAAGAATCGCAGGAGTAGATATTCCTAAAAACAAAAGAGGTGTGATAGCACTAACCTATATCTTCGGAGTAGGAAAAAGTAGAGCAATTGAGGTTTTAGAAAAAGCTCAAGTTAGCCAAGACAAGAAAGTTCAAGATTGGAATGATGACGAAATCGGAGGAATCCGTGAAGCGGTATCATTTTACAAAATTGAAGGTGAATTACGTTCTGAGACTTCATTAAACATTAAACGTTTAATGGATATCGGTTGTTACAGAGGTATTCGTCATAGATCGGGTCTTCCTTTAAGAGGACAACGTACTAAAAACAACTCTAGAACAAGAAAAGGTAAAAGAAAAACTGTTGCTAACAAGAAAAAAGCAACTAAATAGTAAATAGTATGGCTAAAGCAAGTACAAAAAAACGTAAAGTTATAATTGAATCTTCTGGCGAAGCTCATATTAGCGCAACTTTTAATAATATCATCATTTCATTGACAAACAAGAAAGGTGAAGTTATTTCATGGTCTTCAGCAGGTAAAATGGGTTTCAGAGGTTCTAAAAAGAATACTCCATACGCAGCTCAAATGGCAGCCGAAGATTGTGGTAAAGTAGCATTAGAAGCTGGACTAAAAAAAGTTAAAGTTTATGTAAAAGGTCCTGGAAATGGAAGAGAATCTGCTATCAGATCTTTACATAACAGTGGAATTGAAGTAACTGAAATTATTGACGTTACCCCAATGCCTCACAACGGTTGTCGTCCACCGAAAAGACGTAGAGTATAATATAGTATAGTATAACAACTGGTAGAACTCAGATTATCGAAGGATTAGACCTGAATTCATAATCTCTATCAAAAAAAAACATTAAAATGGCAAGATATACTGGTCCAAAAACTAAAATAGCTCGTAAATTTGGCGAAGCTATTTTCGGAGACGACAAAGCCTTCGAAAAAAGAAATTACCCTCCTGGTCAACATGGTTTGGCTAAAAGAAGAGGTAAAAAATCAGAATACGCAGTTCAATTGATGGAAAAGCAAAAAGCGAAGTACACTTACGGTATTCTTGAAAAACAATTTAGAAATTTATTTGAAAAAGCTTCTGCTTCAAAAGGTGTTACGGGTGAAATCCTTTTACAACTTTGCGAGTCAAGACTTGATAATGTTGTTTTCCGTATGGGGATAGCTTCTTCAAGAAGAGCAGCTAGACAAATTGTTTCTCACCGACACGTTACCGTTAATGGTGAGTTGGTAAATATTCCTTCATATCATTTAAAACCTGGCGATAAAGTTGCTGTTCGTGAAAAATCTAAATCTTTAGAGGCTATCGAACGTTCACTTTCTAATTCAAGTCATGTTTACGAGTGGATTACATGGAATAATGACACTAAAGAAGGTACTTTCGTTTCTGTTCCTGCAAGATTGCAAATTACAGAAAATATCAAAGAACAATTAATCGTTGAGTTGTACAATAAATAATAATTGACACCAGTCTAAAATTATGGCAATATTTAATTTTCAGAAACCCGATAAAGTGATCATGATCGATTCTACCGATTTTGAAGGTAAATTCGAATTTAGACCTTTAGAACCTGGATACGGATTGACCGTTGGTAATGCACTAAGAAGAGTAATGCTCTCTGCTTTAGAAGGTTACGCAATTACATCTATAAGAATAGAGGGTGTTGAGCATGAGTTTTCAACCATCTCTGGTGTTGTTGAAGACGTTACAGAAATAATTCTAAATCTTAAACAAGTTCGTTTTAAACGTCAGATTGAAGATATAGATAACGAATCTGTAACTATTTCAATTTCAGGTAAAGATCAGATTACTGCAGGTGATTTCCAAAAATTTATTTCTGGTTTTCAAGTTTTAAATCCTGAATTAGTAATTTGCAATCTTGATACAGCTGTTAATTTTAATTTAGAATTAACAATCGAAAAAGGTAGAGGGTATGTTCCTGCTGAAGAGAACAAAAAACAAAATGCTGCCATTGGTACCATTTTTACCGATTCTATTTTTACACCTGTTAAAAACGTAAAATACGCTATTGAGAACTTTCGTGTTGAGCAAAAAACAGATTATGAAAAATTAGTTTTTGAAATTAAAACTGATGGTTCTATTAATCCTAAAGATGCTTTAACAGAAGCTGCTAAAGTGTTGATTCACCACTTTATGTTGTTTTCTGATGAAAGAATTACTCTTGAAGCTGACGAAATAGCCTCAACCGATTCTTATGATGAAGAATCATTACACATGAGACAATTGCTTAAAACTAAGCTTGTTGACATGGATTTATCTGTTAGGGCATTAAACTGTCTTAAAGCAGCTGAAGTAGATACATTAGGAGACCTTGTCTCTTTTAATAAACACGACTTAATGAAGTTCAGAAATTTTGGTAAAAAATCACTAACTGAGTTAGATGAATTGGTTGCTATCAAAAATTTAACTTTCGGAATGGATTTGTCAAAATATAAATTAGATAAAGACTAGTTCTTTATTAAGTTAAATAGCATTTAAAATGAGACACGGAAAAAAATTCAATCACTTAAGCAGACAAACAGGACATAGAAAATCTATGCTTGCTAATATGGCTTGTTCTTTAATTGAACACAAACGTATTAACACAACTGTTGCTAAAGCAAAAGCGCTTAAACAATTTGTTGAGCCATTAATTACAAAATCAAAAGAAGATACTACGCACAATCGTCGTGTGGTTTTTGCTTACCTTAGAAATAAATATGGTGTAACTGAACTTTTTAGAGAAGTTGCAGCTAAAGTTGGAGATCGACCTGGAGGTTATACTCGTATTATTAAAGTTGGAAACCGTTTAGGTGATAACGCTGATATGGCTATGATTGAATTAGTTGATTTCAACGAATTATACAATGGTGGTAAAAAAGAAGAGAAAAAAGCTAAAAGCCGTAGAGGTGGTAAAGCTAAAAAATCTGATGCTGTTGTTGAAGAAACTTCAGCTGAAACATCTTCTGAAAATGTTGAATAATAATTCACATTTTTTAAATTTAAAGGATAAACTATTTTTTAGTTTATCCTTTTTTTTTTGATATTAAATTAGTTTTTTAAACTATTATTTTTCTTTACTAAAAAATAAAATTAAATTTGCACTCACAACATAAACTATAAACATTGTTCGCAATGTTTTTTAACCTCTCTAAATGAAATACAATACTCGACCTCAAGCTATTTTGCTCCTTGCTGATGGAACTATTTTTTATGGAAAATCAATTGGAATTTCTGGAACTACCTTTGGTGAAGTTTGTTTCAACACAGGAATGACGGGATATCAGGAAATTTTTACAGACCCGTCTTATTTTGGTCAAATTATGGTGACCACTAATCCTCATATTGGAAATTATGGGGTGAATAGTAATGAAGCAGAGTCAGACAAAATGATGATTTCTGGTTTGGTTTGTAAAAATTTTAGTTTCAATCATTCTAGGCCTGACTCTGATGGTAATCTTTTTGATTATTTTAAAAATCAAAATCTTGTTGTTATCTCTGATGTTGATACTAGAGCTTTAGTAAGTTATATTAGAGATAATGGAGCTCAAAATGCTGTTATTTGTACTGATGGAACATCTATTGATGATTTAAAACTTAAACTTCAGGACATTCCTAACATGAAGGGACTTGAGTTAGCTTCTACAGTTTCAACTAAAGAACCTTATTTTTTTGGAGATCCTACAGCTACTTTTAAAATTGCAGCTCTAGATTTAGGTATCAAAAAAAATATTCTTCGAAATTTCGCAAAAAGAGATTGTTATATTAAGGTATTTCCTTACAATGCATCTTTTGCCGAATTGAACTCTTTTCAACCCGATGGTTTTTTTCTTTCCAACGGTCCAGGTGATCCTGACCCGTTAACGGGTGTTCAGTCAGTAGCTAAGCAAATAATTGAATCTGATAAACCATCATTTGGTATATGTTTAGGGCATCAAATTATTGCACTTGCTAATGATGTTCCTACCTTTAAAATGTTTAATGGCCATAGGGGAATTAATCATCCTGTAATGAATATTGTTACTGGTAAGGGCGAAATCACTTCTCAAAATCACGGGTTTGCAGTAGATAGGGTAGCTCTTGAAAATCATCCGGATCTGGAAATAACGCATTACCATATTAATGATAATACAGTTGCCGGAATGAGAATTAAGTCTAAAGATTGTTTTTCTGTGCAATACCATCCTGAAGCTAGCCCAGGACCTCATGATTCTTCTTATCTTTTTGATGATTTTATTTCGATGATGAAGAATTATAAAAATTAATTTTCAACTTAAATTCTTACAAATTACTAAAACGTTGGAGTTAATAAAATTAATTACAATTGATGAATTCCTATTAAATGTTAAGATATATTTGCATAATATAATAAATAGAAATCAAAAAATATAAAATTAATAGACTATGAGTATTATTATAAAAGTTCATGCTAGACAAATTTTGGATTCACGCGGAAATCCTACAATTGAAGTTGATGTAGTTACAGAAAACGGTGTTTTAGGTCGTGCCGCGGTTCCTAGTGGAGCTTCTACTGGTGAGCATGAAGCAGTTGAACTTCGTGATGGAGGTAAAGCTTACATGGGAAAAGGTGTTTTAAAAGCTGTTGAAAATGTAAATAAGATTATAGCTTCCGAATTGTTAGGTGTTTCTGTTTTTGAACAGAATCATATTGATGCCAAGATGATTGAACTCGATGGTACTCCTAATAAAGCAAATTTGGGTGCAAATGCAATTTTAGGCGTTTCTTTGGCGGTAGCAAAAGCTGCTGCAAATGAACTTGGATTACCACTTTACAGATATGTAGGAGGTGTTTCTGCTAATACATTGCCAGTCCCAATGATGAATATTATAAATGGGGGTTCGCATTCTGATGCGCCAATCGCTTTTCAAGAGTTTATGATTATGCCTGTAAAAGCAACTTCTTTCACTCATGCAATGCAAATGGGAACAGAAATTTTTCATAATTTGAAAAAAGTACTTCATGACCGTAATTTATCAACTGCGGTAGGGGATGAAGGTGGTTTTGCACCAAATTTACCAGGCGGTACCGAAGATGCTTTGGATACAATTAAAAAAGCTGTCGAAAATGCTGGATATACCTTTGGAGATGAAGTAATGATTGCTTTGGATTGTGCTGCTTCTGAATTTTATGTAAATGGGCAATATGATTATTCTAAATTTGAAGGGCAAACCGGTAAAATTAGATCATCTAAAGAACAAGCTGAATACTTGGCATCATTAGCCGCTAATTATCCAATTATTTCAATTGAAGACGGAATGTATGAAAATGACTGGGACGGTTGGAAATATTTAACCGAATTGGTTGGTGATAAAGTTCAATTGGTTGGTGATGACTTATTTGTTACAAATGTTGAACGTTTAGCAACAGGTATCGAAAAAGGTATTGCAAATTCAATTTTAGTAAAAGTAAATCAAATTGGAACTTTAACTGAAACAATTGCAGCTGTAAATATGGCACACAATGCAGGATATACTTCTGTTATGTCCCACCGTTCAGGAGAAACAGAGGATACCACTATAGCTGATTTAGCTGTAGCCTTAAATTGTGGTCAAATTAAAACCGGTTCGGCTTCTCGTTCTGACCGTATGGCAAAATACAATCAACTATTACGTATAGAAGAAGAATTAGCGGATACTGCTTATTTTCCTGGAGTTAAAGCTTTTAAACAAAAGTAAAAGTTAGAATATATTTTTATTAACCCCAAAATTAATTTTACTATTTTGGGGTTATTTTTTAAAAAAAAATAAAGTATATCAATTTAGCAAAATATTAACGAAAACGTTATACTAAATGTTTTCTTATTAAATTGTAATTTCTTAATTTTGTTACTTTATAAATCAAAAAAAACCAATTACCTTATATACTATGTCAAAAACAGCAATTTTAGAATTTGAGGGTCAGAAGTATGAATTTCCTGTTATTGTAGGAAGTGAAAACGAGCCAGCAATCGATATTAATAAACTACGTGATTTAACCGGTGCAATTACTTTAGACCCAGGTTATAAAAACTCAGGTTCTTGCAAAAGTGAAATCACTTTTCTGGATGGAGAAGAAGGAATTTTACGTTATAGAGGATATGCAATTGAAGACTTAGCTGGAAGTGCTGATTTTTTAGAAGTATCATTTTTAGTGATTTTTGGTGAACTTCCAACAAAAGCTCAGTTGGAACAATTTGAAAACGACATCAGAAAATATACACTTGTTAACGAAGAAATGAAAAACATTATAGATGGTTTTCCTAAAACGGCTCATCCAATGGGTGTTTTGTCTTCTTTAACAAGTGCATTAACAGCTTTTAACCCTAAAGTAGTTAATGTAGAAAATGAAAAAGAAATGTATGAAGCAGTTTGTAAAACTATGGGTAAATTCTTAGTTATTGCAACCTGGACTTACAGAAAAATGATGGGGTATCCTTTAAATTATTATGATAATACAAAAGGATATGTTGAAAATTTTATGCGTTTAATGTTTGAATTACCAACAAGCCCATATACTACAAACCCTGCAATTATTGACGCATTAGATAAATTATTTATCCTTCATGCTGATCACGAACAAAACTGTTCAACATCAACAGTTCGTATAGTTGGATCATCTCACGCAGGTCTTTTTGCTTCAATATCTGCTGGAGTTTCTGCATTATGGGGACCACTGCATGGTGGAGCAAATCAAGCTGTACTTGAAATGCTTGAAGAAATTCAAAAAAACGGTGGTGATGCTGATAAATATTTGGCAAAAGCCAAAGACAAAGAAGACCCTTTCCGTTTGATGGGATTTGGTCATAGAGTTTATAAAAACTTTGATCCACGTGCTAAGATTATCAAAAAAGCAGCTGACGAAGTGTTAAACACTTTAGGTGTAAATGACCCAATACTTCAAATTGCAAAAAAACTAGAAGAGTCTGCATTGGTGGATGAGTATTTTGTTTCAAGAAAATTATATCCAAACGTAGATTTCTACTCAGGAATCATTTACCGCGCTTTAGGGATTCCAACAGATATGTTTACTGTTTTATTTGCAATTGGACGTTTACCAGGTTGGATAGCTCAATGGAAAGAAATGAGAATTAACAAAGAACCAATTGGAAGACCAAGACAAGTTTACACAGGGCATCCTCTTCGTGATTTTGTTCCAATGGACAAACGATAACACTATTTTTTAAAAATAAATAACAAAGCTTCTCCTAATCGAGAAGCTTTTTTATCTTTGTAAAAAAAGTAAAATATATATGCTGAAATTACATTTAAAAAATGAAACATCAAAGTTACGAGCTGTCGTTTTAGGAACAGCAGTAAGTAACGGTCCAACTCCTACTATAGATGAAGCTTATGACCCAAAGTCTCTAGAACATATTTTGGCTGGAACCTATCCAGTTGAAAATGATATGGTTAATGAAATGGAGGCGTTCAATGCAGTTTTTGAAAAATATGATGTAACTGTTTTTCGACCAAATATTATTGAAAATTACAATCAAATTTTTACCCGTGACATCGGATTTGTAATTGATGATATTTTTATTAAATCAAATATTTTACCCGATAGAGAACGTGAATTGGATGCTATTCAATACATTATTGATCAAATAAATCCCGACAATGTAGTTCGCCCTCCAGATGAAGTTCACATTGAAGGTGGCGACGTTATGCTTTGGAATGACCATATTTTTATAGGTACTTACAAAGGATCTGACTACAGTTCCTACATTACCGCTCGGACAAATATGCACGGTGTAAATTATATCAAAAATCTATTTCCAAACAAAATAGTTAAAGAATTTGATCTTGTAAAATCAAAACTTGAGGCTCGAGACAACGCACTTCATTTGGATTGTTGCTTTCAACCTGTGGGAACTGATAAAGGAATTATTTATAAAAGTGGTTTCAGAGAAGAGTCGGACTATCTGTATTTAGTAGCTCTTTTTGGAAAAGAAAATTTATTTCACATTACCCGCGACGAAATGTATCACATGAATTCCAACGTTTTTTCAATAGCTCCTGATGTAGTTGTTTCTGAAAAAAACTTCACCAGATTAAATATTTGGCTACGAAATCAAGGGTTTACTGTGGAGGAAATCAGTTATTCTGAAATTGCAAAACAAGAAGGTTTGTTAAGATGTTCAACATTACCTTTACAAAGAGATTAATACTATTTTCAAGTTTTTTTAATACTAACTAAACCTGAAATTTTAACACATAAAAAATGAAACAAACAACCAATTCAATATTAATGATTCGCCCAATTGCTTTCAGAATGAACGAGCAAACGGCTGTAAATAATTATTACCAAAAAGTGTTAGACAATTTATTGCCTTCTACTGTTAATGCAAAAGCACAAGCTGAATTTGATGATTTTGTTCAAAAATTAAAAGCAGTTGGAGTAAATGTTATTGTTGTTGAAGATAGCTTAACTCCGGATACTCCCGATTCAATTTTTCCAAACAATTGGATTTCATTTCATGAAAATGCCGACGTTACCTTATATCCAATGTTTGCCGAAAACAGACGCTTAGAACGACGAGAAGATATTCTTGATTTGTTAGAAGAAAAAGGTTTTCAAATTGAAAATATTGTTGATTATACCGAAGCGGAGCTAGACGGCTATTTTCTGGAAGGCACAGGAAGTATAGTACTAGATAGAGCAAACGGTAAAGCCTATTGCGCACTATCTCCTCGTGCAGACGAAGAACTTTTTATCGAATTTTGTGAAGATTTTGATATGCACCCTGTTATTTTTGAAGCATTTCAAACTGTTGATAATGAACGTAAATTAATTTATCACACCAATGTAATGATGTGCATTGGCGAAACTTTTGCTGTAATTTGTTCGGACTGTATTGATGACAAAAAAGAACGCAAAATGGTTTTAGATACACTAAAACAAGACGGAAAAGAAGTGATATTAATTACCGAAAAACAAGTCAATAATTTTGCAGGAAACATGCTCGAAGTGAAAGGCGCTAACAACCAAAATTACGTAGTAATGTCTGAATCGGCTTATAAAATTTTAACACCAAAACAAATTGAACAAATACAAAAACACGCTCCAATTATTCACTCAAGCCTAGATACTATTGAGGCCTGCGGTGGCGGAAGTGCTCGTTGCATGATGGCCGAAATTTTTCTGCCAAAAAACTAAATCTGTTTGGTAATATTGATTATCGAACTGATAATGTATTGAACCCCAATAGCAATTGTTAAAAATCCAACAATTCTTGAAATAGCTACAATGCCCGAAGCGCCCAATATTCTTGACAAATAATGGGCGCTTTTTAGTACAATAAATATTGAAATAGCAACTGCTAAAATTGCTAAACTCGAAAAAACAATGTCCCATGTTTGATGATGATCTTGATAAAAAGCAATCAACAACGATATAGATCCAGGACCGGCAAGCATCGGAATCGCAAGCGGCGTTAAAGCAATGTCATTTCGTTTCTGAATGTCAACTTCAATTTCTTTATTAATTCCCCTCGATTTGGTAAACTTTTTATTTAACAACGAAAATCCCGAATGGGCAATAATTATACCTCCCGCAATACGAAGCGCATCAATTGTAATTCCAAAAAAAGCCAACACATATTGACCCACAAAATACGAAATTATTAATATCAAAAAAACATTAAAAGCAGTCATTAAAGCAATTCTCGACCTATCCTTTTTACTAAATTCTTGCGTCAATCCCACAAATATCGGAACGGTTCCTATCGGATTTAAAACTGAAAAAAGTGAAGCGAATAAATAAACTAACAATTCCATTTTCTTATTTTTTGATACACAAATATAAAACTAAAAACAATCAAAAATATAAGTTTAAGAAAAAAAACCATCAAAAAAATGTATTTTTGCAACATGAAGAATAAAAAAACACTTGTACTAGGCGCTTCCACCAAGCCAGATAGATATGCTTACAAAGCAGTTGAAATGTTAGTAAACAACGGTCATTCTGTAATAGCAATTGGTCAAAACACTGGCGAAGTTGCAGGAATATCCATTAAAACTAAAAATATTCCTTTAAAAAACGTCAATACTGTTACCCTATATCTCAACCCAATTCGACAAAAAGACTACTATAATTATATAGTTTCAACCCAACCCAAACGTGTAATTTTCAATCCTGGAACCGAAAATCCTGAGTTTTATCAACTTTTAAAACTAAACAATATAAAGGTCGAAGTAGCCTGCACACTGGTTTTGTTAACAACTAATCAATATTAGAAGCAAATGGCTCGGGATTTATTTATCCACCCTATTCCTGCTTTCGGCTATATCTCCTTCGCCCTTCGGGACTTCAGGAGGATACCGCCTCAATCAGGGCTAATTGATAAATCATTTTTACTTCTATAAACGTTACAATTAGTATCTCGTACTAGATGTTGCTGGTTTGCTAATAAGTAATAACCCTATAAAAGTAAGTAATCCATTTACAATAATCAGCTCAATATCAAATACATAACTACCAAAAAGCAACGCTGAATTTTTACTAATAACAAAACAAATAGCTGGTGCAACAATACAAACTACAGGAACCCATTTGTCATGAACGGTTTTGTTTTTCATAAATAATCCAAAAGCATACAAGCCCAGTAACGGGCCATACGTATAACTAGCAACTTTAAAAATCATCGTCACAACAGAGGCGTCGTTTATCGCATTGAAGAAAATTATTACCAAAAACATTAAAAATGAAAAACCAAGATGAACCAAATGTCTAGTTTTAACTTGATTGTTTTTATGATTATTTCCTTCTTTATCCATGTTTAAAAAATCAACACAAAAAGAAGTGGTAAGCGCTGTCAATGCCGAATCGGTAGTTGCAAAAGTAGCAGCTGTCAAACCAAGTAAAAAAACCACAGCCGGAATAGTACTCAAATGATGAAAAGCAATTTCAGGAAACAATAAATCGGTTCGTGGCTTGCCAGTAATCAAATCAGTCGGTAGTGCAATCGCATGTTGTTCTGCATAGATATACAACAAAGCCCCTACGCTCAAAAAGAAAATATTAATCAAAACAAAAACGCCCGTAAACGTAAACATGTTTTTTTGAGCTTCTTTAATATTGGCACAACTCAAGTTTTTTTGCATCAAATCTTGATCCAAACCAACCATCGCAATCGTTACAAAAATTCCACCCAAAATTTGTTTCAAAAAGTAACTTCCTTTTAAGTAATCTTCATAAAAAAATATTTTGGAATAATTACTATTCTTTACAGCTTCAAAAGCTTCTATTGCACTGTAATTTAAACTATTACAAATAAAAATAATGGTTAAAAAAACCGAGGTCACCAAAAAAAACGTCTGTAATGTGTCTGTAATGATAATTGTTTTTAATCCGCCTCTATACGTGTAAGCAAAAATCAAGGCAAGCGAAATTAAAACTGTAGCAAAAAAGGGTACGTTAAAGGCATCAAAAACATATCTTTGTAATACAATTACAACCAAATATAGCCTAAAAGCAGACCCTATTGTTCTACTAATCAAAAAGATACTAGCAGCTGTTTTGTAACTTACAATTCCTAATCTTTGTTCAATATAACCATAAATGGAGGTCAAATTCATGCGGTAATACAAGGGCAAAAGTACTTTGGCAATTATGATAAAACCAATCGCATTTCCTACTACCAATTGAAAATATCCAAACTGATTTTCAATCGAACCTACATTTCCTGGAACTGAAATAAAAGTAACACCAGAAAGTGCCGTGCCTATCATTCCAAAAGCAACTAAGTACCACTTGGAATTTTTATTGGCTTTAAAAAAAGTATCGTTGTCGGAACTTTTTTTACTCACAACATTTGATATAAAAATAAGTAGTCCAAAATATATTAATATTAACACTAAAATGGTGGTCGGATTCATTTGAAATAAATTTTTGATAAAAGTATTAAATAATTATCAATTTCAAATTATCTAAATTTCAAATTATCTAAATTTGCCAAATGGAATTTTCTTCAAAACTTCTCGAAAAAGCGGTAAACGAAATGGCGCAATTACCAGGAATTGGTAAACGAACAGCGCTTCGGCTGATGCTACATCTATTAAAGCAACCCAAAGAACAAACGCAATATCTTTCGCAGGCATTGACATTAATGCGAGATGAAATCAAGTTTTGCGCCAATTGTCACAATATTTCTGATGTGGAAATCTGTGAAATTTGTTCAAATAAAAATAGAAATCAACAAATCATTTGTGTTGTTGAAGATGTACGCGACGTGATGGCAATTGAAAACACCAATCAATTTAAAGGAATTTACCATGTTTTGGGTGGCAAAATTTCTCCCATTGACGGTGTTGGTCCAAGCCAATTAAATATCTCAACTTTGGTTCAAAAAGCCAATTCAGGGAATATAACCGAAATTATTTTTGCCTTGAGCTCAACAATGGAAGGCGATACAACCAATTTTTATGTATATAAACAAATAAAAGATTTTGGGATTAAAACTTCAACTATAGCTCGTGGAATAGCTGTTGGCGACGAATTGGAGTATGCTGACGAGGTTACTTTGGGGCGTAGTATTTTGCAACGTATTCCTTTTGAGGGAATTTTGAAAAATAATTAATCGCAATTTTATTTTCTATTTTCGTAATATATATAGAAAACCTATATTTGTAGCTTAATATAAAAAAAAATGAGTTCAAAAATTGTTATAACTGGCGGGGCGGGTTTTATTGGTTCCAATCTTTGTGAGTACTTTTTGTCAAAAGGTAATCAAGTCGTTTGTTTGGACAATTTTGCGACTGGTCATCGTTATAATATTGAACACTTGTTACTTAATCCAAATTTTATATTAATTGAAGGCGACATAAGAAATTTATCCGATTGTAACAAAGCGGTTCAAGGGGCTGATTATGTGTTGCATCAAGCCGCACTTGGCTCGGTTCCTCGTTCAATAAACGACCCAATTACCTCCAATGATGTTAATGTTTCGGGGTTTTTAAATATGCTAGTTGCTGCGAGAGATGCCAACGTAAAACGATTTGTTTTTGCAGCAAGTTCCTCCACCTATGGCGACTCAAAAGCGTTACCAAAAGTGGAAGAAATTATTGGAAAACCGCTTTCGCCCTATGCAATTACTAAGTACGTGAACGAATTATATGCCGAAATTTTTAGCAACACTTATGGGCTTGAAACAATTGGGTTACGCTATTTTAATGTATTTGGACGTAAACAAGACCCAAACGGTGCTTATGCAGCTGTAATACCTAAATTTGTAATGCAACTAATGGCACATGAAAGTCCAATTATCAATGGTGACGGATCTTTCTCGAGAGATTTTACTTATATTGATAATGTAATTCAAATGAATGAGTTAGCCCTTTTTTCTGACAATAAAGAGGCAACAAATACTGTTTATAATACCGCTTTTGGAGAACAAACAACATTGAACGAAATGGTAACTTTATTAAAACAATACCTTTCTGAATATGATTCAAAAATAGCAGATATCCCCGTAATTTATGGAACAAATAGAGCTGGAGACATCCCACATTCTTTGGCAAGTATAGAAAAAGCAAAAAAATTACTTAATTACCAACCTCAATTTTCATTTAAAGCCGGACTAAAAGAAGCAGCAAAATGGTATTGGGAAAATTTAAAAAAATAAAATTATGAATATCACAAATATTTGCTGCATTGGTGCAGGTTACGTGGGTGGGCCAACAATGGCAATTATTGCTCAAAAATGTCCACATATTAAAGTTACCGTTGTTGATTTAAATGAAGACAGAATTGCTAAATGGAACGATTCTAATCTTGATAATATTCCAGTATATGAACCAGGATTAGGTGAAATTGTAGGACAATCAAGAGGGAAGAATTTATTTTTTTCAACTGAAGTTGATAAAGCTATTGATGAGGCTCAGCTTATTTTTATTTCGGTAAACACACCTACCAAAACCTACGGCTCTGGCAAGGGAATGGCTGCTGACTTAAAATACATTGAACTTTGTGCACGTCAAATTGCTAGGGTTTCCAAACAAGATAAAATTGTTGTTGAAAAATCAACACTGCCTGTAAGAACGGCGCAAGCTATCAAAAATATTTTAGATAATACGGGAAATGGCGTACAGTTTCAAATACTTTCTAATCCTGAATTTTTAGCTGAGGGCACTGCCGTTGAAGATTTATTACACCCGGATAGAGTACTTATTGGTGGCGACACATCAACTGAAGGGCAAATTGCCATTCAAAAGTTGGTTGACATTTATGCCAATTGGGTGCCAGCAGATAAAATTTTAACCACTAATGTTTGGTCGTCTGAGCTTTCAAAATTAACGGCAAATGCTTTTTTAGCTCAACGTGTTTCGTCTATTAATGCCATGTCTGAATTGTGTGAAAAAACGGGTGCTGATGTTAATGAAGTTGCTCGCGCAATAGGAATGGATAGCCGAATCGGACCTAAATTCTTGAAATCATCAGTAGGTTTTGGAGGTTCATGTTTTCAAAAAGACATTCTGAATTTGGTTTATATCGCTAAATCCTACGGATTGAACGAAGTTGCCGATTACTGGGAGCAAGTGATTATTATGAACGATCATCAAAAAAGAAGGTTTGCGAAAAATATTGTTACCACACTTTATAATACAGTTTCGGGCAAAAAAATTGCATTTCTTGGATGGGCTTTCAAAAAAGATACTAATGATACTCGGGAATCTGCAGCAATATATGTGGCAAATGATTTGATTAATGAACAAGCCACTATTGCTGTTTACGACCCTAAAGTTGGTTACAATCAAGTTATGTCTGATTTGAATTATTTGGAATCACGTTCCGAAGCAGTAAATGAAAAACACATTGATTATCAGCAAAATCCTTATGAAGTGTGTCAAAATGCACACGCTATTGCGGTGTTAACCGAATGGGATGAATTTAAAGATTACGATTGGCAAAAAATATTCGATTCTATGCTTAAGCCTGCTTTTGTTTTTGATGGTAGAAATATATTAAATGCTGAAAAATTAACTAAAATAGGTTTTCAATACCAAGCAATTGGGTCATAAATAAAAAAAATGGATACTAAAATTGGAATTATTGGATTGGGCTATGTAGGTTTGCCATTAGCACGACTTTTTGCAACTAAATTTCCTGTTGTTGGTTTTGATATTAATCAAAAAAGAATTGACCAACTTAATCAAGGAAATGATGTTACGCTAGAAGTGAGCGAAAATTTATTGAAAGAGGTACTGACTTCTGATTTATCAACAAACGGATTGTTATGTTCTTCTAATTTAGACGATTTAAAACAATGTAATTACTACATAATTACCGTTCCAACTCCTATCGATAAAAACAACAGACCCGATTTAACACCGCTTTACAAATCCAGCGAAACAGTTGGGAAAGTTCTCAGTAAAGGAGATATTGTTATTTACGAATCAACTGTTTATCCAGGTTTAACAGAAGAAGAATGTATTCCTGTTTTGGAAAAAATAAGCGGATTAAAATACAACGTTGACTTTTTTGCGGGTTATTCTCCTGAACGTATTAACCCAGGAGACAAAGAGCACACAGTAGATAAAATACTTAAAATAACCTCAGGATCAACTCCTGAAATTGGCGAAAAAGTAAATAATTTATATTTGTCCGTAATCACGGCAGGTACGCATTTGGCTCCTTCCATTAAGGTGGCCGAAGCAGCAAAGGTTATCGAAAATTCGCAGCGTGATATTAATATTGCGTTTGTAAATGAGTTGGCCAAAATTTTTAATATTTTAGAAATTGATACGCAAGCCGTTTTAACAGCAGCTGGAACAAAATGGAATTTTTTACCTTTCAAGCCAGGTTTGGTGGGCGGACATTGCATAGGTGTTGATCCTTACTATTTGGCTCAAAAAGCCCAAGAAGCGGGTTACCATCCCGAAATTATTTTGGCAGGTCGCCGTTTAAATGACAGTATGGGCGAATATGTTGCCTCTCAAGTGGTTAAATTAATGATTAAAAAAGGAATTCCTGTTAACAACTCTTCGTTGTTAATGTTAGGTATAACTTTTAAAGAGAACTGTCCCGACGTAAGAAATACTAAAATTGTGGATGTTATTGCCGCTCTAAAAGATTACGGAATTACGGTTCATATTTACGATCCATGGGCAAATCCAACCGAAGTTCAGCATGAATACGGTTTAAAAACTACACTAACACCTCCTGATACTAAGTTTGATGCAGTGGTGCTTGGCGTTTCGCATGCCGAATTTTTAAACTTAGATTTACAACCATTTTTAAAAGAAACAGCCGTGATATATGATGTAAAAGGAGTACTAACATCCACTATAGATGGAAAATTATAAGCAGATGAAAAAAATATTAATTACTGGAGGTGCTGGTTTTATTGGCTCTCACGTTGTTCGACGATTTGTAACTAAATACCCAAATTATCAAATCGTAAATTTAGACGCCTTGACCTATGCAGGGAATTTAGAAAACATTACAGATATAGAAAATCATCCCAATTATACTTTTGTAAAAGGCGATATCGTTGATGCCGATTTTATCAATAAGTTATTTGCTGACAATCAATTTGATGGCGTGTTGCATCTTGCCGCCGAATCGCATGTGGACCGATCAATAACCGATCCGTTGAGTTTTGTAAAAACAAATGTAATTGGTACCATGAATCTGTTGAATGCAGCCAAAACCATTTGGAAGGACAATTTCGAAGGAAAACGATTTTACCATATTTCTACAGACGAAGTGTATGGCGCTCTTGGCGAAACAGGTCTTTTTACAGAAACAACTCCATACGACCCAAACTCACCTTACTCAGCTTCAAAAGCTAGTTCAGATCATTTTGTGAGAGCTTACGGTGAAACATATGGTTTGCCATATGTAATAACTAATTGTTCAAACAATTATGGGCCCAATCATTTTCCAGAAAAATTGATACCGCTTTTTATTAATAACATCATCAATAACAAGTCTTTGCCTGTTTATGGCGATGGTAAATATACCCGCGATTGGCTTTTTGTAGAAGATCATGCCGTAGCAATTGATTTGGTTTTTCACGAAGGAAAAAACCATGAAACATACAATATTGGTGGATTTAACGAATGGCAAAATATTGATTTAGTGAAGTTGCTAATTGCTCAAATGGATGCCAAATTAGGACGACCTGTAGGTGCATCAAATCATTTAATTACTTACGTAAAAGACCGACCAGGTCACGATTTGCGCTATGCAATTGACGCTTCAAAAATAAATTCCGAATTAGGTTGGAAACCTTCCGTTACCTTTGAACAAGGTCTTGAAAAAACAATCGATTGGTTTTTAGCAAACGAAGAATGGCTCAACAACATCACCTCGGGTGATTACCAAAATTATTACCAAAAACAATACAATTAAGTTGATTTTATCCAAATACACCAAAGAGTTTGCAACCAATTTGCAATTAGCCTATCCAGTAATTTTGGGTATGCTCGGTCACACCCTTATCGGAATTGTAGACAATATAATGGTAGGCAAACTCGGTTCAACTGAACTTGCTGCGGTGTCGCTTGGAAACAGCATGATTTTTATTGCAATGTCAATTGGTATAGGATTCTCAACAGCTATTACTCCCATTGTAGCCGAAGCCGAAGCTGAAAAAGATGAACATAAAATACGTTCTACCTTTCATCATGGATTGCTTTTATGTACCATTTTAGGGTTTTTACTTTTCGGATTAGTTGTGCTTGCAAAACCAATTATGGAACTTTTACATCAACCACAAGAGGTTATTTTATTAGCAAAACCTTATTTAGACTGGGTCGCTTTTTCATTAGTTCCGCTTATTATTTATCAAGGATATAAGCAGTTTGCTGATGGATTATCAATGACTAAATATTCAATGTATGCTATTATTATGGCAAATATTGTACATGTTGCATTCAATTATTGGCTCATTTATGGTATTTGGATTTTTCCAAAAATGGGGATTTTGGGAGCTGGATTAGGAACTGTCATTTCAAGAATAGCAATGGTAGTTTTTATGCACTTTATTTTAATCAATCATAAAAAACTTCGACCGTATTTTAAAAATTTTAGTTTTAGCGAAATTAAAAAACCAGTAATTCAAAAGATAGTCAATCTTGGCTTTCCTTCTGCCATGCAAATGTTGTTTGAGGTTGTTTTGTTTACAGCAGCTATTTGGCTTTGCGGAAATATTGGTAAAACCAGTCAAGCCGCCAATCAAATTGCATTGAGTCTTGCCTCGATGACGTTTATGTTTGCCATGGGATTGAGCGTGGTTTCCATGATTAGAATTAGTCAACAAAAAGGATTACATGATTATAAACAACTGATTATCGTGGCTCGTTCCATTTTTTTATTGGCAATAATCATAGAAATTGTTTTTGCTATAATGTTTGTAGCCTTGCATTCAACGTTGCCGTATTTGTTTTTAAATATGGAAAATCAAAACCAGCTGTTGGATAACAAAGAAGTGATTGCAATTGCTTCAAAACTGTTACTAGTAGCCGCTGTTTTTCAAATTTCAGACGGGATTCAAGTGGTAGTACTTGGCGCTCTTCGAGGTTTGCAAGACGTCAAAATCCCAATGTATATTACCTTTGTAGCCTATTGGGTTATTGGTTTTCCAATATCTTATTACTTGGGCGAACACACTCCTTTAAAAGCTGAAGGCGTTTGGATTGGATTATTAGCAGGATTAACTGCTGCTGCTTTATTTTTGTATATTCGCTTTCATTATTTAACCAATAAAATGGTAAAAGAAGGCGAACCAAAAGAAAACATAGACTATTAATTTATAAAAATAAAAAGAATGGATTTACCAAAATTTGTACTAGGTGACAACACCGATTATCCCGATGATATTTTCATTATCCACCTAGATTACCCACGTTTTATTATCAATTTAAAAGATGATGAGGTGGAGTTTATGGAAGAAGATGAAGACCTTGATGAAGCCGAATTAAACGCCGAAATGGAAGGTTTAATTGAGGCCGCCAATTCGTTTTACGATCGAGAGATTGCCCGCTACGAGGAATAAAACAATTTTAGTATATAAAATAGTTTAAATTCTCACTTGTTTTTAAACTATTTTTATTTTTTTTGAAAAATAAAACTGCTTTTTTACAGTTATTATAAAGCCTTTACGATGCAATTAGTGGTAGTTGCTTCCTGAAAAAACATACATTTAATATAGATATAAACGCCATGACAAACACAGATCTAACCCAAATCAAACCAATTGACATTACTAAATCCTCAATTTATTTTGTAACTTTTTCAGTAAAAAATAATGTGTGTTGTTTGAGTCAAATTCGAGAAAAAACAACTAAAACCAGCACTGAATTTTCAGTTAAACTTTTGCCAAGTGGTATTTTAGTAAAAAACCGAATTAACAGACTGACCAAGCAGTATAATTACCTAACTGTGCTGGAATTCGTTCTAATGCCTAACCATTTTCATTTACTGATTGAAGTGGATTACCAACAGAAACCTCGATTAAAAACTGCTGATCGAATTTTAAAAAACATCATGTCGGAGTTTAAAAACAGTACGGCCAACGTAATTAAAGCAAAACAATTACCCGATTTTTCGTGGACAAAAGCAAGTCATATATTTAAAATACCTAACAAGGGAGCGTACCAAGATATTGTGGACTACATTGCCAACAACCCTCAACGATGGCAACAAGATGTGTTTTTTGTGAAGGGGTAAAAAAAGTCCCCCGAAGCAGGAATAGCGATAGTGTAATTTTTTGATTGATGTAAAACTTTAACATTTAAAACCTCAAATTTTACTTCTTTTTCTTCTTCTTTGCATCCCTTGTCCGCTCCACACCTCTGTTGCGAGATTCGGTTTTGCGGGGTTTGGTTTTAGCGGGACCGCCAAGGTTTACTTTTTTGTTTTTAGTCGATTTTTCATGGAAAGCTGCTCCACCTTCAAACTTTGGTTTCTTTAAAAGCTGTTTTACTTTTTTGCTGTCTTTTTCAAATTCTAACAAACGGTCAGCAACAATTACTTGCTCAGGGAAATCAACAAACTGGATTTCTTTTTCCATCAATAACTCAGCCTCAATTTGAATTTCTTCCTCACTTGGACTGATAAAACTGATGGCGATTCCTGTTTTGTCGGCACGCCCTGTTCTACCAATTCGGTGAATGTACTGTTCTGGAATATCAGTAAACTCAAAGTTTATTACATGTGTAACGTCAGATATATCAAGTCCACGTGCCATAACATCAGTGGTAATAATTCCTCTAATTTCGCCCGCTTGGAACGATGCCATGGTATTTAATCTATAATTTTGCGATTTGTTGGAGTGGATTACACCAAACTCATCAGGGTAATTTTCTTCAATGCTGTTAGCAATTAAATCTACCGTTTTTTTGTTGTTAGCAAAAATCAATACCCTTTTTGTGCTTTCATCATTTTCTAAAATATGATTCAGCAAATTTATTTTGGTCAAAAAGTTAGGTACTCTGTAAGCCAACTGTTCAATTTTTTCAAGTGGAGTACCTGATGGTGCTAAAGTCACCTCTTCTGGTAGTTCAAAATATTCGTCCAAAATAGCATCTACATCATCGGTCATCGTTGCCGAAAACAAAATATTTTGGCGTTTGTTTTTCATCATAGTAAGCAATGAAGTCACTTGAAATCGGAAACCTAAATTTAATATTTCGTCAAACTCATCAATGATTAATTTTTGAAGGGAATCAAACCGAATCACATTATCCAAAGCCAAATCCATTGTTCGTCCTGGAGTTCCCACCAAAATATCAATACCTGTGTAAACTGCTTTTTTTTGTGTATTAATATTAACCCCACCGTAAATACCAAGCGTTCGTACCGACATAAATTGGGTAAGGTTTTCAATAACATCTACAATTTGTACTACCAATTCTCGGGTTGGTACTAAAATTACTAATCTTGGGGTGTCGGTTGCAACGAATTTCCATTGTTTTAAAACGGGTAGTAAGTACGCCAACGTTTTTCCTGTACCTGTTTGAGCTATCCCCATCACATCGCGCCCCGACATAATTACAGAAAACGATTTTTCCTGAATAGGAGTAGGGGTAGTTAGTCCCATTTGGTCTATTGCTTTTTGTAAGGACTTGGGTAAATTGAATTGCTCAAAGGTGTTCATTGTATAACTTTTTTGCAAAGGTACGTATTTAATAGGCGATTGGCAATAGGTAACAACCAAGAGGTTGGAAGCAAGAAAATAGAAACGAGAAGTAAGAAACTGAAATAAACCTTCTAATGAAACTCTCCAAACAATTTTGAAGCTACATTATAAGCACTTTCAAAACTCATCGGACTAGTTGAGGTTGAAGCCTTTTGCGCTGTAAAATAAGACAATAATTTTTCGGTGGGCATATTGCCCGTAAGGTCGTCTTTTGCCATTGGACAACCGCCAAACCCTTGAATTGCTCCATCAAAACGGGTGCAGCCTGCTTTGTAGGCAGCATCTACTTTTTCGTGCCACTTGTCGGGAGTAGTATGTAGGTGTGCGCCAAACTCAATGTTTGGGTATTTTGGAATAAGATTGGCAAACAAATGACTAATAACTTCGGGTGTTGAGCTGCCAATTGTGTCAGAAAGCGAAAGAATTTTCACACCCATTGCAGCTAATTTTTCGGTCCATTCGCCAACAATGTCAACATTCCAAGGGTCGCCATAAGGGTTTCCAAACCCCATTGAAATATAAGTAACCACCTCTTTGTTTTGTTTATAGGCAATTTCCAAAATTTCGTCAAGTGTAGTAACGCTTTCGGCAATTGTTTTATGTGTATTTCGCATCTGAAAATTCTCAGAAATAGAAAACGGAAAACCAAGGTACTGAATTTCGGGGTGTTGCGCTGCCAATGTTGCGCCCTGCGTATTGGCAATAATCGCTAGCAATTTACTGGTAGTAGCTGACAAATCTAATGCAGCCAAAACCTCTGCGGTGTCCTGCATTTGCGGAATTGCCTTAGGCGAAACAAAACTACCAAAATCAATTGTATCAAACCCAACACGAAGCAACGCCTGTATATATGCCACTTTTTGGGCAGTTGGAATAAAAGGTTTTATTCCCTGCATGGCATCTCGTGGGCATTCAATAATTTTTATTTTTGTGCTCATGGGTTTCAATTACAATCTTCTTTTGGCAACTATGGCTTTGTTTATATTTTTAATTAATTGGGGTCCCTCATATATAAAACCTGTATAAAGCTGAATTAAACTAGCACCTGCAGCAAGTTTTTCAAGGGCATCTTCAACAGTATGGATGCCACCAACTCCAATAATTGGAAACGATCCGTTACTCTTTTCATGCAAAAACCGAATCACTTCTGTTGATCGGTTTTTTAATGGTTTGCCAGACAATCCGCCAACTTCCTTTTTATTGTCCGATACCAAACCTTCTCTGGAAAGAGTGGTATTAGTTGCAATTACCCCTGCAATATGCGTTTGATTTACAATGTCAACAATATCCATCAGTTGCTCGTTAGTCAAATCGGGCGCAATTTTCAATAAAATAGGTTTTGGTTTTGATTTTTTCTCATTTTCTTGTTGCAACGTCATCAATAGCTTGGTCAACGGCTCTTTATCCTGCAATTCCCTTAGGTTTGGCGTGTTTGGCGAGCTCACATTAACAACAAAATAATCAACATGTTTGTACAACGCATCATAACATTTTTGATAATCCAAAACTGCGTCTTCGTTTGGAGTTATTTTATTTTTACCAATATTTCCGCCAATTAAAACCCCTTTGTTTTTTTTCAATCGTTTTACCGCCTCCTTTACACCGCCATTATTAAACCCCATTCGGTTAATAATTGCGTTGTCATCCTTGAGTCGAAACAATCTTTTTTTTGGATTTCCGTCCTGACCAACGGGAGTTAAAGTACCAATTTCAATAAAGCCAAAACCAAAATTTGAAAGTTCTTGGTACAATTTTGCATCTTTATCAAAACCCGCTGCAAGCCCAACAGGATTTGGAAATTTCAAACCAAAAACTTCGGTTTCAAGCAATGCATCTTCCACTTTGTACAGCGTTTTAAAAAGGTAGGAACTTCCCGGTATTTTGGTTAAATTCCGTATCAAAGAAAAAGTGAAATAATGCACCTTTTCAGGGTCAAATAAAAAAAGTAAAGGTCGAATAATCAGTTTATACATAACAAGCTTGTTGATTAAACAAAAATAGAAAAATGAAATTTATTTTACTAAGTTATTTTAGAAATTCTTTTTTATATTTTGGTATAAACAAAGTTTTTACAGTTATTATCGTAAAAAAACCACATCTAAAGGCGCTTTTTTTGAAAAATTAGCATAGTAACCTTGTTTATTTTGAACCAACAGGCTTGGGTATTTTCCCAGCCATATTCCTGCTTTACACTCCAATCTTTTTGTTTTTGAAAAAAAAAACAAAAAGGATTTCCGCTTCAATCAGGGGTATGTCTCCATGTTTGGGGAGCTTTCCAAACGTTTTGGATTTTTTTAATTACGAATTTCAAATTACGAATTTCGGTTTCTCATCTAAACCTTTTGTGTTAAAAAAGAAGCTCAAAAACGGCTTTATCCAGATAGCTATCGGTACTCAAAAACTTTTGGATAAACCCACAAAGTGCTTGAATGAAATTAGTTTACGTGCCTTGAGTTTTATTGATAGGCTTTCGGTTGGAATGGAATTTGGGGGTTAGTTTAGTTTTTTGGTTAGCTATTTCAGCATTTAGTAAATAATAAATTCATTTCATTTTTTTAATTTGGATTTTTAAAAATTTTGTCGTGATTTCCGCTCCAAGATGTTACATAATAAGTAATACAATCATAATTAAAATATTCAAGTATTTTTCCACTTTCGATGCTATTAATTTCTTCAGTTGTCAGTAATGTTGATGCTCCGCCTCCTGCACAAACAACAAATAGTTCTTCATTTAATATTTTATAGAAATCTTCTAAAGCGCTTTTGATTTCTTTCTTGAAATCTAATTCACTAAACATGTCATAATGAGAATGAAAAGAATCAAATCCAACGGTTAGTTCATTGTTTTCGGAACTAAAATATAAATTGGAAGCACTATTTACGTTTTTGGTTTTAAGTTCAATACAAATATGGTTTTTCCCGAAATCAGATTTCTCTAATATTATGTTTTCTAATAATTTTTTATGATTCTTTTTTATGTATTTATATACCTTAATTGAATAGTCATTTAATTCATCAGTATTAATTTTTCCATTTGATAAAAAAAATAAATTTTTAAGTTTGGTTTTTAAATTTTTAAGTTTCATTCTTTTTCGATTTCTTTAAGTCAACAACTTAATTAATAAACATACAAAAGTCATTCATTTTTTTATATTTTTTGTATGGCAAATAACTTCAAAACAGATTTTCGATTTTTTGTATTTTTTTCAAATGTAAAGAAATTATTTTATTGTTTTAGGTTTTTTTGAGCTATTAAAATAATTTTAAATTCCTTCGAAATGACAAACATTGTCAATTTCAAAAATCAATTGGTTTAAACACAAATGTATAAACTTTGTAACTCTAAAACTTTGCAACTTTGTAACTCAAAAAAAATCAACTGAAAAACTACTCGTCAAGTCTAGCCCCGGGAGAGCCGATATCCTTGCGAAGTCCCGAAGGGCAAGCAAGATAAAGGCGATGACGGGACAAAATGGGTACTGTAACGGGGTTGTGTGCTTCTTATTTTTAGCAATTTTTACAAAAAAAAGCTGCCTTTTCAGACAGCTTTAATTAATTATCCATGAACGGAGTTGTTTTTTCCGTATTTTTGAATGACTGATGCTTCAAATTCGAGCCATTCATGCCAGCGTTTTTCAACGTCAATGCCGTGCCCGTATTTTCTTGCATATCCTATAAATGTGGTGTAGTGTGCGGCTTCGCTTTCCATTAGTTCTCTGTAAAAAAGGGCAAGCTCTTCGTCTTGAATGTTTTCGGAAAGTACTTTAAATCGTTCGCAACTTCGAGCTTCAATCATTGCTGAAAAGAGTAATCGTTCTACTAATCCAGAAACCCTGCTGCCCGTATTGCTTCGTTTCATGTATTGTGCTAACTCACCTACGTATTCGTCTTTACATTCTCTGCCAAGTTTTAATCCACGTTTTACAATGATGTTGTTTACCATTTGGAAGTGTTCAATTTCTTCTTTGGCTAGCGCTAACATATCGGCAACTAAATCAGGAAATTCTGAATTGATTGTGATTATTGTAATGGCGTTTGTTGCGGCTTTTTGTTCGCACCAAGCGTGATCGGTTAAAATATCTTCAATGTTTTTTTCAACAATATTTACCCATCTGGGATCGGTTGGCAATTTTAATCTAAAGGTTGACATAGTTGTTGGTGTTAAAAAACAAACATTGGCTTGCTGCTCATCAGTTCATTTACTTCGTCGGCAACGGCTTCAATTATGGCTTCGTCGGTAAAATTTGTGAGTACTTTGTCAATTAATGCTACGATGGTTTCCATGTCTGATTCAACTAATCCACGTGTTGTAATTGCTGGTGTTCCTACTCGGATTCCTGAGGTTACAAATGGCGATTTATCGTCAAATGGCACCATGTTTTTGTTTACTGTGATTTCGGCTCTAACCAAGGCATTTTCAGCTTCTTTACCGGTTATGTTTTTGTTACGTAGGTCAATCAACATCATGTGATTGTCTGTTCCGCCCGAGATTAAATCGTACCCTCTTTTGGTAAAAGCCGCTGCCATTGCTTTGGCATTTTTTTGAACTTGCATGCTGTAAGTAAAGAACTCGTCGCTCAAACATTCGCCAAAAGCCACTGCTTTTGCAGCTATAATGTGCATTAAAGGGCCACCTTGATTTCCAGGAAAAACGGCTAGGTCTAATAATGATGACATCATTCTGATTTCGCCCTTTGGTGTGGTTAAACCAAATGGGTTTTCAAAGTCTTTTCCCATTAATATCATGCCGCCTCGTGGTCCACGCAACGTTTTGTGAGTAGTAGTTGTAACAATATGGCAATGCGGAATTGGATCATTCATTAATCCTTTTGCGATTAAACCTGCTGGATGCGAAATGTCGGCTAAAAGAATAGCGTTTACGCTGTCGGCAATTTGTCTGAAACGTGCAAAATCCATATCACGGCAATACGCAGAAGCTCCTGCAATGATTAATTTTGGCTGTTCTTTGGTAGCAATTTCTTGAATTTTATCATAATCAAATCGACCAGTTTCTTTTTCTACACCATAAAAAACGGGATTGTATAATCTTCCCGAAAAATTTACGGGTGAACCGTGTGTTAAGTGGCCTCCATGAGATAAATCGAAGCCTAAAATTTTGTCACCTGGTTTTAGGCAAGCATGGTAAACCGCTGTATTTGCCTGAGAACCAGAATGTGGTTGCACATTTGCATATTCAGCACCAAACAAAGCTTTTGCTCTATCAATTGCAATTTGTTCTACAATATCTACTACTTCACAACCTCCGTAATATCTTTTTCCAGGATATCCTTCGGCATATTTATTTGTTAAACAAGAACCTGCAGCCTCCATCACTTGGTCACTCACGAAATTTTCTGAGGCAATTAGCTCAATTCCATGTACTTGTCTTTCTTGTTCGTCTAAAATTAGATCGAAAATTTGTTCGTCGCGTTGCATTTTTTAAGATTTTAGTTAAAAACTTTTCAAAATTACGAAATAAGTTTGTCATATAAATTGAAAATGATATATTTGATACGTTATTTTTCAACAATAAATGAACAAATTAAACTATGCCAAAATTAGATTATAATCCCAACCAAAAATCTTGGTTGGATGTAGCAAAAAATAGTGATTTTCCTATTCAAAACATACCGTTTGGAGTTTTTATTACCAAAGAAGACGTGATAACTATTGGTACCCGAATTGGCGATTTTGCCATTGATATGGGAGCACTTCAACAACTCAATTATTTTGAGGGAATCGATTTGACAGACGATATGTTTATGCAAGACACCCTAAATGATTTTATTTCTGACGGGAAAAAGACTTGGCGATTGGTTCGAAATCGGTTAGGTGAAATTTTTGATAGTAACAATCCTAAATTACGTGACAATAGTGAACACCGCGAAATAATTATTTTCAATATTGAAGATGTTGAAATGCAATTACCTGTACTTATTGGTGATTACACCGATTTTTACTCTAGCAAAGAGCACGCTACCAATGTTGGAAAAATGTTCCGCGATCCTGAAAATGCACTTTTACCAAACTGGCTTCATATTCCAGTAGGTTATCATGGTAGAAGTTCAACAATTGTACCATCTGGAATTCCAGTGCATAGACCCATGGGGCAAACGTTACCAAATGGGGAAAGCACTCCTGTTTTTGGTCCTTCAAGATTGGTGGACTTTGAATTAGAAACGGCTTTTATCACTACAGATGCCAATATAATGGGCGAAAATATCCCAATCAACGAAGCAGAAGATTATATTTTTGGAATGGTATTGCTAAACGATTGGAGCGCAAGAGATATACAAAAATGGGAATATGTGCCGCTTGGACCATTTTTGGCTAAAAACTTTGCCTCTTCTATTTCCCCTTGGATAGTAACCATGGATGCCCTTGAGCCTTTTAGAGTGAAAGGTCCTGTCCAAGAACCAACTCCATTACCTTATTTACAACAGCACGGTAAACATTCATTTGATATTAAATTGGAAGTGTATATCCAACCTGAAAATGCAGGAGAAACATTAATTTCTGAATCTAATTTTAAATACATGTATTGGACCATGTCACAGCAATTGGCGCACCACACTTCTAACGGTTGCCGTGTTAATAGTGGCGACATGATGGGTAGCGGAACTATATCTGGACCAACGCCCAACAGTTTTGGATCTATGTTAGAGTTAACCTGGGGCGGAAAAAATCCAATTACATTAAATGACGGTACAGAACGAAAATTTATCAATGATTATGATACCGTAATTATGAAAGGGCATTGCGAAAACAGTTCTGTTCGTATTGGTTTTGGCGAAGTTTCAAGCAAGTTATTACCAACATTTGTACGAAAATAATTTGAGGTTTTAATTTTTGGCTCAAAATTTGTTTGGGTAAAAAAAAACAATTGTTATGAAAAAAATTATATTAGTAATTACACTTATAATCGTTACCTTTTCTTGTGGAGTTAAAACCACACGGACTATGCTAACAAGTGGTGATTATGATGCTGCTATTAGAAAATCAGTAGAGGGTTTAAGAAGCAACAAAAACTCCAAAGGGAATCAAGATTATGTGTATCTTCTCGAAGAAGCCTATGCAAAAGCCAAAGAACGAGATTTAAGAAATATTGAAGCTTGGAGTAAAGATTCAAATCCTGATAATTTAGAAAGAATTTTTGACACCTATTCTTTATTAAATAACCGTCAGGAGCAAATTCGTCCGTTGTTACCTTTAAAATTACTTAATGAAGGAAGAGATGCCCAATTTCCACTGGATGATTATTCGGATGAAATAATCAGTAGTAAAAATAAGTTTGTCGATTATTTATACCTTTCGGCAAAAAAATTATTAGCTACAAATGATAAGTTAAATTACAGAAAAGCTTATGAGGATTTACTTTATATCAATAAATTAAATGCAGGCTACAAAGACGTAGCGAGCTTGACCGAAATGGCTTTGCAAAAAGGAACCGACTATGTATTTGTTTACACAAAAAACGAAACCAATATGGTTATTCCAACTCGTTTACAAAATGATATGCTTGATTTTAGTACGTTTGGACTTAATGACCGTTGGACCGTTTACCACAGTGCAAAAGCCAAAGGTTTGGACTACGATTACAGCATGGTTGTTAACTTTAGATCTATCTTAATTTCGCCTGAACAGGTAAAAGAAAAGGAATTTATAAAAGAAAGACAAGTAAAAGATGGTGTGAAAAATGCTTATGATGTAAATGGAAATTTGATAAAAGACAACGCAGGGAATCCAGTAAAAGTTGACAACATGATTACTGTTAAAGCTCAAATTTATGAATTCCGACAATTCAAATCAGTGCAAGTAGCAGCAAAAGTTGATTACATCCAAAACAAAAGCAATCAATTGATTGATACATTCCCGCTTGCTAGCGAATATGTTTTTGACTATGTTTATGCTAATTACAACGGTGATAAGCGCGCTTGCGACGATGCGTATTTACCAAATTTTGGAAGAAAATCCGTGCCGTTTCCAAGCAACGAACAAATGATTTATGACTCAGGCGAAGATTTAAAAGCCAAGTTAAAAGACATTTTAAACAGAAATAAATTCAGACGATAAAACGTTTGTACATCCAATAAAAACAAAGGTTTGTTAACCAAGCAACGTTCACTAAGTTGCGGTTAACAAACCTTTTATTTTGTACTTATAAATAGTTTTACAGTTTCTCAGCCAAATCAACAACCTGAATATCGCTGTGCGAAGCTGTATAAACCGCATTCCCGTTTTTAATCAAAATAATTTGAGGCGACTGGTGCATAACCCCAAAACGTCCAGCAATTTCGTTAGAAATTGGCCTAAACTCCAGTAAATCCAAGTAATAAGGCGTCACTTTATCCTCCAAATTAAATTCGTTTTCAAACTGTTTCAACGCCATTCTACTAATGCTACAGCGAGTGCTGTGCTTAAAAATGGCAACTGGTTTTTGAAAAGAAAGTTCACTGATTTCATTAAGTTGACCTAAATCGGTTAGAAGAGTCCAATTCATATTTGGTATTGAAGACTCTTGGTTTGATGATCCGAAAATAGAATTGAAAAAGCCCATAGTTTTTTTTGTAAAATTACTTAATTTAATTCAAAAAAAGTACAAATGCTTTTACAATCAAATTTAGAAGCACACAACCCCGTTCCAAAAGCCATTTTGTCCCGCTTTCGCCTTTATCTCCCTTGCCCTTCGGGACTGCGGGAGGATACCGGCTCTATCGGGGCTAGGCTTGACGTCTTGTTTTTCAGAAGAAATTTTGAGAGTTGTGTGTAGAAAAAATTCTACACGAATTATTGCCATTTTAATTTTATCTTTGAAATATAAAACTAACGTTTGTCAGACATATACACCCATAATTGGGTAGAAAAGTCTGATTTTTTAAGACGTTTATATATTTTATCAAGATTGCATTGGCTACGTCATAGCTATGCTACACATTTGTTAGAAAGTGGAACAGATGTAAGATATATACAAGAATTACTAGGGCATAATAGTAGTAAAACAACTGAAATTTATACCCATGTGAGTACTAAAAACATTCAGCAAATTAAAAGCCCTTTTGATGATTTATAAAAAAATAATACGCAATAATAGTTGAGCAAAGCCATACAAAAATAGATAGATAGGCTCAACTAATAAGCAAAAAACTGAGCATATATACAAGTTGGCAGAAATTATCCCAAAAATGACGAATATTACTAACAAAAACAAAATTATTTATGAAAGTATGCGCAATTGAAATAAAATCGAATAAAATAATATTCGTTGTTTTGGAAAAAGATTCTAATAATGAAATCATTGAAAATACAGGTAAAGTAAAATCGATAACTCTGGATGATGACCATAATCACTCACAAGTGATAGATTTTATAGAGACTATTCATTCACATTTTAATTCATTAGAAATAGATAAAATTGTGATTCTTTCAAGAAGTTCAAAAGGTCAATTTTCATCATCAGGAATTTCTTTTAAGTTAGAAGGTTTTATTCAAGCATATAAAAACAAACCTGTTGAATTTGTTTCTCCAAAAACTTTATTAGCTTTTTACAAAAAAAATACATTTGATATTAAACCACAATTTAGTTATCAATCAGAAGCTTCGAAATTGGCATACTATATTTTAAATTCTTAAAAAATGGGGGACGAAAATGTAGATGAGATTATTAAAGAATTTATTTTATCACAAAGTGATATTGAAATTGACAGATATTCAGACAGTGGAGCAAATGGAGAATTATATTTTGGTAAAAGAGAATTATTATCAGATAGAGTTGCACTTAAATTTTATTACTATAACAAGGACGTTTCAACTCATAACGAACCTTTAATTCTTAAAAGTATTGAACACCCAAATATTTTAAAAATATATGACGCAAAGATAATTCATAAACAATATGCTTATTTTCTAACACCTGAAATTAGTGGAGGAGATTTAAAAAATTATATAGATAATAATATTGTAAGCCTTTATGATGCTTTAAACATTACTCAAGGAATATTAAATGGTTTAAGTGAATTACATAGAAACCCTAATAACTTACTTCATAGAGATTTAAAACCAAAAAACATACTTATTGACCAAGCAACAAAAACACCTTATATTGCTGATTTTGGTTCTGTAAAATTTATTTCAAACACGGTAAATACAGTAGTTGCATCAAAATCTACTCAAATATATAGACCTAATGAGTCAGTTGCGAATAATGTATATAATAGACAATCCGATATTTATCAAGTTGGAATAATTCTTTTTCAACTTTTAGGTGGTAAATTTCCAGAAGCGCCATTTGAATGGCTTGACGAAAGACAAAAAGTAAAGTTTTTAAAAATAAACGGAGGTGAATTTGAGAAATGGCAGTTTTTAGATTGTGCTATTGATAATTTAATAATAAAAAATAAATTACTTGATTATGATTCTTTGCCAATATATATCAACAACAAAATAAAAGCAGTAATTAAAACAGCTGTTAACAAAGACTTAGATAAAAGATACGCAACTTGTTCTGAATTTATCAAAGGATTATATGATATAAAAAAACAGAATAAAGATTGGTTCGTTGACAATAATGATATTTATTCAAGTAAAGAGAATAAGAAATACTATAGAATAAGTAATGATAAAAAAGGAAATCATTTACAAGTAAGTAGAAACCAGATAAATTGGACAAATGATAATAAACATAATGGAACATTAGAATCAATCATAAGTCGAATTCACAACGACTAAATAACTTTTGCCAACAGCAGTTTGGCAAAATGGCGGGTTTAGTGCTTTTTTAGAAGCGAATTGCTTAAACAAAGTTCAGGAATTTTTAGTAGCTTTGGTGCTTAAAAACCGCCACTTCGCCAAGCTGCCGAAACGTTAGCTGTAATTTTACCCAAACAAAACTAATAATCCCAAACACTATAAATGAGAAAAACTAGTACCTCACATTGGACTAATTTAAAAGATTTAGATTGCTTGCTATTTTTCGCTCAATCTATAGACGAAATGCTTTATGATTTTACACTTGACTCATATAAACCTCTCGCATTAAATAGTAGATTACTTTGTATTGAAGTATTAAATACTATTGAAGAAGTTAGAGGTGAGTTTATGCCAAAAAAAAATCTTCAGTCAATACTTGAAGAATTAAAGTGGAGTTTGGAAAAAGATTATGCTGCAAAACAACTTTTTGGTAAAAAATTTGAGTACTATCTAAGAGAAATTAAACCAAATGAAATAAGAATAAACGAACTTGAAACTACAATTAAACATATATATGGTTTTTTTGAGGATAGAAAATATCTAGACCAAATAAAAAAGTCAATAAAAGAACTAGTAAAAGAAAATAAAGAAAAAGTTAAATTAAAACGATTAACTAATTCTTTTGTTACAGAACTAATTAATTATGGATATAATGCAAACCATATAGATTTTCAAAACAGTAATTTCTTTTTTAACTCACAAAAAAATTCTAAAATTGAAAATTTAGATATTTTAGATGAATTCTTTAACATATTCGATTTTCAAAAAAAGGAATTTACAGTTGTATTTATTGGTAATATAATTTTTACAAAATTTAAAAATACTCTAAATAAATTTGATGTTGTAGTAACTAAAAATTATACGTGTTTTTCTACTATCCAAGAAGACAAAAATTTCAAAAGGAGTAAAAAAGATAATGAATCATTTATAATCCATAGTAAAATAAATGACTTAGATCATCATTCAGCAAAAGAGCAATCTGAAAACTTTTTGGCTCAAGTTGTAAATATTTTCAATTTTTTTCATCATAAAAATAAACCTGAAATCCTTCCTAAAGCAGTTGTAAGTAGAAAAGAAGATAATTATGTTGTCATTATTAATGAACCTATCAAATCAATTTTAAAAACTAAGCACGAAGAACGACCTGATAATGCAGCAAAAAAAGTTGAATACATACTAGAAAATCTAAAATTAAAATCTGAATCATTATATAGATTTACTAGATGTATTGATTTACATAGTGCTGCACTCAAAACAACTGCTATTGAAAACCAAATTTTAGATCTATGGGCTTCGATTGAAACTTTAATTCCAAAAACAAATGAATTAAATCAAGATAGAATTGTTCAAATATGTAATAAACTAGTTCCTTTTTTACAAATTAATTATTCGGAGAAACTATTTAGACAATTATTTGATGATTTACAAACTTGGGATAACGTAAAATTTAATGATGTATTAAAAAGAACTAAAGCAAATGGTACTTCGAATGATTTTGAAAAATTATTAGCACTTATAACTTTAAATGACAACTCAGATTTGAGAAAGGAAATTTATAATCAACTAGACGATTATCCTCTTCTTAAGTTTAGAATATTTGAACTTTACAAATCATTTAATACGCCAAAATCAATAAAGAAAACACTTAACAATCATCAACAAAAATTAGAGTGGCATTTAAGAAGAATATACAGAACTAGAAGCTTAATTATACATTCTGGTTCGTTTCCATCTTATACTAATATTCTTATCGAACATCTTCATAATTATTTCGACATATTTTTATCAACTTTAATTGATTATGCAAGTGATAATAAATTTGTATCGATAGAAGAAGTTATTTTAGAGATGAAAATAACTTTCGATTATCATCAAGAATTACTCGAAAAACATATTACTGAAGATATTACTGAAGAAAATTACAAGGAAGTATTATTAGGAATAGAATAAAAACTACAGCTAACAAGGGTTTTGCAATAGTGGGGCGAAATTGCAAAGCTCAGCAGCAGTTCTTCGGTTCAACTTTTGTGCAAAATTGAAGATTTGTGCTTCTATTGCCCCCCGCTCCCGCGCGAATCCTTTCGCGTGATGATATCCTGTCTTGTCCTGAAACAGGTTTACACAAAAGCCCAAAAGTTTGGAAAGTACCCAAAAGTTGGAGGCATACCCCTGATTGAAGTGGAAATCCTTTTTGTTTTTTTTTAAACAAAAAGATTGTAACGGAAAGCAGGAATAAGGACGGGAAAATGCCCGAGCCTTTTGGTTCTGATAAAATGAATTAATTTTTATATTTTTGAGGCAAATTTTTTGAGATG
>JBILQQ010000035.1:0-22084 GCA_044373115.1 Flavobacterium sp.
CCATTGTTTGAAAGGTTCAGCTTTTGGCGAGGGAATGGATTGAATTAGTCTTAAAAGTTGCTCTGTATCAGCAACATCAGTCATTCTCATCTTGCCATCAATGGCAAGCATTTTCAAAGCGTTACAATTTGTAACGGTTTGATTTCCCTCTGCAAGTAGTCTCTTTTTTAAAACCCTCCAATATACCTGAGGATTTGGACTTTCGGTTAATACTTCAACTACATCAACAATAGAGAAATACCATTTTTCTTCTTGTTCGTTATATACAGAACGTACATTTTTTTCTTCAAATAATTTTATACTAGTCATAATTATTTTGTTTTAGTAAAGGTAAAATGTAATAATTAAAGTTAATTGTTTTTATTGAAACGTAAAGATAAAATAAATACTCACAATCACATCTAAAAAATTCCAAATTGTGCTACCCACAACCCTTTCAATTATCAAATAAAATGGATAAGTTTTACTATTGAAAACCTAATTCATAAACACAAATAAACAACAAAAAACCACTAAATCAAAATCACAACCCAAAGAACAATTCACTCAAAATAAATCAACCCTTTCAATAAAAATAAGGAGCAACACACTAGGCATTTTCAACCAAGGTTCGTTCCCGCCATACGTTCCAATCTTTTTGTTTTTGAAAAAAAAACAAAAAGGATTTCCATCCCGACACTTCGGGACGGGGCTAAAGGACAAAGGCTTGGGGAGAAAAAATGGGGTTTTAAAAAATATTTTCTTGAAATAGAATTATCACTTTTGGTTGACAAAAAAACTGAAAAAAATCCATTACATTGTATTTTAGTATATGAATCATTATTTTGAACTAATTTAGAAAGACACGTTAAAATGCTAAAATTTAGCTATTTACGTCTTCTATTCTTCCAATAATTCTTCCTGTCTATAAACTTCGGTTTAGTATTAATCCCTTCAATAATTTCAATTTCGTTTTGAATTAATAATTCTCTTATTGTTTCTTCTTTGTATCCAAATGTTAAAATTAAATCTTTGATGGTTATTCCTTTCAGAAAAGTGTTGATAATGTTTTGTTTATCTTCTTCTTTGATGAAATAGTTATCCACTATTTTCTGATTTAAAGCTATCTCTTCTTTAAAATTTATTAAAGTATCAATTATTCCATCTAAGTTATTTGGATTAATTAATATTGAATTTTTCACATCATTTCCTATGTTTTGGATGATTTTAATGTATTCAATTCCAGTTTTCTGTTTATAAATTTGAATAAATAAATTACTTTTTTCAAATTGTAATTTTTTTGATCTTACAAGTTCGTCCATATCAATTGTTTTAATTAATACTCTTTTTTACTCGGAATTACACCACGAATTCCACCTCTCGGATTTTCAACATCGCCTTTATATCTTGGAATTATGTGAATATGACAATGTGAAATAGTTTGACCAGCGTATTCATTTATATTTATTCCAATATTGAAACCATCTGGATTGAATTTCTCTTGAAGTATGGTTTTTACTTTATTGGCAACAATCCAACAAGCGGTTTGTTCTTTCAACGTTAAATCAAAATAATTTGAAACTAATCTTTTTGGAACAATCAAAGCATGACCTTCTGAAACCGGAAATTTATCATAAAAAGAAAATACAGTTGCTGTTTCAACAATTAATTCTCTGGTTTCATCTCCAACCAAAAACGGACTTAAATCCGTGTTTCCTCTGTTTAAACTTGTGTAATGCTCATATTCGTATATTTCACAATTTTCATTTTTGAAAATGGATAAATAACCTAATTTAATTAAGCACTGATATGTTTCTTTTTTATGAACTTTATGAATTCTAAATCCTTCATATTGAATATCTCTACGAACTGCAAAATAGGCTTTGCCGTTTGGTTTTAATAAATTTGAAACATTCATTAAAACTTCTGCTTGTTCTTCTGGAAGTAAAACATTTAGAACATAAAAACACAAAATAGTATCATATTTTTCAGTTGGAAGTGTAGGAAAATAAAAGGGATCATAACCATCAATGTCAAATCCTTTGTTTTTCAATAATTCCACATCTTTACCAATTCCACAACCAAAATCTAAAACGTTACCATTTATCTTTTTTTGGTTTAGTAAAATTCGAGCTGGATAAGAAAGAGCAGTTCTATCGATAGCTGTTAAATGACTATTTTGGTTTTGTTTATTCATTCATAAATAAAAATCCGTTATTACTAGCAATTGTAATCAAAGGTTGAATTGTATTTGAAAACTTTTCTTTTTCAAAACTATCAATATTTGGAAAAATTGTCAAAAACTCATCCATATATTTACTTTTGGAATTATGATGTTTATTGATTTCAAATGCTAACTTTTGCAAATCATAAAATTTATCAAAATGCCTATCAAATAATGGAAGTTTATCACTTTTTGAAGAATTAAATTTTTTTTCAATTGGTAATAAATTCCAAATCAAATCATGCGAAACAAATGCGTGCGGAACAAAATGGTCTAAAGCAAAATTTCGTTCATCAAAGTACAATTTTGTTCCTGTAAAAATACAGTTTATGTAACCTTCTTTATCAAAAACATTCTTCCAATATTGATTGGTTTGCTTGGTTAAACCTTTTTTAATTGCTGGTTTTATCAATTTATTTGGAATGTCTGGAACATTTGGATTTCTGGTTTGAAGAAACAAAGATAAATTCCACCAACAAAAATCTTTCAAAACTTTTGCATTTGATTTTAGATAAGCAATCCAAATTGGATTAATAATAATAAAATCTTTATGCAATGCATACAAACTATCGTTTAAAAAATATTGCGAATCGCTATAAATTCTCTTCTTATGTTGGCTATCTGTTTCATTCAATAATTTAGGAAACCAAGGAGTAAGAAACCAATGAGGAACATTTTTGTCAAAATGTAGCAATTGATTAATCGTTTCTGATTTGTTTGTTTGCTCTAAACAATATTCAAGATTTAATTTATTTTCATCAACAGTTAAAGACTCTTCTTTTATTATTTTTTCAACCGCAATTTGCAAATTATCTTGTTTACCAAACGATATATGAAAATAATTAATCGTGTACCAAGAAGTACTAATCATCCGCGAAAAAATTTTTCTTTTTGGAATTTCAATAGTTCCTTCCTCTACCAATTCAATCAATGCTATCAACCAATAATATTTATAAGTAGCCGATGTGCTTTTAAAAACAGCAGCTAATTTGTCAATTGGGAGTTTGAAGGAGTGCGGGAGGTTCATGGTGTGTTAATTATATTTTTTCTATTTTAAGGCTTAGTTTTTTTATTTCGTTTTTAGTAGAGAGTATTTTCTTAGAGCCTTATCATATAATTTTTTGGCATAATTTAATAGAGTATAAATACTTCTTACAATTTTGTAAATATATTAAATTCACAAAACTTTTGCAATAGCTACTTAACAATTTTATTTACCCACCAAAAAATACCAAAACCCCTCTTCAATTCCACAAAACTTCTTTAGAGGATAAAGAGGGGATAAAGAGGGGATAGTGTGGGTGTAGTGTGACTACAATAATCCTATTAATCAATGGATCAATTAACAAATAGGGTTACTCACAAAAACACCAAAAAAAACAGCTTCGCTTTCTACAACGGCTCTCTCTTTGAATGGTGATCCTTAGCCCAGATTGAAATGGAAAGCCTTGCGAACATAAAAGCTATTTTTTCTTGACAAAAAACAGCGACCAACGGAAGCTCGTTTTTTGGTAAAGAAAAAAAGCTTTTATGGAGCAAGCTTGTAATGGAAAGCTGGATGGGCTTCTTGTAAAAATTGAAAAATTAGTCTATTTTAAATTGACAATTATCCATTAAAACTTTAACCCAAACATAAATCCATCGCCTTGGTACCCATTTTGGTAACTGCGAATGTAGTCCAAACGTAGGAAACGGAATTTGCCCCAACCGATGTTGTCAAATCCTATGGCAAACTCTTGGTAGGGTTTTAAATTGGGCACATTGAGTTGGTGAAAACTAGTGATGAGGTTCCATTGGAGTTTGTTGAGCAACGGAATTTTGTTCATAATATATCCTTTAAAGTTGTGCTCTACGTGGGTTTCTATATAGGCATCGTTGGTAGAATGGGTGTAGTAGGGCAGTAGGTTAAAGGCGTTTAGGTAGTTCCCCGACAGGTTGATGTGGGTTTGGTTTCCGTTAAAATGTTTGTAATCAACAAACGATATGTTTTGGGCATTGAGGAATTTCCCTGCTTTTATTTTGAGCCCAAAATTCCCTTTGTTACTGATGGTTTTGTTATAATCCATGGATGCACCAAAGTAGTCGTAATTCAAGTTTTTGGTTGAGCCGGCTACTGCTTTTTCGTAAAATACGGATAGGGTAGGGTAGTCGTCATTTGGCATGTTGAATTTAGCGTTGGGTCTGCTGATGTATTTTTGCCCAAAACTAAATCGTGCACCTACCGAAACTTTCGCCAATCGTTGGTTTTCAAAGGGTGTTGAGATAAAATCCAGCGGTGTCAACGGGTTGTTGGAGGTGTACAATTTGTCTGACTTTATGAAAGCATAATCGGTGGAGTTTTTAAGTGAACTTCTGTTTTCAAATGAGAATTTTCCCGACAGAAATATACCGTTAGTAACTTCCTTGCCAAGGGAAAGGTTGACAAATTCCTTTTGGTACAATTTCATGAAGTTATTTTTGAAATACAAGGTGCTTATAGTATTAACGAATCCACTAATTGGTTCGTTGGCATTAAATTGCGATACGGTAGATCCTCCGTTGATGTAAATATACGCATCGTTAGTATTATTAAATTTATGGTAAAAACTACCCGTTACTCGCAATCTGTCGTCGGCAAAACCGTAGTTAAATTTACTTGAAATAGTGGTGTATTTTCCTTTTTCATCGTTCCATTTGGTAAAAGAAAATCCGCTGTCTAGGTTCCAACCTTGCACGGTATTGAACGTTAAAGATGCTAAATTGGTTAGCCCATCGTAATTGAATCTGTATTTTTTGAATGAGTTTCTGTAATTGTACCCTGTAATAACTTTGTACCACTTAAATTTGTTGCCTTTAGCATCAGTTGAGTCCAAATATTTTTGGGATTTTCTGAGGGTTTGAATGCTGTCTTTTTTTACGTAATTGGTTAATTCTTCGTCGGTTAAGGGTACAGGTCTGTTTTGGTTCCAAAATTCATTATCCTTTTTATTGGCGTTTTCGGCAAACTTAACCACCTCGTTTTTAAACGTTTTTTTATCAATAGCTAAATCAAAATCGTAGTTGCTAAACACGTGAGTGAATTTTCCGTTAAAGGTAATCCCGAAAATACCGGCTTTAAAATCCAATGTTTGAATATTTTTTGCCCATGATTTTGTGTTGGAATTGTAACTAAAATTTTGCGTAAGCTTCATTGTTTCCAGCACGGGTTCCTGCATGCGGTAGCCTTTTATGTCCAATTCTACGGCATAAATTGCCCATGTATCTTCAACCAAATAAATGTATCCTTCAAAAACAGGCTCTTTATCTCGTTTGGCAATAACTTTAATTTTATTGATAAGTTGCTGTTTGTCATCAAAAAAAGTACTTTCCAATTTGTATTTGTAATAATTGAAAGCATTGTCAGCAATAGGCGAAATCATGTTGATGTCAAAATTGACATAGTTTTCGTAAAAATCATAATTGGTGCTTAATGCCGTATTGTAGCTAAATCCGTTGTCATCGCCAGCAATTTTGGAGGCTATTATTTCCTCTGTAAGTTGGTCAGGTTTTTTGAATTTTATTTTAGAAAACGTCTCCGATTGGTAAATAATACCGCTTCTGGTGGAATCAATATTACCATCAAAATCGCCAACTTCTTGCCCTAAAATTTTCTTAGGCATGTCTTTAACCTTAAAAATCCCCCTTGAATAAAAGTCGGCAGAAAATTGGGCTGTTTTTTTAGAATTGTCTTTCTTGCTTTTAATAGCGTTTTTTATAATATAATCGGCAGGGTTGTTTTTGCTGTTTACAGTTACTTCTTTCAACTGAAAGTCTTCTTCAATCATTGTAATATCTATATTTTTGGGACTTCCGTCAAATGAAATCACTTCTTTATGTGTTTTGTAACCAAGGTATTGAAACAATAAAATATAACTTCCGTTGGATTTAAAATTAAGTTCGTATTTGCCCAATTCGTTTGAAGTGGTTCCCAAATAAGTATCTTTTACATAAATATTTACAAAAGGGACGGGTTTACCTGATTTGTCGGTAACGGTACCTTTAATTTGTCCAAAAGTGGCTGTTGCCAAAAATAAAAAAAAGAATAGTTGTTTCATCTGGTTTTTTTGAATTTAATTATAAAAAAGATTGAATTGCTAAATCGTAACTCGCAAGTCCAAAACCTAAAATTACGCCTTTTGCATTTGGCGAAATAAAGGATTGATGTCTAAATTCTTCCCGTGCAAACGTGTTGGAAATATGTACTTCAATAACAGGAGTTGTAATTGCTTTTACAGCATCGCCAATACCAATTGAGGTGTGTGTGTAAGCCCCAGCATTGAGAATTATCCCATCATAGGTAAAGCCATATTCCTGAATTTTGGTAATGATTTCGCCTTCAATATTGCTTTGGAAATAAGTAAATTCAATGGTTTTGAATTTTTCTTTCAAAACTTTAAAATAGTCTTCAAAAGTTTGATTGCCATAAATTTCGGGTTCACGTTTTCCCAATAAATTGAGATTTGGTCCATTGATAATGATTATTTTCATAAAGAAATAAATTGGTTGATGTAAATGTAGAAAAATCAAACAGAATTTAATTGAGTTTTAGAAAAGTTTATGATTTTTTTGTATGAGTTAAATACCTTTACTTTGTAGCTATGAATTGGAGTTCGTACATAAAAAGTTATCAATCGTATTTAAAAATTGAACGAGGGTTGTCAAAAAACACTATTGACAATTACTCATTTGATTTGGAACGACTTTGTTTGTTTTTAGAAAACAGTTCAATTGACGTTTCACCTATTTTGATTGATGAAGCTACTATTCAGGAATTTATTTACACCATTTCAAAAGAAGTAAATGCTCGTTCACAGGCAAGAATAATTTCAGGTTTAAAGAGTTTTTTTTCCTATTTATTATTTGAAGATTACCGAAACGATTCGCCAATGGAATTGATTGAATCACCTCGATTAGGACGGAAATTACCCGATACACTTGCCGTTGAAGAAATAGATGCCTTGATATCCGCCATCGATTTATCTAAGCCTGAAGGCGAACGTAACCGAGCCATTATTGAAACTATTTATGGTTGTGGACTTCGAGTTTCGGAAGTTACTGCCCTCAAAATTTCAGATTTATTTTTTGACGAAGGATTTATCAAAATTACAGGCAAAGGAAACAAACAGCGGTTTGTACCCATAAGCGAGTTAACTATGAAATTTATTTTATTGTACAAAAACAGTGTTCGTATTCATGTGCCAACCCAAAAAGGTTTTGAAGACACCTTGTTTTTAAACCGTCGTGGAAAGCAGTTAACCAGAGCAATGGTTTTTACAATAATTAAGAGTTTGGCTGTTGAAATCAATTTAAATAAAATCATCAGTCCGCATACACTTCGGCATTCATTTGCAACCCATTTGCTTGAAAACGGTGCCGACCTCAGGGCTATTCAAATGATGTTGGGTCATGAGTCTATTACAACTACCGAGATTTATGTTCATTTGGACAGAAAACATTTAACCCAAATTGTAAATCAATTTCATCCTAGAAAATAAAAAAGACCTGCAATTGCAAGTCTTTTCTATAAATTAAATAAGGTATTTTATTTTGCGATGTTTACCGCTCTAGTTTCTCTAATAACGGTTATTTTAACCTGACCTGGATAAGTCATTTCTGTTTGTATTTTTTGAGAAATATCAAACGAAAGTCCAGAAGCCATTTCGTCACTTACTTTTTCACTTTCTACAATCACACGAAGTTCTCGACCTGCCTGAATGGCATATGCATTTTTAACGCCGTTAAATCCGAAAGCAATTTCTTCAAGATCTTTCAAACGTTGGATGTACGAATCAAGTACTTGTCGTCTTGCGCCTGGTCTTGCACCCGAAATAGCATCACAAACCTGAATGATAGGTGAAATTAAATATTTCATCTCAATCTCATCGTGGTGCGCTCCAATTGCATTACACACTTCTTCTTTTTCACCATATTTTTCAGCCCATTGCATTCCAAGTAATGCGTGAGGTAAATCACTTTCTGCATCCGGTACTTTACCAATATCATGAAGTAATCCAGCACGTTTGGCTAGTTTTACATTTAAGCCTAATTCGGCTGCCATAATACCACAAAGTTTGGCAACTTCGCGCGAGTGTTGCAATAAATTTTGACCGTAAGACGAACGGTATTTCATTCGACCCACCACTTTAATCAATTCGGGGTGAAGTCCATGGATACCTAAGTCAATAACGGTACGTTTACCAACTTCAATCATTTCCTCCTCAATTTGTTTGGTTGTTTTGGCCACAACTTCTTCAATACGAGCAGGGTGGATTCTACCGTCAGTAACTAATTTATGTAACGATAATCGAGCAATTTCTCTTCTCACAGGATCAAAACAAGAAAGAATGATAGCTTCAGGTGTGTCATCAACGATGATTTCAACTCCCGTTGCTGCTTCAAGAGCACGAATGTTTCGTCCTTCACGACCAATAATTCTACCTTTTACATCATCAGATTCAATATTGAAAACAGATACGCAATTTTCTACAGCCTCTTCCGTACCAACTCTTTGTATTGTTGAAATAATTACTTTTTTGGCTTCTTGTGCAGCGGTAAGTTTAGCCTCTTCAATAGTTTCTTGAATGTGCGACATTGCTTTAGTTTTGGCTTCAGCTTTCATGCTTTCTACCAATTGATTTTTGGCATCTTCAGCAGATAGACCAGAAATCACTTCTAATTGTTGCACTTGGCTGTTGTGCAATTTGTCAATTTCAGTTTGCTTCTTTTCTAAATGTTCAAGTTTAGTGGTGTATTCTTTGGTTTTAGCTTCAAAATCATCGTTGATTTTTTTAGCTTTAGATAACTCGCTAGATACTTGCGACTCTTTATCACGGATTCTTTTTTCAACTTCGGCAAGTTTTTTATCTTTTGATAAAATTTCTTGTTCGTGTTGCGATTTTAATTCTAAAAACTTTTCTTTTGCTTGAAGCAATTTAGTTTGTTTTGTGTTTTCCGCTTCAATATTTGCGTCTTTTAAAAGTGATGCAGCCTCTTTTTTAGCATCCTTTGTTATGTTTGAGGCATTTGATTTTTCCATTACTTTTGCAATTGAAAAACCACCAGCTATTCCAGCTAGTACTCCGATAATTATAAATGTTATTGTCATTTGTTTGTAAAAAATTAAATATAAAAAAAACCTACATCAGGCGATTGCATAAACTCGAATCGACAAGTTTTGAGCTAACTCACTGTTCAAGCTTTCTACTCAAGGAAGACATGCTATAGTAGCGACGATTTACTCATTTTAATTTGTTAGTGTTGAGTTTACCAAAAATGTACTAATGTAGGCAGTATTTTTAGTGTATGTTTGTAAGAACGTTTGTAATCTTGTTTTATTATTTTTTTAGATACTCATCTACTAAATCATTCAGTTTGGTCAGTCGTTCAATTGATGCTGTTCCATCAATGGCATTGCTTACTTTTTTTTGTTCAACTTGCGAGGCAAATTGCAAAGCACACATAGCCAAAACGTCTTGTTTGTCTCTAACTGCATAATTTTCTTCAAACTGCTTTATCATTACATCAATTTTTTTGGAGGCACTCCTAAGGCCTTCTTCCTGAGAAAAATCTACCGTTAACGGATAAACTCTGTCTGCAATTGAAATTTTGATTTTTAGCTTTTCATCCATAATTTTAATCAGATAATTGTGCTATGCAATAATCAATTTCACGAATTAATGAATTTATTTTCAGTTTTGTATCTTTTTTATAATCTTCACTGCCTAGTAATGAATTGGCCATTTTTAATGATTCAAAATCCTTTTGCAGGTTTTCAAAATCTGCTTTAGTTTTTTGGTTTAAAATCATAGAATTGTTTAATTCTGTTTGTAACAATTGATTTTTTTCTTCTAAACTATCCATTTTTTGGACTAGTTTTTGAATTTTAAATTCAAGAGTATCAATTATTTCTACAATTTCACTCATTAGTGATTTAGTTCATTACTTAATCTTACAAATTTATAATTCTCAATCTATTAAACCAATATTTTATTGAAAAAAAAATATTTTTTTTTATTTTTAATTGCAAGTACCTGTATTTGAACTATTTATATATTGGTTTGATATTTTATTTTTTGTTTTAGTTTACTTTTTTTATTTTAGCAAAAAAATACAAAATCATGAAATTTATACTAGCCATTTTTCTGTTTTCAACTGCTGTTTTTTCACAAAAAAAGTACCCTACGTCTGATTTTAGATCGCCTCTCGATATTCCTATGCAATTGTCAGGAAATTTTGGTGAACTGCGTCCCAATCATTTTCATGCAGGTTTTGATTTTAAAACCAATCAAAAGGAAGGATTAAATGTTTATGCTGTTGCAGACGGATACATTTCACGAATAAAAATCTCAACATTTGGCTACGGAAAAGCCATTTATATTACCCATTCCAATGGTTATACGTCTGTTTATGGACATTTGCAAAAAGCTGTGGGAGCCATTCAAGATAAAATTGTTGAACTCCAATATGCTGAAAAATCCTATGAAATTGAAGCTTATTTTAAACCAGGTGAGTTAAAAGTTACTCAAGGTCAAGTAATTGCCAAATCAGGTAACACGGGCGGGTCGGAAGGACCTCATTTGCATTTTGAAATCCGCGAAAACAGTACAGAAAACATTATAAATCCACTTTTTTTTGGTTTTAATTTAAAGGATAGTAAACCACCTCAAATTTCTAATTTATATGTGTATCCAATTGGAGAAAATACTGTTGTTAACGAGTCCAAGCGTCCATTGGTTGTTAATTTATCGCTTCAAAAAGATGGGTCTTATATTTCTGAAAAAGTGTATGCCAGCGGTTCCATCGGTTTTGGAATAGCGTCGTTTGATTTTGATGATGTTTCGTACAACGTAAATGGTACTTACAAAACCGAAATTTTTAATAACGGCACCTCTATTTTTGGTTACCAATTTGATAAAATGAGTTTTGAAGAAGGTAGGTATATCAACGCTTTAATTGATTATAAAAGATACAAAACTACCCGTCAGCGAGTTCAAAAATTGTTTATGAACAATCCTTTTGAATGGAGTAATGTTTTTTCAAATGTGCAAAACGGAATCATTCAAGTACAGCCCAATTTGAATTACAATCAAAAAATTGAAGTTTCTGATTTTAATGGCAATACAACTCAAATTAACATACCAGTTGTTTATTCTTCCAAACCTTCTATCGTTTCATCTGACCAAAAAATCACAAAATATAAGGTAAAATATAAAACCGATGCTTTTTTTGAAAAAGATAACGTAGCTGTATCATTTCCGGCAGGAACTTTTTATGAAGATTTTTATTTGAATTTTGAAGTAAGTAATGGGTTGTTAACTTTGCATGAAGATATAATTCCAGCACATAATTTTTTTACAATTTCATTTGAGGATACCGTTTCTTCTGTTTCTGATAAGCAAAAAATGTTCATTGCAAGTGTAAATGGTTCTAAATTAAGCTATATAAATACTAAATTGAATGGAACAACGTTTTCTTGTAGAACTAAAAATTTAGGTCAGTTCAAACTTGTCAAGGATGTTGTTTCGCCTGTTGTTAAAATGAAAAAAAGCATTCAAGATAAATGGTTAAACACTCAAAAAACTATTGAAATAACTATAGTTGATGAACTTTCAGGGGTCAAATCCTACCAAGGTTTTTTAAATGGTAAATGGGTATTGTTTGAATACGAATCAAAGCTGAATAAATTGACTTACGAAATAAATGAACTTGACTTAATAGAAGGTAAAAATAATTTGAAATTAATTGTTACTGATAATATGGGAAATTCTACTATATTTGAAACACAATTTTTACGAAGTTTAAAAAAATAACATTTGAAAACATTTAAAAAATCAATAAGCGTACTTTTACTATTCCTTTCGGTACTAACTTTTGCACAAAGCGCAAAAATTAATGGAGTTATTTTAGACAGTAATAACAATGCCGTTGAAGGGGTTACTGTAAGCTATCAAAACAAATCAGCGCTGACTGATGAAACGGGGTTTTATTCAATTGTGGTTCCCTCCAATCAAAAAATAACGTTGGTTTATACTCATGTTTCATTAGGTCGAATTACGGCCACTTTTTTACTCAAACCAAACGAGGAGTTGGAATACAATCCCGTTATGATTTTGAACACCGAGCAGTTGGAAGATGTAGTAATTACAACTAACAAAAGACGTGTGCAAGGCATTATTAGTATTGATCCTGAAGTTATCCGAACCATTCCTGGCGCCAATGCAGGTGTAGAAAATATACTCAAAACATTTGGAGGTGTAAATAACAACAACGAAATGAGCTCAGGTTACAACGTTCGTGGAGGGAATTATGACGAAAATTTGGTTTACGTTAATGAGGTTGAAATTTACCGTCCGTTTTTAGTTAGGTCAGGGCAGCAAGAAGGACTTAGTTTTACCAATACTGATTTGGTTCAAAATGTATCTTTTTCTGCTGGAGGTTTTCAATCTAAATATGGCGATAAAATTTCGTCTGTTTTAGATATTACCTACAGAAAACCCACCCATTTTAGCTTGGCAGCACAAGCAAGTTTTTTAGGCGGAAGCTTTGCCATTGAAGATGTTTCTAAAAATAAAAAATGGAGTTACCTGACGGGAGTACGTTACAGAGATAACTCTTTATTGGTAAACAGTCAAGAAACTCAAACCAATTTCAGACCCACTTTTGCAGATGTTCAGGCAGCAATTAATTTTAACGCATCAAAAAAATGGCAATGGAGTTTTTTGGGCAATCTATCGCAAAATAGATACAATTACCAACCCTTAACTCGGCAAACTAATTTTGGTACGATAGATGAACCTATTGCGCTACAAATTTTTTATGAAGGTCAAGAAAAAGATTATTACAAAACTTATTTTGGCTCTGTAAAATCAACTTATATTGCCAATGAAAACACTACTTTTAAAACCATAATTTCAGCTTATCATACGCAAGAACAAGAGCATTTTGATATTGAAGGCGCTTATTATTTGGGGGAATTAGATACAAATTCCGCTTCTGAAAGTTTTGGCGAAGTTTCCTTCAATAGAGGGGTAGGCGCGCAGTTAAGTCATGCCCGTAATGATTTGGATGCCTTTATTGTTAACGTTGAAGTAAAAGGAAGTCATAACCTCAAGAAAAAATCGTTTTTGGAGTGGGGTGCAAAATACACTAGAGAGAGTATTCGTGACCGAATAGTTGAATGGGAAGTTATTGATTCTGCTGGTTTTTCTTTAAACAATCCAATTCTTGAAAACCCTGTGAATGAGCAACCTTACAACCCTTATGTTGGACCTTTAGTACCTTTTACCAATGTAAGAGCTACAAATTTTAACACAATTAATCGTTTTTCTGGGTTTGCCCAATGGAGTGCTAAAACTACTTTGGGTCAAAGTCAATTTTGGATTAATGCAGGTGCAAGAGCACATAGCTGGCAAGTTTCGGGCGAATCAATTGCAACTGGCGAAAGACAAACAGTAATAAGTCCTCGACTTCAATTAACACTAAAACCCGACTGGGAAAAGGACATGGTTTTTAGATTTGCAACGGGTTATTATTACCAACCTCCATTTTATAGAGAGCTGCGAAATCAAAACGGTGAAGTTCAGCCCAATGTGAAAGCGCAAAAATCCATACATTTTGTGTTGAGTAACGATTATAATTTCAAACTTTGGAACCGACCATTCAAATTAGTATCTGAAGTTTTTTATAAAGACATGACCGACATTAATACCTATACTCTTGAAAATGTTAGAATTAGATACCAAGCAAACAACGATGCCGTAGCTTATGCTTATGGATTTGATTGCCGATTAAATGGTGAGTTTGTGCCAGGAACAGAATCATGGTTTAGTTTTGGTTATATGAAAACTGAAGAAAACCAAGACGGAAAAGGTTATATAGCACGTCCAACCGATCAACGCTTAAAATTCGGTGTGCTTTTTCAAGATTATATGCCAAATATTCCGAGTGTAAAAATTTATTTAAATTTGGTTTACAATACCGGACTACCAGGAGGTTCACCATCGTATGCTGATGTATATCAATACCAAAGCCGACTTCGTGATTATCGAAGAGCCGATGTTGGGTTTTCGTATGTGTTTACAGAAAAAAATAACGAAAAACCAAACGGACATTGGTTGAAAAAATTCAAAGAACTGTCATTAGGCTTTGAAATATTTAATATGTTTAACAATCAAAATGCAATTACTAATACTTGGGTGCGCGATGTATATACCAAAAATCAATACGGTATTCCAAATTATTTAACACAACGTGTTTTTAATTTAAAATTGTCGATGAGGTTGTAATTTTTTGTAAATTTGATTAAAATTTAAAGCTATGTCAAAATTTCTTCTACTTTTTGTGTGTTCAGTATTTATGTATAGTTGTAAAAACGATGCTCCTGTAACTCCAAAAGTGCGTTACGAAAAAACTGCTGAAACTAAAGACAAAACAAAAATTGACTCGTCAACAATTGTAGTGGCTGATTTACCAATACATTTTTCAGAAACAGCTATCTTGTTATACCCAGTGGGCGAAGTGGTTTCTTCAAAAAGAGGTGGGCAAAGCTTTACGGTTTCAAATAACAATGATTTTCAAATTACAGGTTATCTGAAAAATTTACATTTTCAAAAAATAAAATCAGATTCAATTTCTGTTTTAACTGATAAACAAATTTTGATTGAAACAGCCACTTTTTTGAAATCAATTGCCGATAAATATAAAACGCAATTAATGGTGTATTCCCTCGCTGATTCCGATACTAATAAAGACCAAAAACTGGATGAAAATGATATTCAATCACTTTATTTAAGCACTCTTTCGGGCGAAAAATTCACTAAAATTTCAGCTGATTTAATGGAGTTAGTAGATTGGAAAGTTATTGATGCCAATGCAAGATTGTATTATAAAACAATTGAAGATTCCAACAAAAACGGACAAATTGACACCAAGGACGCCATACAATATCATTACGTTAATTTGTTAGATGCACAATGGAAACCAATTCAATATTTTCCTATAAAATAATTTTCAGTTATACCAAACACTTTTATAAAATAGTCTAAAGATGCGAAGTTATTTTTTAGAAAAAATTTTAAAAAAAAATTGTTGCATAGCTGGGCTACGAAACTATTTTTTTTGAATAATTTTTGCAAAAAAGAACGAGTAGATTGGGCTATTTTATAAAAATGTTTGGTATTAAATCAAAATATCACTTTCTAAATCTGATTTTTCTATTTCAAAATCAAAACCCAATTTAGAAACCAATTCGATAACCAACTTTTTATACCAATTTTCTGATTTTGGATGAATATAGATTTTTTCAATTAATTGATTGATGTCAACGTCTATTTTTATTCCATCGTTAATGGTAATATTTTTTTCTGATAAATCTGATATTATTCGAACTTCACGTTCATATTGAAAACTTTTTCGTTTGAACAAAAACGGGAAAAAACTATCATCAAATGGAATATGTTCTTTTTTATAATCAATATAGTTTACCTCGCCAATGTATTGTTTAAAGTTTGTTTCGTTTAACAATGATTTTTGTAGCCGATCAACAGTTGATTGAATAGCTAATCCTTCACTATTCTGAGTGAAAATTTGCCACATTGCAAACGATTCATATTCATTGATGTGCCAACTGCTCACAACTACTTTTTCTCTTTTGGATTTGTAATAATCTAAAAATTCAGGATTGTTTTCGGATAATTTTTTTATCTCTTCAAAGGTAGGTTCGCTAAATGTTCCTTCGTATTGATCTTCAAATTTGTCCGATCGGGACATGAATAGCTTTTGCGAAAGCAACAAATCCAAAAATTTTGACAAATCCAAGTATTTCCAAACAATGGTATTTGGATCTTCTGGAAGAGTGCTATTTGGGTTTGTGCAATACATTATTATTCAAAGCTTTGCATTAATACAAGTTTAGAATACATTCCATCCAATGCCAACAGTTCATCATGTGTGCCTTGCTCAACAATTTTTCCTTTTTGCATCACTACAATTTTATCTGCTTTTTGAATCGTTGACAATCGGTGAGCAATCACAATAGAAGTTCTGTTTTGCATCATGTTTTCTAAAGCCACTTGAACAAATTTTTCACTTTCAGTATCTAATGCTGAGGTAGCTTCGTCCAAAATCATAATTGGTGGATTTTTCAACACTGCTCGTGCTATAGAAAGTCGTTGCTTTTGCCCTCCTGATAATTTATTTCCGCTATCACCAATGTTGGTATGAATGCCATTTGGTAAATCATTCACAAACTCATACGCGTTGGCAATTTTTAGTGCTTTAATAATTTCATCGTCGGTTGCATCTAATTTTCCGATTTTTATATTCTCTTTAATCGTACCGTTAAACATTATGCTATCTTGCGTAACTAAGCCTGTTAATGAACGTAATGAATTCATAGTTACATCTTTTATATTTTGATTATCTACCAAAATTTCTCCTTCATTAACATCATAAAAGCGTGTCAATAGATTTGCAATGGTGCTTTTTCCACTTCCAGATTGTCCCACTAACGCAATTGTTTTACCTTTTGGAATGGTTAACGAAAAATTACTTAAAACAGGTTCATCATCATAAGCAAATGTTATATTTTTTAACTGTATGTCATTATTAAAACTTTTTAATTGTATGGCATCTGTTTTATCGGTTATAGAATTTTCAACTTCTAGAACTTCAAAAACTCGTTCCGCAGCAGCTAATCCATTTTTTACTTGATAGGAAGCTTTTGAAATTGCTTTTGCAGGAGTTAATATTGTAAATGCTAGACCTATGTAGGAAATAAATAAGGCGCCATCAATTGATTTATCATTCAAAACTAGATTTCCACCGTAAAATAATAAAACAGAAATTACTACTATTCCTAAAAATTCTGACATAGGAGAAGCTAAGTTGTTTTTCTTGCCAATACTGTTTGTCAAATGATAAATTCTATTTACTGAATCGTTAAAAGTATTTGAAAAAAATTGTTCAGCATTGAAACTTTTAACAACTTTTAGACCAGACAACGTTTCTTCTACAATTGAAATTAAATGTCCGTTTTCTTTCTGTGCTTTTGTAGAAATCCCTTTTAACGATTTTCCGATTTTTGATATAATAAAACCAGAAATTGGAATAAATATAAATACGAAAAGTGTTAATTCCCAACTGATATTGATCATCGCAATAAGTGAAAAAAGTATTGTAAGTGGTTCTTTTACAATCAATTCCAATACTACAAAGAATGAGTTTTGAACTTCGTTAATGTCTCCAAGCATACGAGCCATTATGTCTCCTTTTCTTTTTTCTGAATAATAAGAAACAGGAAGGTCAATTATTTTACTGAACATTTTTTTACGTAAATCACGAAGTACACCATTTTTTAATTTGGTTAAATGTTGCAAACCAAGATAGCCAAAAAGATTTTTAAATAAAAATGTGATTATTACTATAGAAATTGTTATTAGTAAAGCATAACTTTTACCATGTGCTTCAGAATAATAATTTATGTAATAAAAAAGGGTGTCATTTAAATATTTGTCAATAGGAATATTCTCATTGAAAGTAGGTAGTTCGGTAATTTTTTCTTCGTTTCCAAAAAGTACTTTTAATACCGGAAAAATCATCACCATTCCAATAGTTCCAAAAAGTGCATACAGCACATTATGAAAAACATTCCAAACAATGTTTGTTTTATATTTTAATGCAAAAGGAATTATTTTCTTCAAGTTTTGATCCATTATTGTAGGTGCATTGCTGCTATTATGTTCTTAATTTTGTTATCTAATTCGTCTTCAACTTCTTTAAAATCTTCAACTTTCTCAAGTGTAGTGTTTACACTAAAATAGAATTTTATTTTTGGCTCGGTTCCACTTGGGCGTGCACAAATTTTTGACCCATCTTCTAAATAGTAAATCAACACATTCGATTTCGGAATGCTAATTGGCTCAATTTCATTCGTAATTCGGTTCAATGAAGTCGAATTTTCATAATCATCAATACACACCACGCGTTGTCCATTGATTTCATCTACAGGATTTTCGCGCAAGTCAACCATCATTTTATTAATTTCTGCCAATCCGTCAATGCCTTTTTTGGTTAACGAAATCAAATGCTCTTTATAACATCCAAAATCAACATACAAATTTAATAATTCTTGATACAACGAACTGCCAGAAGCTTTTGCCAATGCAGCAATTTCGCAAACCAAAAGTGAGGCACCCACCGCATCTTTATCTCGCACCGCATCGCCTACCATAAATCCAAAACTTTCTTCGCCACCGCCTATAAATTTTTGATTCGGAAAATCTTTAATCATTTTAGCAATCCATTTAAAACCAGTCAATCCAACCTTACATTCAATGCCATAAGCCGATGCCAATTCTAGCATCATTGGAGTTGAAACAATTGTAGATCCAATAAATTCAGTACCTGTAATTTTATCGGCACGCTTCCATTGTTCTAACAAAAATGCCGTCATCACAACCATAGTTTGGTTACCATTCAATAACACTAATTTACCTTCGGTATTTCTCACAGCAACACCCAATCGGTCAGAATCAGGGTCGGTGCCAATCACAATGTCTGCTTGGGTTTCTTCTGCCAATTTCATAGCTATTGTCAATGCCTCAGGCTCTTCTGGATTGGGCGATTTCACAGTAGGGAAGTCACCATTAGGCTCCGCTTGTTCCTTTACAGTATTAACTTGTGTGTAACCCGCTTGCGCCAAAACCGTCGGAATCGATTTTATCGAAGTTCCGTGAAGCGATGTATAAACAATTTTCAAATCTTCTTTTGCAACTGCAGGTGTCGTTTCAAAACTTGCATTTTCAATGGTCGATTCATGAAAAGCAGCATCCACTTCTTCTCCTATATAGTGAATCAAATTTTCGTTGGCTTCAAATTTAATTTCGTCATATCGCAACGCCTCAATCAGCTGAATAATTTCGCCATCTTGCGGTGGCACCAATTGCCCACCATCTTGCCAATACACCTTATATCCGTTGTATTCTGGCGGATTGTGAGATGCCGTCAGCACAATTCCGGCATGACATTTTAAGTACTTTACCGTAAACGATAACTCAGGCGTAGTTCGCAATTCCGAAAACAAAAACACTTCAATACCATTGGCAGAAAACACATCAGCAACCACCTTTGCCAATGTATCACTATTGTGGCGACAGTCATAAGCAATCGCTACTCGCAATGCCTCACCATCAAACACTTTTTTCAAATAGTTAGACAAACCTTGCGTATTTTTACCCAATGTATATTTGTTAATTCGATTGGTTCCAACGCCCATTATACCGCGCATTCCGCCCGTTCCAAACTCCAAATTCTTATAAAAACTTTCCTCCAACTCTTTCGGAGCCGATGTCATCATTTCTGTTATGGCAGCTTGCGTTTCGGCGTCAAAATTTGGCGAAAGCCACTCATTTACTTTGTCTAAAATTGCTTGTTTAATCTCCATTTTAATTATTCCTTTTACTGAATTTTATAAAAAAATCCAGTTTTTTTTATTTATTTTCAGAAGCCAATCCAGCTTTCCGTTCCAAGCTTGCTCCATAAAAGCTTTTTTTCTTTGGCAACAAAACGAGCTCCTGGCGTCGCTGTTTTTTTGCCAAGAAAAAATAGCTTTTATGTTCGCAAGGCTTTCCACTTCAATCTGGGCTAGAGCCCCCGATAGAAATAGTAATTTTATTTTCAAAAGATATTTTCAAAACAAAACATCAATTTATATTCTATTTTTTATGTTCTAAATCACTGGTATAACCAATCTTTTTTCGTTCTTGTTGCTCCTTCTTGTTCTGTAAATGCCAAAGACATGTACTTTGAATGTTGACCTCTTTCAGTTTTTAAGTTCACAAATTGTGATCTTAAAAATATCCACTCTTCTTCATTTAACTCAAACATAAAATCATCAGGAAACCTATTGCTATTTCTTCGTTTCGCGGCTTCAAGAAGTGGCGATAAACCAAGACCAAGCCTTTACAAATATAATCAAAACTTTAAATTAATAAACTTTCCGATTTCTGATAAATCCCATGCCTCGCCATTTCTTGAAACCGCTGTCATATGCAGCCTTTTAGAAATCTAACATTCTGTAATATTCTTTCAATTCAATTGCTCTTGATTTTACAATTTCCATTTTCTTATTTTCTGCTACCGCGTACCACATTGTTCCTTCTTTCACTTCAAAATAAAACTTAGAAATAAACAAATATTCTTTATCACGATAACTCAGCCATTGCTTTTGTGACTCCTTCAAAACTTCAAAAGCTTCTTTCGGAAGTTTGGTTTTCAAAACTCCATAATATTTATTTAACTCTTTATCCCAAGATTCTCTAGCTTTTATTATACAGTTACACATTTCTGCATTAGAAATATCATTTTTGTCCAGACATTTTGCTTCAACTTTGTCTATTGAATTTTCATCTTTCTCTTGGGTTTGTGAAAACGCAATAGAATTGAATAATATAAAAATTATAAGGAGAATTCTTTTCATAATCTGGTGTTTTAGGCTTGCATATAACTTACAGCTTGTTTTAATGTTCTTGTTTCCGTTTCATATAATTCGGCTAATTCAAAATCGAGTACTACTTTGTGACCTCTAATTTCGATTATCTTGTGTTTTGTACTATCTGTTTTCTGCAAAAAAAATAGTGTTTTAATTATATCTCATTCGCAATTTTATACCGTTCTTCGTTACTTTTTGTTCTAAGAATTATTTCGCCCAAAAAACCTGCCAAAAACAACTGCGACCCAATAATCATTGAGGTTAATGCAATATAAAACAACGGATTATTTGCAACCAAAATAGTCTCAAAACCAGAGTATAATTTGATTAATTTAACTGCAATAATAAATCCCGTCGATAAAAAACCAATAATAAACATCAATACTCCAGCAGCTCCAAATAAATGCATCGGACGCTTTCCATATCGAGATAAAAACCAAATCGTTATCAAATCCAAAAAGCCATTAATAAAACGGCTCATACCAAATTTTGATTCACCATATTTTCTAGCTTGATGAATCACTACTTTTTCGCCAATTTTTCCGAAACCAGCATTTTTTGCCAAAACGGGAATGTAACGGTGCATCTCGCCCGAAACTTCCACATTTTTAACAACAATATTTTTGTATGCTTTCAATCCGCAATTAAAATCATTCAAATGCACCCCCGATGTTTTTCTCGCAGCCCAATTAAACAATTTAGATGGAATATTTTTAGCCACAACAGAGTCGTATCTTTTCTTTTTCCAACCAGAAACCAAATCAAAATTTTGGTTGTTTATCATTTCCAACAAACCCGGAATTTCATCAGGGCTATCTTGTAAATCGGCATCCATTGTGATTACAACATCGCCATTTACTCTAGCAAAACCTGCGTGCAATGCCTGCGATTTCCCGTAATTTCTTAAAAAACGAATACCTTTTACATTTGAGTTTTCCGCTTGTAATTGTTCAATAACCTCCCATGAGGCATCGGTGCTTCCGTCGTCAATGAACAAAATTTCATAACTATATTGGTGTGCTTTCATTACACGCACAATCCAGGCGTGCAATTCGGGTAACGATTCTTGCTCGTTTAAAAGGGGGATTATAATGGATAGGTTCACTATATTTTATATGTAGTTTTAGATTTGAAAATTGCAGCAAGGATAAGACCGTAAACTGACCCCATTAAAATGTAAATAGCTAATCCTTTTAATAATTCTATAATTGAAAATTGGTCTGTTTTTTCGATATCTGCTAGTGCTTTATTTATATCAGAAGTTTTAGCACCAAGTTTTTCCATAAAATTAGATGTAAACTCCATACTCATTTCTTTTATAGTGTCTTTTAAAGATGGGTCAATCACATTAAATAATATAATTTCAAAAATGGTTG
>JBILQQ010000012.1:0-78097 GCA_044373115.1 Flavobacterium sp.
ATAGTAATTATGCGTAAAATGTCAATTTGCAAAATAATTTATAAAGCGGTGGTGCATTGGATTCAAAACTATAATAGTCTTTTTTATTGTTTTGAATTGAAACGAAAGGTGTTTCAAAAACATAATTTATTTCATTTAAAACAAGGTATGAATCAAATGTAAACGAAGTTTTATAGGTTATTTTTTCGGTTTTACTTTTAAAAGAAACCTTTTTGTCAGAACAACATTTTTTGGCAGCTATTTTTTTCTTGCAACATTTTTTTTCATCAACCTTAGCAAGCATTTCACATTTTTTGGGTTGTGAAAATTCAGATGAAATAGCAGCTATTTTTCCCTCACAGAAATGCACGTTGAATGATATTCCCAAGCTGGAAAGTACAATCAAAAAAGACATGAGAAATAAAAAATATTTTTTATACTTCATGATGCAAAGTTAAATCAATAGAATTAAAAAACTCTTAAAATACTGTTATTTATTGTTTTACAGCCTTTTTTTGATAAAAAAAAGCAGGCACAAACAAAATTAAAAATATAGGTTGAATAATAAATCGTCTGATGTAAAATAAATTCATTTTGTTGGTTTCGCCAAAAAATTCTAATATAAAAACAAAAGAAATTAATAGTAGTGAACCTAAAATTATATACAAAAGCAACGCAAATTTTGTGGCTTTTGAGTTTTTAAACAACACATGAATTATCCCAATCGATATAATTGAATTTAAGTAATACCTAAATCCCAAACTTGCAAACAACTTAATTTGATGTATTTTAGGCAAAGGCATTGCATTAAAATTTCCTTTAAAATAGTCAACCAAAGGATCGTAAAAAATCGATTTTTCAAAAATACGTATGCAAACCAAAGCCCCAATTAAAACAATAAGTAAACCTATTTGAACCGTGTCAATTTGTTTATTTTTCAGCATAAAATGAAAATTTATTTACCCAAACAATCCATAAAATAAAAACCAATCCGTAAATAACTAACGGAAACATAACATCGTGCAAAAACTTTGAATAAGCAGGCAAATGATAAATTGCCATACACAAAGTCGCAATTCGGACCACATTAAACACATGAACCAATGCAATTCCGACTAAAATAAATATCAAAGTAGGCTTCCATTTGCCCGAAAAAGCAACAACAAAACTAACAAATAAAATAATCACACTCAAGGCATTGCAGCCTTCAATAATTCGTGCAACCCATTTTTGTTTATAAAAAACATTAACACTAGCTTCAGTCAAATTAGGTTCGGAAAAAACTTCATCATCAACAAAATGCAAAGTTTGAACAACTTGACGAGAAACTAAATTTGTAAATCCATCCGTTTCAAACTTATCTGCATCAAAATGCGATAAATAGAAATTATAAACCATCGTCAATACCAAATAAGACAAAAAGAATTTAGCCAAAAACAGCAAAAACGGTTTGTATTCTTTTAAAATTGAAATCAAAATATAATTTTTTTTCAAATTTATAGATAAAGTTACAAATGGCAATAGTACATTTGTATAAAAATAAAAAAACATGAACTTTGAGAGCCTAAAACCAAAAATAAATCAATTAGTTACCAACAAAACGGCAACAAAAGAGGAAAAGCTATTGGCAATTTGCACCTTGCTAAATGCCGAAATCCCACATTACAATTGGGTAGGATTTTATTTTGCCAATCACGAAAATAAAACTTTGCATTTAGGTCCTTACGTTGGTGCGCCAACCGACCATACCGTCATCCCATTCGGCAAAGGCATTTGTGGGCAAGTGGCCGAGTCCAACCAAAACTTTGTAGTGCCAGACGTTTCAGCACAAGACAATTACATCGCCTGCAGTTTTACCGTAAAATCAGAAATTGTGGTGCCCCTGTTTGTAAACGGAGTAAATATCGGACAAATAGACATCGATTCGCATAAGCTAGACCCATTTACATCTGACGACGAGCGCTTTTTAGAATACGTAAATGAGCAGGTAGCAACCCTATACGTCTAAATTTTCAATAAAAATAAGGAGCAAAACAACCTCGTCCAGCAGACCACTCCGCCCGCTCTCGCCTTTATCTCCCTTGCCCTTCGGGACTGCGGGAGGATATCGGCTCCATCGGGGCTAAAATCGACAAGTAGTTTTTCAGAAGGTATTTTGTTGCGCAGGAAAGTTGATGAGGTTTATTAAGTTTATGAAGTTTATGAAGTTTATAAACTTTTAATAATTAATTGCGCCTTTGCAAGAAAAATTTGAACATAAAAACGAAAACTATTTTTTTCTGTATCAGAACAAACAACTGTTTTTAAATTATTTGCGAAATTAAAAACGTGAGGATTTTTGTATGTTTACCAGTTAGCCACAACCCTGTTTACGCTGTGTGTAAAAACACTTCGGCAGGGATTTTAAAATAATCTTTCAGCTTTTGCGCCATTTTTAAAGTGATTTCTCTTTTACCAGATAAAATTGCCGAAACGTGACCTTTACTTCCAATGATTGGTTCTAAATCTTTTGCCTTCATTCCCATTTCCTTCATTTTATATTTGATTACTTCCAAGGCATCTAACTCGGGTAATTGATACAGCTTTTCATCATAATCTTTGACTAAAACTATAAGCAAATCCAATTCATCACTTTCAGAAGTATTAGGTGCAGCGTTGAATAGTTCCATCATACGTATTGAAGCTTTGTTGTAATCGTCTTCTGTTTTTAATACTTTCCAGTTCATAATTAAATTTTTTTGTTTGTTAAAATTGTTGTGTCAAAAGAAATTGTTTCAACATTGATTTTGTCATATTCTTTATGCGTTCCAAACCAAATTACATAGCAAGCAGTTTGTAAAAAATTTACGGAAACTATCAGCCTAAAGTCATTTCCTTTAATATTAAAAATAATGCGATTATTGTTTACTATGCTTGCATTGCCGTAAACTTTCTTAACCTCGTTGAAATTATTGAATTCATATTTAGAAAACTCATTATACCAAATTAGCAATTGTGTTTCTGCCATTGGATATTTTTTGATGTAAAATAAAATCGTTTTCTTTACAAGGATTTTCATAAGGCAAATATAATAAAAAGTTTTCAATTTGCAAACTTTTTACATCAACTATTTTTAATAAGCAAATTTGCTAATCGAGTAGCCAATCTAGTTAGAAACCATTAGATAGAAAATTGTATCTAACTACAGGATTTTTTCAAAGTTTTTTTTAATATCTTTGAAAAAACAAACGAAAAACAACTGTTTTTAAGCTATTTGCCAAATAAAAAATTAAACTATGAAAATATCTTTTACATTAATAATCTTTTTTTACCTACAGATTTGTCAATCACAAACTTTAGAAAATTATTGGGAGTTGTTTTACAGTGAAAATTGGAATATCAAAATTGATAAAGAAAAAAGCAACTTCCTAGGCAAAGAAATTCAATATAAAATTTCATTTATTAATCTAAAAGGAAACTCGAAAAATGTAAATTTTTACGTTTATAAAAAGTCGGATATTGATTTAGATTTCAAAAATGAAACTCAAAAATATTTGATGATGCAATCTTGCCTTTTTGAAGCAGGAAAATTTAATTTTGAATCATTTTACCTAAATGAATATTATTATTTTCTTTTGCCATGCCATTGCAACACAAAAAATAATTTAGATTGTGAAAATTTGGCAGAGAAAATTAAAAGATACATAATTGAAGAGTAGAAAAAGCATATAGTCGATTAGACAACTCATCACGATAGCTCGAGCGCATCGCCCTTGACCAAAAAAAGGGAACTAAATGAGATGAGAAATATAAATTCGAAAAAATAAAAGCTAATGACAACTGTTGAGAAACTAATAGAACTAAAAGATTAAATTCTTATAGGACTGGAAAAAGTTTACGACAAACTTATTGAATTTAAAAGGCAAAAGAAATTAGAACTTGTTATTATTAAAGACAATAAAATAGTAAAAATAAAACCCGAATAAGAAAACAATGTCACGCAATAAACTAACCTGCCTCATTAGAACTAGTACGAAGAGAATTTTACTAATGCGTTTTTAAAAACCTTGCAGGTGAGAAAACCGAAATTCATAATTTGAAATTCGTAATTCAAAAAAAAATCCAAAAGTTTGGAGAATGCCCAAAAGTTGGAGGCTTACCCCCGATTGAAGCGGAAATCCTTTTTGTTTTTTTTTCAAAAACAAAAAGATTGTAGCGAAAGCGGGAAAATGGCTGGGAAAATGCCCAAGCCTGTTGGTGCAAAAAAACAGATGAAAATTTGATGAAAATAATTGCTGTTTCTTTATTAAATATTCATAATTAATTGTTACTTTTGCACCCGTATTGAGATAAACTCAATCTACATAATAATCATTTAAATAATATTAGCATGTATTTAACTAAAGAAACTAAAGCTGAAATCTTCGCAAAACACGGAGGAAAAGCTGAAAACACAGGTTCTACAGAAGGTCAAGTTGCCTTGTTCACTTTTAGAATCTCTCACTTAACTGAGCACTTGAAAAAAAATCGTCATGATTACAACACTGAGCGTTCGTTAGTACTTTTGGTAGGTAAAAGAAGAAGTCTTCTTGACTACTTGAAGAAAAAAGATGTTGTAAAATATCGTGAATTAATTAAAGAATTAGGTATTAGAAAATAATACAAAACTAAAGAGGTGCACACGCGCCTCTTTTTTTTTGTAAATTAATTAAAAAAAGTTGGTTTTTCATTGGGATTTAGAGCATTAACTACGCAACAACAACACAACTAAACCCATGTTTAACTTAGAGAATTAAATTTATGATTCCACAATTATTTGTAGAGAGTATCGATTTAGGTGATGGCAGAAACATCACAATCGAGACAGGTCGTTTAGCTAAACAAGCAGACGGATCTGTAGTAGTAAGAATTGGAAAAACGGTTATTTTAGGTACTGTTGTTTCCGCTAGAAAAGCAAGCCCAGGCATTGACTTTTTACCATTAACGGTTGATTACCGTGAAAAATTTGCAGCAGCAGGTCGTTTTCCTGGTGGTTTCTTCAAAAGAGAAGCGCGTCCAAGTGATAGCGAAGTATTGACGATGCGTTTGGTTGACCGTGTATTGCGTCCACTTTTCCCATCTGATTACCATGCTGAAGTACAAGTTATGATTCAGTTAATGTCGCATGACGAAGACGTTATGCCAGATGCTTTAGCAGGATTAGCTGCTTCAGCTGCATTAGCATTATCTGACATTCCTTTTGAAACATTGATTTCTGAGGCTAGAGTAGGAAGAATTGATGGTCAATTCATAATCAACCCATCTCGTGCACAATTGGAAGTATCAGATATTGATATGATGATTGGAGCTTCAACTGATTCTATCGCAATGGTAGAAGGAGAAATGAAAGAAATTTCAGAAAAAGAAATGGTAGAAGCAATTAAATTTGCTCACGAACATATTAAAGTTCAAATTGCTGCACAAGAAAGATTGGCACAAGCATTTGGAAAAAAAGAAGTTCGTACGTACGAAACTGAAAAAAATGACGACGCTATTTACGCTAAAGTAAAAGCAGCGGCTTATGATAAAATTTATGCTATTGCTAGCAAAGGTTCGGCTAAACACGAACGTTCAGCTGCATTTGATGCTGTAAAAGACGAAGTAAAAGCTTTGTTTACTGAAGAAGAATTAGCAGAAAACGGAGATTTAGTTTCTAAGTACTTCTACAAAACCAATAAAGAAGCGGTTCGTAATGTAACTTTAGATTTAGGTACACGTTTAGACGGTAGAAAAACTACTGAAATTCGTCCTATTTGGAGTGAAGTAAATTACTTACCATCGGTTCACGGATCGGCATTGTTTACACGTGGAGAAACTCAAGCTTTGGCTACAGCAACTTTAGGAACTTCTAGAGAAGCCAACCAAATTGATTCACCATCTGAACAAGGAGAAGAAAAATTCTATTTACACTATAATTTCCCACCATTTTCTACAGGAGAAGCGCGTCCGTTAAGAGGAACTTCAAGAAGAGAAGTTGGTCACGGAAACTTGGCACAACGTGCCTTGAAAAACATGATTCCTGCTGATTGTCCTTACACCATTCGTGTAGTTTCTGAAGTATTAGAATCTAATGGTTCGTCTTCAATGGCTACTGTTTGTGCGGGTACATTATCTTTAATGGATGCTGGTATTCAAATGATTCGTCCGGTTTCTGGAATTGCGATGGGATTGATTACTGACGGAGAACGTTTTGCTGTTTTATCTGATATATTGGGTGACGAAGATCATTTAGGAGATATGGATTTCAAAGTAACTGGAACTTCTGAAGGAATTACAGCTTGCCAAATGGACATCAAAATTGACGGATTGAAATACGAAATCATGGAGCAAGCCTTGGCTCAAGCTCGTGATGGACGTTTGCACATCTTAGGTAAAATTTTGGAAACGCTTGACAAACCTAATAATGACGTTAAAGTTCATGCGCCAAAAATCATCATGCGTACAATTCCTGGCAACTTCATTGGTGCTTTAATTGGACCTGGTGGAAAAGTGATTCAAGAATTACAAAAAGCTACAGGAACTACCATCGTTATTAACGAAGTAGATGAGCAAGGTGTGGTTGAAATTTTAGGTACAGACCCAGACGGAATTGCTGCAGTATTGGCTAAAATTGATTCGATTATCTTCAAACCAGCAATGGGCGAAGCATACGAGGTGAAAGTTATTAAAATGTTGGATTTTGGTGCTGTGGTTGAATATACTGCTGCTCCAGGAAATGAGGTTTTATTACACGTATCTGAATTGGCTTGGGAACGTACAGAAAACGTTTCTGATGTAGTGAATATGGGCGATGTATTCCAAGTGAAGTACTTAGGAATTGACCCTAAAACTAGAAAAGAAAAAGTGTCTAGAAAAGCGTTATTGCCAAGACCTCCAAGAGAAGAAAACAAAATTACTCCAAAAGCGGAATAATTACGTTTAACTATACAAAAATCCCGATGCTAAAATTAGTGTCGGGATTTTTTTTTTGGCGTTACCCTACGGGTCGGGCTATCCGTTCCAAACGCGGGTTTTGGCTTCGGGAGGAAGATCTCTTTAAAATTGATATAAAAATTTCAGTTTTGATAATACCCAAAATTTTATTTATTGCTCCAAACCATTGAGCTGGCTTAGCCCAGATAGCAATGGAAAGCCTTGCGAACAGAAAAGCTATTTTTTTCTTGGCTAGCAACAGCGACCAACGGAAGCTCGTTGCTAGCCTAGAAAAAAAAGCTTTTGTGGAGCAAGCTTGGAATGGATAGCTGGATTGGCTTCTGAAAAAGAAGAGGTGTTTTGTATGTTTGAAATAAAAAAATAAAAAAAATAAACTTTTTTGTAACTTTTTGGAAACATCTAACGTATAATAATCACGTTTAACACAAAAAACAAAGGACCCACAATGAGACAGCTGAAAATAACCAAGCAGGTTACCAATCGTGAAACCGCTTCATTAGATAAATACTTACAAGAAATTGGTAAGGTTGACCTAATTACTGCTGATGAGGAAGTAGAGTTGGCACAACGTATTAAGGCGGGTGACCAACGTGCTTTGGAAAAATTGACTAAAGCTAATTTGCGTTTTGTGGTTTCGGTAGCAAAACAGTACCAAAATCAAGGATTAACGCTTCCTGATTTGATTAATGAAGGAAACTTAGGTTTGATTAAAGCGGCGCAACGTTTTGACGAAACACGTGGTTTCAAATTTATTTCGTATGCCGTTTGGTGGATTCGTCAGTCGATTTTGCAAGCTTTAGCTGAGCAATCTCGTATTGTGCGTTTGCCTTTAAACAAGATTGGTTCTATCAATAAAATTAATAAAATGTATGCTTTGTTGGAGCAGTCTAATGAGCGACCACCAAGTGCTGAAGAAATTGCTAAGGAGCTTGACATGACAGTAAATGACGTGAAGGAGTCTATGAAAAACTCGGGTCGTCACTTGTCTATGGATGCGCCTTTGGTGGAAGGTGAAGATTCTAACTTGTACGACGTTTTACGTTCAGGTGAATCTCCAAATCCTGATAGAGAGTTGATCCACGAGTCGTTGCGTACCGAAATTGAGCGTTCTTTGGAAACATTAACACCAAGAGAGGCAGATGTGGTTCGTTTGTACTTTGGTTTGGGCGATCAACACCCAATGACTTTGGAAGAAATTGGTGAAACGTTTGATTTAACTCGTGAGCGTGTGCGTCAAATTAAAGAAAAAGCCATCCGCAGATTGAAACACACTTCTAGAAGTAAAATTTTGAAAACATATTTGGGATAGTTAAGTCGTAAAGTCGAAAGTCGTAAAGTCGAAAGTCATAATGTCTTACTATCTTAAAGTCTTAAAGTAAAAACTCCGAAAGTGATTTCGGAGTTTTTTTAAAATAACTAATTTTGTACAAACAACACTCATAAATGAAAAATACACTTATTGCTCCATCGGTTTTAGCAGCTGATTTTGCCAACTTACAACGCGATATTGAAATGATTAATGCTAGTGAAGCCGATTGGTTTCATATAGACATTATGGACGGTGTTTTTGTTCCGAATATTTCTTTTGGGATGCCTGTTTTGGAAGCTATTTCTAAACATGCCAAAAAAACAATTGATGTTCACTTGATGATTGTAGATCCTGATAGATACATATCTACATTTGCAAGTTTGGGAGCTGATATTTTAACGGTGCATTATGAGGCTTGTACCCATTTACACCGAACGTTGCAAGCCATAAAAGCAGCAGGTATGAAAGCTGGTGTTGCCTTAAATCCGCATACGCCTGTAAGTGTACTTGAAGATGTGATTCAGGATATTGATATGGTATGTATTATGAGTGTTAACCCAGGTTTTGGCGGACAATCTTTTATAGAAAATACGTACGCTAAAGTAACAAAATTAAAATCGTTGATTACTGAAAAAGGCGCTTCGACCCTTATTGAAATTGATGGTGGTGTTACCAATAAAAATGCTAGCCAACTTGCAGAAGCTGGCGCAGATGTTTTGGTTGCTGGTAGTTTTGTTTTTAAAGCTGAAAACCCAACGCAGACTATTGCTGATTTGAAAAAGCAATTGTAAAAATAGTTTATACTTATACCAAATGGAAGTATAAAATAGCCCAATCTACTTGTTCTTTTTTAGAAAAAATTTCAAAAAAAATATTTCCGTAGCCTGGCTATGCAAAGATTTTTTTTGAATTTTTTTTAAAATAACTTTGCATCTTTAGACTATTTTGTACTTCCATTTGGTATTAAAAGTCAACTGAAAATCTATATTTCAGGTATAGCCCCGATAGAGCCGATATCCTCCCGCAGTCCCGGAGGGCAAGGGAGATAAAGGCGAAAGCGGGACTTAATGTGTTTTGAAATGGGGTGGTGTGCTCCTTATTTTTTTGGGTATTTTTATTTAATGATTTTGAAAAAACAACCCCTCTTTCTATCGTTTTAATGTAAAATGTGATTTAAAAATCTTCTGTAAACTATTTTCAATGTATTCAATTGAGAACCAATAATCTGTTGAAGGTAATAGATTGCCTTCGTAGGTTCCATCCCACCCTCTTTCGGAATCCAAAGGTATAATTGATTTAATGAATTTACCATATCTATCGTAAATATACACTCTTGAATTGGCTTGGTTTAAACCAATAATATTCCAAGTATCATTGATTCCATCACCATTTGGTGTAAAATATTTTGGGTAACCAATTACGTGTGCATTTTTAGTTAATCTTGAACAACCTTTATCATTTATCACACTTAGCTCGTGAAAACCTGCACTTACCCCTTGAAATATAGGGTCGGTTTGTAAAGGACCATTATCTAATTGATAAAAATAATTACCTGTACCGCCTGTTATGGTTACATTTATTGTGGCATTTTCAGAAAAAGCATCGGTTACTGAATAATCAAATGCGCTTGGCGAAGTTATAGAAATAACCTCAACGGTATTTGAAGTTCCGTAACATCCTGTTGCTACGTTACGAGCTATAACATAATAATTTCCAGGAGTATATACTTGGTAAACTGGCCCTGAACTTACGCCAATTACATCGTCGGTTGCTGTTACTTTGTGCCAAAAAAACTGATAGGTTCCTGTAAAGCTTCCGGCATTCAAATAATGACTTTGTATTATGTTACCATCAGCATCCAAACACATATAACCTTCTTGTAAAATTGGCTCAGGTATCGCATTTACATTTACTCGATAATAAACATAATCAGTTTCACAAGTTGCTAGTACCGATTTTACTTTATAAATTACATAACCCGCTTGATTGTTAGTAGCTGTCAGCAAATCAGTAATTGTAATTGGTGCTAAACCTGACCCTGAGGTTGCCCCGGTAGCATTAACCATTTGGTCAACTTCCCAAGTTAAAGTGGTTCCAGCTACATGTGGACTATCATTAATTTGAAAATTTAAAGCTGTTCCAGAACATACATTTTGTATTGGTAAGGTTTGAGGCAAGTTGGGGTAAGGAAGTACATTGATCAAAGTACTTGTTTGCATTGTTCCTGAACAAGTTCCTAGAGTTGGTGTGATTTGAAATTGCACGGTCCCTGCAACCAATGGATTTGCTAACTGAACTTGTAAATAAATTATTCCAGTTGTTGTTCCAGATGTTGCGCCAATAACAGTTACATCAGTGGCAATGCTTGTCCAGAGATAAGAGGCATTTGAAGGCAAACCTGCGATTGTCACTTTAATTAAACTACCCGAACAAACTTGATCAAATTCATTTGTAATTGATGTAATTTGAGGAATTGGATTTACAGTTATTTCAATTGTTTTACTATTTCCAGAACAACCATTAGCAAAAGGAGTAATTGTCATTACAATTTTACCAGTTGTAAGTGTATTTGATAAATTTACCAATTGATTAATATCGTTTTGTGTCCCCGACATATTGTAGGTTGCACTTATATTTGTTACTGTTGCAGTCCAAGTATAAGTGGTATTTGACAAATCACTCGACAAAACTATATCAGTAATTGCACCAGAACATATGGAATTTGAATACGTCAAATTCATATTCGGCTGGTCTGTAATGGTAAATGTTCCTGTTTCGGTAACTTGTGGTGCGCATCCGCCAGATGTTTCAACTGTAAAAGGATAAACTCCTGCTACACTAGCCGCTCCTGAAATAGTAAGCTGTTTTGTTACTGTATTGTATGAATGATTTATTCCCAATGGAAGTCCGCTTACAGTAACCCCAGTTGCAGTACCTTGTACTTGGTATTGTATTGGTGAAATCATTGCGTTTTCACATCGCATTTGGTTATTTGAACCAGTTGCCGAAATCATGGAAATTGTGGTAGCAGGCGAAACAAATACTTGACTTAACTGGTTTATTTGTGCTGAACAATTTGTATCAGATATTGAAATAAATTGTAACGATGTAGTTGATGTAATTCCATTCAAATTAATTGTAAAAATACCGCTACTATCAAACGTGGTAACTGTATTTGGCAAACTATTTATTGAATAGGTAATTTGTGAAAATGGTGTTCCTGATACGATAAATTCAGCAGCAGCACCGCTACAAATTGGCGAATTATTAACTACAGAAATCAACTGTGGTAACTGATTTACAATTACTTGACTTGAGTTTGAAATTACAACATCACATGCTCCTAATCGTATTAAAGATAAATTTAATGTTACATTACTTGAAGGAGCTGGAACTGAAATTGTTACAAAACCAGTACTATCAATAGTTACCGATAAAACGGCACCACTATTAATTGTATAAAAAACCTCAGCACTTGGTGTACCTTGAATTACAAATTGGGCATTACTACCTCTACAGATAGGTGTGCTTGAAGTTATATTTAAAATTGAGGGTGGTTGATTAACCACAACTGTACTGTTTAATGTTAACGTTTTAGTGCAAGATCCATTATCAATTAATGAAATAGCAAGTTCAGGATTTACGGTTGGTGCTGCTACATTAAGCAACAAAGTACCCGTTGTTGGGATTTGAGCCGTTTGTGAAGCACCACCGTTTAATGTATATGTAATTATTGCATTTGGCGTACCATTAACGGTAAAAACAGCATCGGAACCAATACAAATTGGTGTGTTTGAAGAAACTGATGACACATTAGGAATGGGCAACACAACTACTGAAGTAGTATTTGATACATTTTTAGAACAACTTGCCGCAATAATTTGAGATAATACAATTGTTGGTGCTATTGTTGGTGATGGAACTGTAATTGTAGCTAATCCTGTAGCACCAATAGAAACGCTTGATGTTACACCGCTATTTATTGAATAATTTACTGTTGTATTTGGGGTTCCTTCTATTGAAAAAATAGCATTTTCACCCAAACAAATTGGCGAGTTGGATGTTAATGATGTTATTGAAGGCAAAGGTAAAATTGTAACCGATTGATTTTGAGTTAAATTCTCAATACAACTCGCTATTTGAATTGTTTTTAATTGAATAGTTTGATTAGAAGTTGGAGCGGTAATAATAACAGTTCCAGCACCGCTTCCATTTAAAGTTATGGTTTGATTGGAACCAGCATTTATTGCGTAAGTAACTATTCCGTTTGGCGTTCCTTGCAAACTAAACACCGCATTGTTTCCTTCGCAAATTGGCGAAATTGTTGTAAGTGAATTAATCAAAGGAGTTGGCACAATAGTAACCGTATTTGTGTTATTCAACGTTATATTACAAGGCCCAAGTACAATTGAAATTAGCGTTATAGTTACATTAGCTGTAATATTATTTACAGTAACGTCCACTGAACCAGCTGCACCAATAGTAGTAGTTACATTTGCTCCATTATTAATTTTATAAGTAACTACGGCATTTGGAGTTCCATTAATTGTAAAAACAGCATTTTGACCAACACATACACTGGTATTGGATGTTAAGGAACTTAAGCTAACATTTTGCACAGTTACCGAAACTGTGGTGTTTTTTACCTGCGAACACAAAATAGTGCTCGTAGCCCCATCATACAAAATTACATTTACAAGTTCGTAGGATGTATTTGATGAAATAGGATCTATCAATTGATAAACTCCCGAAGCATTTAGCACTGCAGATTGTTGGGCACCTCCATTTACTTTATAAAAAACGGTTGTATTTGGTGAGCCAGAAAAATTTACAACTGCAGATTGACCTTGACAAATTAAATTGGATTGAACTGAAATTGAAGCGTCAGGAATTTGATTTACAATTAGTTGAAAATCAACTATTGTAAAACATCCACCAGCATTATTTTTTACTTTTGCATACACCGTTTGTGGATTGGAACTGTTACTTATTATATCATCAAGCGGTGTAACTATTCCGTCAAAAGCATCTTCATACGATTCGTAAAATAAAATTGAATTATTTGTTAAATCAGAATTAATAGAACTACGTACTCCATCAAGATCAAAAATACCACTATCCAAAACTGTACTACAAGTTTTAACTGCAGGAATTGAATTCGCGGTAGGTGGTGTGGTAAATGCTCCAGAACCCGACATAGCAGTACCTGTCCAATTTAATTGAAAACCACCATCTCCTGCTGGCCTATCAATTACAACATAATAAGATTGCCCTGCCAAAACATTCAACCATTTTACGTAACTAATTCCCGCAGTACCTGGTCCTTCAAAAAATTGAGTCGCTGTAGCATTCATACCCGTATGATTATTACTCAAGTTGGCTGCGGCGGGATTAGTAGTTGAACACCTAATAGGAGAGCCTTTAGACGCACAAGTAACGTTAGGTCCATATATCCAAAAATCGTAATCTACATTGATATCAGTATCGTCTGGAATTAAATCAAAGCCAAGTGTTCCGCTTTGCACAATATTCAACTTCAACCATAAACTATTGTGCTCTTGACTACTACAACCGCTCACTTCTTGAACACCATAACCCGTTGCATTAGAGCTAATTGTACTATTACCACAAACAACAATTGCATTAGCACAATTATTTGCAGATTGAGGAAAAATGGTATTTTTTACTAAAAATAAGAAAAAAAATAAGACGATTTTTTTCATAAAAATATAAAGTTAAAACTATAGCTTCTCTAATATAGAAAAGCTATAGTAATAATAAGCTAAGTTAGTAAATAAAAGGTAATGAATTTATTTTTTAACTATCAAAAATTCAGATCTTCGATTTGTTGCATGTTGCTCGTCTGTACAATTAGATCCGCAATCAACTTTAGGTTCAGCGCTTCCAACTCCTTTTCCTGAAATTCTATCTGCTGTAATTCCTTTTGAAATGATATATTGCACTGTAGATTGCGCTCTTTGGTCAGACAATTTCGCATTGTAAGCAACTGATCCTTTGGAGTCAGTATGTGCTTTTACAAATATTTCCATCAACGGATAATCTTGCATAACTTTTACCAGTTTATCCAACTCTGATGCACCTTGAGCAGTTATAAATGATTTATTAAATTCAAAATAAATATTATCTAAAATAACTTCTTTATCAGTAATCACAACTTTTGTTGGGTCTAATTCTAAAATAAATTCTTTTTCAAATTGAGTATCGGTTGTAACTAATTTTGAATTAGGTTCAAACCCTGAAGCATTAGCGCTGATCACATAATTTGTGGTACAATTAGCATCAAAATAATAGCCTCCCAATCCGTCTGATTTTACAACCACACTTTTTTTGTTTTCATCCAAAACGGTCAATTGTGCAGTTTGAATTTCCTTTTTTGAAGTTGCATCTTGAACAACAATTTTAGCCACTACGCTACAAATTGGCTTGGCAGCAAAAATAAAATCGGTTCCTGATCTATTAGAGGCAAAGAATGCTGTATTATATTTTTCGTTTAAACTGAATGAAAAATCGTCTTTATCACTATTAACTGGCTTTCCAAGATTACTTATTTGACCCGTATTGGTATCGTATTTAAATACATCTAACCCTCCAAAACCTTGTTTTCCGCTTGACGCAAAATACAAAGCCGTTGATGTTGCAAAAGGAAATGCTTCTCTTCCTGAAGTATTAATTTTGTCCCCTAAATTTTCGGGAGTTCCATAACCCGTTGGTGAAATTGAAATTTTCCATATATCTGTTTCACCAAACCCACCTGACATATTAGAAGTGAAAAACAATGTTTTTTCATCTACACTCAATGCGGGATGACTAGTCGAATAAGAAGATGAATTAATAGGTAGCGGCTCAATATTAGTCCATTTCCCATCAACCTTAGTAGCTTTATAAATACCTAATTGACCAATTTTCACATTACTTGATTTACTTTTTTCGAATAAACCTGTTCCAAAACCATCACGTGCAAAATACATGGTGTTTCCGTCTTTACTGATTGCAATTGGTCCATCGTGGTAAGCTGTTTGCAATTCTTTAATAACTGTAGGTTCAGCAAAGACTCCATTTTCTGACCTTATCGATTGAAAAATATCTAAATAAGGTTGGTTTGATGATTTATCTGTTTTGGAATTGTTTCGTGTACTTACAAAATAAAGTACATTATCATTTGACAACACCGGACTAAAATCGCTCGTTTTATTTGATGAAATGGTGGTATTTTCAACTTCATAAAGTGCTTTTTTGGAAGACATTTCAGCAGCAAAATTTGGCGCTTGCAAAAACTCTTTTGCTCTAGAATCTTTGGGTTGCATTTTAGCAAAAATAGTCATTTGTTTATTTGCTTCAGCAGCATTACCAATTGATTTTAAACTTTGGGCATACCTGAAATGAGTTTCGGCATCAGCCGTATTTTCAGTAGCTTTTGCATACCACTTTGCTGCCTCAGTAGGGTTAAAAATAATATAATAACTGTCGGCTAATTCTTTATAAGTTAATGCATCTGCTTGATTGGAATTTACAACATCAAGATACGCATCAATGGCGCTTACATATTGATTGGATTCAAATAATTGATGTGCCTTCTCGTTTTTTTTGTTTTGAGAAAACAATTGACTACTCATAAGTAGCATACATAAAGTTATAAATCTTATTTTCATTAGTTGTGTATTTTATATTAGAAAAAACGAGGAGACATTGATACTTTTTTGGCCGATGGTATATCAAATAAAAGTAAAAACTCATGTGATGACTGAGTGGTTACTTTTAATCCAGAAACTATTTGGTCATAAGCATATCCAACTCTAATTTTTGGAGTAATTGCATAATTTACCATTGCTCCAAATGAATCATCTAATCTGTAAGTTGCGCCTATTTCAAATTTGTCAAAAAACAAAAAATTTCCAGAAAAATCAAATGAAACGGGAGCACTAATTGCATACTTTAACATTATAGATGGTTTAAATTTGGTTGTTGGTGTTAAGTCAAAAACGTAACCACTAGTTACAAACAAATGCTGTGTTTCTGATCCAAACTGAAGTTGTTGACCATTTTGAGTCACATCTAAATGTTTGGTTTTAAAAATATTAGGCAAAGATGCAGAAGCATAAAATTTATCTGTATAATAAAAAACTCCTGTTCCAAAATTAAGATATGTAGCACTTGAATTTTCTTGAAAAGCAATATCATTTTCTTGAGGAACAAATCCATTTCCAATATCATCAAACAAACCAACTTTATGAAAGGTTGCTCCAGCTTTTAAACCAAATGCTAATTTTTGGTTACCTCCTAAATCCAGTGTATAAGAAAAATCAGCAAAAATATTATTTTCCTGAACAGGTCCTATTTTATCTGTAATTGCTGACAGTCCTAATCCAACATTTTTCCCAACTGGACTATGAATTGATAAAGTTCCTGTTTTGGGTGCGCCGTCAACATTTACCCATTGTTGTCTATAAAGCAAACCTATTGACAAATCGTCTTTTGACCCTGCATAAGCTGGATTCATCACATTCATATTGTACATATATTGTGTGTAATGAGGGTCTTGTTGTGCATGCATTCCTAATGAAAACAAGAATACAACGAATGTACATATAGTTAATTTATTCATTTTTAGCTGTTTCATTTAATTAATATTGTCTGTTGATATAAACCCAACCCGTTACGGTTGTACCGTCACTTTTTTGTACATTGTAAAAATAGGTGCCGTCAGGTAATGCTGACCCACTATCCGAATTACCGTTCCATTGATTGGTGTAATTTCCTTTAAATGAATAAACTTCTGTTCCGTATCTATTAAAAATTGACACTGATTTTACATTCATTCCACTTAAATCAAAAGTATCGTTATCGCCATCATTGTTTGGAGATATTCCTCGTGGTATTAATTTACAATTGTTTTTGTCAACTGTAAATGATTTTGAAAGCGAACATGCGCCTGCTGTAGATGTAACCGAAAATACAATTGGTAATACAAGTGATGGATTTGCAATAATATAATCATCTACATTTAAAATTGGGTTTGTACCAATATTTGCCCCTGAAGCTGTCTGCCAATTAAAAGTAGCATTTTGAATTTCAAACGTACTATTTAATGGTACTACAGATAGCTCAAGCGACTGATCAACACAATTTGAAGCAATATCAAAATCAATAACATCTGAAATTTTAACCGTTTGCGAACTAGCTCCTTGGTCCAAACACAATTGATTATTTAAAGCATAGTTGTACGAAACCGTATATAGCCCTGCTGTACTTTGTGCTAAATTTATTTGTCCCGTACTAGCATTTATTGACAATCCAGCTGTTGATGTAAACTGTCCACCTGTAGTAAAATTAGTGCTTAAAACAGGATTTAAAGTTGCCTGTGATTTACATATTTGTGATGGTAAAGTAAAAGTTGTAATTGGGTTGTTCAAAGGATTTACAATCACTTGAACTGCAGTTCGTGGACCCACACAACCAGCAGTATCAACTGCTCCCACATAATATGTAGATGTTCCAACAGTTGACGTAGAAGGTGTTATCGGAGTTGATGAACCTGTACCTCCAACAGCATTAATATACCACATTTGTGTAAATCCACTTGGTACTGTCGCTGTTAATGCCAAAGCGGTTTGATTAGCGCAATACGTTACCGGTGAGGTTACGGTTGGTGTAGTTGGAATTCCTTGATAAGTAATTGAAATTGTATCTTCACAATACCTAGTTTTCCATGTATAAGTATAAACTCCCGAAACATTAAACCCAGAAATTGTAGTGGTTTTTGCATTTGGTGTTGCAATTATTGTTTGAGCAGGATTAGTAGATGAAGCTATCCATTGACCAACTCCTTCAGCAGAAACAGTAGTTGATGTTTCAAGACAAGTAAGTGTTGTGTCAGGAGTAATTATTTTGGTATTTGGTTTAATAATTACAGCATCTAAAAGATGACCAAATCCATATTCTTTAGTTCTAAATATAAATCTGGTTTTATTTTGACCCGCTGGTATAGTATAACTTCCAATAATATTGTCCCAATTTAAACCATCTTTAAACACTTCTGTTAATAATGTAAATGGCCCTGAAGGTGGTCCAGCATATAACTGAATTGTTGAAATTGAACGTGCTGCTGTTGCAAAATTATAATCCAAAACTGTAATTTCTGATGTATCAAAATCTTTGTACAAACCTTTAATATTTGGGTCTGTTGCATCCCACTGGTTGGCTGGATCGTGAATTAACTGCAAACACTGCCCACCAGAATATGGATAAACTGTAACTGAATTTGTGGCTTCTTGAAAAAACATAGTTCCTGTGGTTGTATTTACCCTCCAACCAGGCACTACTTCATGTCTTAAAATAGATGTTATACCAGTTGGTCCTTGCATCTGAACTTTTTCAAAATCGTAATTTACTGGATTCATATTACAAACATCTTGGGGTGTTGTAATACAAATTTTAAATGTTTTTGTACTTGCAACAGAAGCATTCAACATCAATCTGATTTTATATGTTTTTCCAATTACTAATTCAGATGAATAATGTGTCAAGAAGGTATTATTGTCACTACATCCTTTATCAAGTAACGATCCGTCGGGTTGTACCTCAAACAAAGTCATCATTATTTTTGGGAAAGGTTGCTGGAACGAACCACCATAATAGCTACCCGGAGTAAAATCACTTAATTCAACCAAATGAACTTTTGATGTTGCTACAAAATCAAACCAAACATCTCCTCCATTTGTTCCACCGCAATTGTTAGGTGTTACAGATGCAGTTGCTCCCATAAAAGTAACATTAGTTCCTATTGATGAACAATTTTCAGAATTATTAACTTGAAGAGTAACCGCATTATTTGATTCGTCATTACGAACAAAAACTTTTGGTCCATTCCAAAAACTTTTATCAGATGAGCTACATACAGCACGAACAAAATATTCATAAGTAGCTGATAGTCCATTCACAAAATCAGAAGCAACAGGTGTATATGAATTAGTGTTTACAATAATTCCTGTTTGTGGTAAAGTACCATTGCCAACTGGTTGAAGAAAAACTTCCCATTGTGTTTCGGTGCCTCCTGCAGTCCAAGATAATACGCCTTGGTTACTTACCGTTAAATTGGTTGGTTTTGCACAAGTTTCTGGTCCGCAAGATGCAAATCCAGTGTATAAAGTTGTATGGGCTGTTCCAAGACCTAATGGACTTGTCCAAACTATATTATTGTTAAAATCTTTCACAGTAATTTGAGCTGCACTATATTGCAAACCACTGCCTCCTAACATCATATTCCAAAACAAAGAGAATTCTACTCCTTTACACAAGAAAACAGTATAATCCAAAGGTGTAGTGTTATTTGGAAATGTTAATGCCTGAACTACTCCACCATTTTGATACACATCAATAGAGTTAACAGGTCTTCCTGTAATTCCGTTACTTAATGTTACCGTATATTGACATAAATTGCTTGAATCGCATTTTGTCAAAATTTCAAATGGACCAACCCATTCACTTTGCGATGTTCCGCTACAAATGGCTCTTACATAATATTGGTATTTTGTAGCTGGAGCTAAACCATTAACTACATAAGGATGTGCGGTTGCTGTATGCAAATATTGAGGTAAAGTTGCTCCAATTGGCGCAGCTGTACCAAATGGCTGTACAGATAATTCCCAAGAAGTTTCAGACCCCATTGGTGTCCAATCAATTGTAGCATTAACATCTGAAGCAAAAGCAGTTACATTAGTTACAGGTGAACATGTTGGAATGTCTTCTACAATAAAATTATCTATAAAAATATATTGCGCTCTATACCCCCAAGGATTTGGAGGAAAAAATGGAATATGAAATGTAAAATTAACATTTCCAGTAACCCCTGATGGTAAATTAATTACTTTTTCTAAAACGGTTGTATTAGTCAATACATCTGCACCTGTATCAAATAAAGTTGTAGTAAAATTAGCTGGATCAATTCCAGTAGTTGACATTTTCAAAGTCAAATCTGCAGGGAAATTAACATTAAAAATCTTGTATTTGAATCGAACTCTTTGATTAGCCTGTAAAGTGATAGTTGGCGATATTAAATAATCGTCATTATCACCATTAGTACCTATAAACATAGCTGCCATCTGATCTCCCGCAATTGGTTGAGCAGGGTAATTCAGGCTCCAAAAGTTCTGGTCTCCATTCAAATTTCTTGATCTCCAACATTGTTCTGTTACAGAATTTCCGTCAAATGTTTCAATAAATGGAGTTACAAATGCTGTACATAAAGTTCTAAATTTAATTGGACCCGCCCATGAACTAGTATCTGTTCCACAAACAGATTTTACATAATATTCGTACTCTGTACCAGGCAGTAAACCTGAAGCAGTTGCTGAATTGGTAGTGACTAAAGTTCCTGAAACAGTTGGCACTCCACTTCCAACTGGTTGAACATGGTAACTCCATTGTGTTTCTTGATAACCGGGTGTCCATGATAAATTAGCACTATTAGTTGTTACACTTGAAACTAGTAAATCTTTTGGTTTTGGACAAACTTCTGCATCTTCAATTCGCACATCATCTAAATACAAATAACCTGAATTTGCTGGATCTACCATTTCTGGCGGAACCCTAAATGCAATATAAATTGTTCCTGTTTCATTAAAAAATAAATTCTTTTCTAAATAATACGAATTTGTAAATTCAAATAATGGATCAAGTACAGTAAAACTACTTGGATTAGTATCTGTTGTTGAAATTAATACCTCTAAAGCACCTCTTGATGTTGGGAAAACAGGTAAAGAAATTGTAGATCTGTATTTAAAACTTAATTTTTTTAAACCACTAACCGAAATAGCTGGACTTATTAAATAATCATTAAATGAGGTAAAGGTGTTACCTGCTCTACCTATTCTTGCTTCTGTTGGGTGCATTACCCATTTAACAAAATCATTTTGAACATTATTAAATGACCAACAGAATTTTTTTGAGCTTAAATCAACATCATTAAAACTTTCATAATAAGGAGTGGTAAGCGGAATACACAATGTACTAAAATAAATTGGTCCAATCCATTCACTTTGTAAAATTCCAGAACAATGTGCTCTAACATAAAATTCGTATCGAAGCGATGGAATTAATCCAGTTATTGTATATGGATTTGAATTTACTACCAAACCAGGACCAATTGGAGCACCTGTTCCTAAAGGTTGTACACTAACTTCCCATTGCGTTTCTTGATATCCATTAATCCAAGTCAGTTCAGCAGATGTTGTAGTAATATTTGAAACTACTGGATAGGCAGGATTTGAACAAGCTGGTAAATCTTCAATATACACATCATCAATATAAAACTGAATAGCAGTTTGAGTTGAACCCAAAGGCAAGACCCAGGCTACATTAACATCACCAACGATATTTGCAGGTAAAACGATTGTTTTTTCTATAAAATTAAATCCTGTAAAATACGTTTGAAGCGGAAGTACAACGGTTGTAAAGTTATTTTCACCTACACCCGTTGTTGAAATTCTAACTTCAAATGAAGACTCTCCTATAGTAGTTGTACCATTATAGGAAGGATACGCCATATATTTGAATCGTACACGTTTTTGTGTAACACCATCAAAATGAACTTGTGGCGAAACAAGCATATCGTTCATGTACAAATTATTTCCCGAAGTACGTATTTTTGCAACAGGTTCTGAATAAGCATTATTCCCATAGTTAAATACTGTAAGGTCATTATTCAAATCTAAACTTGTCCAACACGCTTCTGGATTAGTTGCATTTGCTGTTGTAAATCCAGTGTAATAAGGTGTGTTGTACGTTGCACATTGGGTTCTAAATAAAAATGGAGCAGCCCATGGGCCTGGAACTCCCCCACAAACTGAACGTACATATAAATTATATTTTGTATCTGGAGTTAAACCTGTAACGTTGTTTCCAATATTTGTTGTTGTGGTTGTAAGTGTTTCCGTTCCTGTTGGCGCTCCATTTGCAGCAGGTATTGCTACATACTCCCAAGTGCTTACCAAATTTTGGACGTTATTCCATGAAAATGACGCACTTGTTTGTAACAAATTATTATATTCTATTTCAGCAGGTGCAGGACATGTGGCTCCACCTATTTTGAAGTTAAAACAAATACCTGCATTTCTTGGTAGATTTGAAGAAATTACAAATATATAAGTTTGCCCTGCTACTACATAAAAATTAGGTATTTGACTATTTGGAACTGTAGGAGTTGTGAATGCACCTGCCAAACATGATGCAGAGGTTCCAACACCAGTACAGCTATCAAAGATAAAAACACTAGTATATTGATTATAACAGTTTATTGCAGAGTTTCCAATAGCTTGCATAGAAACGCTTATCAATCCAGAAGTTGTTGGGGTATAGGATAAAAAAGCATGATCACCCAATAAATAATTCCATGTTGTTGGTGTAGTTGGTGGCTGACAACTTAATCCCTGACTTGTGTAAGGTATGTAAGTTGATGCGTCGTAAAAAGTATTTAAATTAGAATTTAAAATATATGGAGTTGTTGAAACATCGGGTGGAACAATAATAGGTGTGTTACATGTTAACCCAACTTTTGCTGTTGTAAACGGAAATGGTCCCGCCCATGTACTTGAAGTGCTACCACAAACTGATTTTATATATACATCATAAGTTGTATTTGGTGTAAGTGAAGTTGCAGAGAAAGAAGTTGTTGTTGTTGAAGTACCTGTAGCAGCAGGTGTTCCACCTTGAGGCAATACTTGCACTTCAAAATTAGTAGTGGTTGGATGTACCCAATTTAAATTGGCAGAATAAGGTAAAATAGAACTCGCAGAGAAATTTGATTGCGTTACTTTGGCACAGCCAGTAATTACTTGAACATTATCAACAAACCATGAATCTGCATTTAATGTAGCTCCTGTTTGTGAACTTGTAAGTGTAACAAAGGCTATATATACGGGTAATCCAACAGTAATTGAACTAGGTATGGTTACAACTTGTTCTTGATATGTAGTTGGTGAACCAACATTTAAAGTATTTTCGTTCCAAGTTTTTAAAGTTACAAACGATGTATTAACATTTACTTGATTGGCAGTTGTAATTCTAATTTGGTAGGAGGTTCCTAAATTTGCAGCACTTCCCTGTTTAGTGAAAAATCGAATTTCACCATTTGATGGCACCAAAAACTGAGGAGTCACCATATAATATTGACATGAAGTTCCGACCCCTACATTATCTAAAGCAGGATTAACTACAGTTCCATTTGAAGCTAAATATCCATCAGTGGTTGGCGACCAAGGTGTTGAACTAGCTTGATTTTGAAAACGAGTCCAACTTGATGGAATTCCAGATTCAAATGATTCCAACGCTAGTTGTGAAAAACTTGAAAAAGTTAGTAAAAACAATACAACAAACGAATAAAACTTTAGTTTAGTATTTGCATTCATAAATATAGAAATTGGTAAAAATTAATAGTTTTTTTAGATTACATTTTACTGAAAAGTAAGTCATAAAATAAAGTGATAAATATAGTTATAAAATCAATACAAATAAAAAAACACCTTTCGTTTTTACTGAATTTAAAAACAAATAATTAATTTTAAATTATTAACATACAGACAGTTAAAAATATTTCCCCATTATTATAATAAAATTAAAAATACAGTTAAAAATCACCTCATAATTACTCCAAATAAAAAAAGGCTACCTTGAATTAGGTAGCCTTTTAATAAATTAATTTTAAAAATTATTCTTTTACAACTTTTACAGTTTTAGAAACTTTATCAGCAGTTACTTGAACAAAGTATGTTCCTGATGCAAATTGTGATAAGTTAACTTGAGTTGTAGTTGCATTTAATTTTTGTGACAAAACTTCTTGACCTAACATATTAAACACTCTTATTTGTGTAATTTCAGCTGAGTAGCTAATATTTAAAAGCGAATTGGTTGGGTTTGGATAATAGTCAAAATTAGCGACATCAAATACTTCTTTTCCTAAACATGGACCTGATGCAGTAACTGCAAATCTTGGGCCTTCACAACCATTAACAGTTTGAGATACATAATAAATTGTATTCAATACTGCAGTTGTACTAGTTGGAATTGTTGTTGTAGCGGTATTTGAAGCATACCAATTAAATGTTGCACCTGTTGCGCCGTTTACTACAAAAGCAGCTATGGTTCCAGTACAAGAATCCTGTGTTGCTGATCCAGTAGGAGCCGCAATTACGTTTACTGTTACAGCAACTGAAGTTCTTGGTCCTTCACAACCATTTAAAGTTTGTGATGCAAAATAATTAGTTGTTGACAAAGCAGCAGTTGTTGCTAAGGCAGTTCCGCCTGTAGCAGCAGCATACCATTTAATAGCTGTACCTGTTGCAACTAAATTAGCAACAGTTCCGCTTCCGCAGAATGATTGTGCAGATGCCGTTGGTGCAGCTGTAACATTTACTGTAACAGCAACTGATACTCTTGGTCCTTCACATCCATTCAAGGTTTGTGATGCAAAATAATTAGTTGTTGACAAAGCAGCAGTTGTTGCTAAGGCAGTTCCGCCTGTTGAAGCAGCGTACCATTTAATAGCTGTACCTGTAGCAACTAAATCAGCAACTGTTCCACTTCCGCAGAATGTTTGTGCAACTGCAGTTGGTGCAGCTGTTACATTTACTGTTACAGCAACTGATACTCTTGGTCCTTCACATCCATTTAAAGTTTGTGATGCAAAATAATTTGTGCTTGACAAAGCTGTAGTTGTTGCTAAAGCAGTTCCACCTGTTGAAGCAGCGTACCATTTAATAGCTGTACCTGTAGCGACTAAATCAGCAACGGTTCCACTTCCGCAGAATGTTTGTGCAACTGCCGTTGGTGCAGCTGTTACATTTACTGTTACGGCAACTGATGTTCTTGGTCCTTCACAACCATTTAAGGTTTGTGAGGCAAAATAATTAGTTGTTGACAAAGCAGCAGTTGTTGCTAAAGCTGTTCCGCCTGTAGCAGCAGCATACCATTTAATAGCTGTACCTGTTGCAACTAAATTAGCAACAGTTCCGCTTCCGCAGAATGATTGTGCAGATGCCGTTGGCGCAGCTGTTACGTTTACTGTTACAGCAACTGATGTTCTTGGTCCTTCACAACCATTCAAGGTTTGTGATGCAAAATAATTTGTACTTGACAAAGCTGTAGTTGTAGCTAAAGCCGTTCCACCTGTTGAAGCAGCGTACCATTTGATAGCTGTACCTGTAGCAACTAAATCAGCAACAGTTCCGCTTCCGCAGAATGATTGTGCAGATGCCGTTGGCGCAGCTGTTACGTTTACTGTTACAGCAACTGATGTTCTTGGTCCTTCACAACCATTTAAAGTTTGTGATACAAAATAATTAGTTGTTGACAAAGCAGCAGTTGTTGCTAAAGCTGTTCCGCCTGTAGCAGCAGCGTACCATTTGATATCTGTACCTGTTGCAACTAAATCAGCAACTGTTCCGCTTCCGCAGAATGTTTGTGCAACTGCCGTTGGTGCAGCTGTTACATTTACTGTTACAGCAACTGATACTCTTGGTCCTTCACATCCATTCAAGGTTTGTGATGCAAAATAATTTGTACTTGACAAAGCTTCTGTTGTTGCTAAAGCTGTTCCGCCTGTAGCAGCAGCGTACCATTTGATAGCTGTACCTGTTGCAACTAAATCAGCAACAGTCCCGCTTCCGCAGAATGATTGAGCTGAAGCTGTTGGTGCAGGTGTTACGTTTACTGTTACAGCAACTGATGTTCTTGGTCCTTCACATCCATTTAAGGTTTGAGATGCAAAATAGTTTGTACTTGACAAAGCTTCAGTTGTTGCTAAAGCTGTTCCACCTGTAGCAGCAGCATACCATTTAATAGCTGTACCTGTTGCAACTAAATCAGCAACTGTTCCGCTTCCGCAGAATGTTTGTGCAACTGCCGTTGGAGCAGGTGTTACGTTTACTGTTACAGCAACTGATGTTCTTGGTCCTTCACAACCATTTAAAGTTTGTGATGCAAAATAATTAGTTGTTGACAAAGCTTCTGTTGTTGCTAAAGCTGTTCCGCCTGTAGCAGCAGCGTACCATTTGATAGCTGTACCTGTTGCAACTAAATCAGCAACAGTCCCGCTTCCGCAGAATGTTTGTGCTGAAGCTGAAGGTGCAGCTGTTTCATTTACTGTTACAGAAACTGATACTCTTGGTCCTTCACATCCATTTAAAGTTTGTGATGCATAATAGTCTGTTGTTGACAAAGCTGTAGTTGTTGCTAAGGCAGTTCCGCCTGTAGCAGCAGCGTACCATTTGATAGCTGTTCCGGTTGCAACTAAATCAGTAACTGTTCCACTTCCGCAGAATGATTGAGCTGAAGCTGTTGGTGCAGGTGTTACGTTTACTGTTACGGCAACCTCAGTACGAGCACTTTCACAAAGTCCTGCAACTGTTTGAGAAGCATAATAAGAAGTTGACGTCAAAGCTTCTGTTGTTGCTAAAGCTGTTCCGCCTGTAGCAGCAGCATACCATTTAATAGCTGTACCTGTTGCAACTAAATTGGCAACAGTTCCGCTTCCGCAGAATGTTTGTGCAACTGCCGTTGGAGCATCAGAAGGTGTTGTTGTTGCAGTTGCAACCACAGCAACTCTAGGAGAAGCGCAGGCTACTTGAGCACCAAAAATAATATTTGGACGTTTTGTTTGATTAGCTACTGCCATAGCTGTACCTGAAGTAGTTGCATTACACATTGCTACTGTATCCGAATATCTTGAAAATACCGAATTAAAACTTGTTGTAGTATATTTAATATTTGCATCTACTGTATAATTTGTACTTGCATTACATAGTTCAATAACAACATTTGAAACCCCATCCCATGTAAATGGTGAAGAAAAAGTAATTGTGTTTATTCCAACTGTTGGTGTTGGTTGTGTAACAGGTCCATATACTGTGGTTGAAGTACCAGTTGTTGCAAAAGCAGCTGCCATAGTAGTATCAGTAGTGTTCGCCATTTTAACAGTATATCCTTCTATAGGAGCCAAACCTGTAACGTTTGTTACATCAAATGCAATTGAAGTAATATTTCCAGCAGCAATACCACTTGCTATTAATTCACTAGCTTTAAATAAATACTGTGTTCTAACATTTTTATAAAAATTAGCAAAAGGACTTACCCCAGAATCTGAAACATTTCCTGAAAATGCGCTTACAGCTAAAACTGTTGATGCATTTCCATTTGCAGCTAATCCTGCTGATGAAGTTGTTGATTCAGCATAATAAGTAGTAGTAGCACTTAGAGAAGGTGTTGTAAAACTTGCTCCCGTTGCTAATGGAAGACCTCCTGTTGCTGCGTCATACCATTTTACAGTTGCTCCTGTATTTGCGGTTGCACCCAAAACTGCTGTTCCTGGCGAACAGAAACTTGCAGGTGTTGTAGTTGCAATTTGATTAGCAAAAATAACTTGAAGTGCGGTTGAATTGGCAAAAGCACTGCCATTTGCACAAGTTATCTTGCAACTGTAATAAGTTGGAACGGTTGGAGTAACTGTCAAACTATATGAATCTGCACCTGAAACATTTACAAAAGTTGTACCATTAGTAGAACTTTGCCATTGATAGGTATTTCCTGTTGTAGATGGAATGTTTTGAATAGACAAAGTTGTAGATTGACCAAAACATAATGAATTACTTGTAGCTAAAGTATTACCTGGTGTTGGGGTTCCGCTACATGGTGTCAAACTTGCATACGATAAGAAACCAGTGTAAGCACTTGGAGCTATACCATTTTGACTTTCCAAAGTAGGAATAGCAGTTGAGTTATCATAGTTAATAGTTAATACTCCAAAATCGGCTGCATACTCTCCAGCAGCTGTTGGCGCTTGAACTACTAAATTATCAGCAATTAAACCTGCATCACTAATTTTAACTTTCATATTTGAAATAGCAGTGCTTCCGTTTGTAATTGGTGCTTCCCAACGAGTGGTTGTTGATAAACCAGTTAATATTGAAGCTGCTGTTCCTGAATTTGAATTAAAAGCAGTTACTTTAGATGAAGCACCCAAAGCTGTTGTTGTAGGGTTTAACCATATTGCTTTAAGGCCTGTTGAAGTTCCTACAGGATAATATTGAAATGAAGTATTTGCATTAGCAAAATATCTTTCAAAAGGACCGTTTACATAAGCAGTTGCCGATCCACCAGTTAATGTACCTGCTGTAGTTGCATCTCCTAATGTTAACACATTTGCTCCAGCTGTATTTACTTTCCCTGAAGTCAAGGTTAGTGTTCCGGTTACCGCTAATGGCATACTTAATGTAACCCCAGTTGCAGAAGTATTATTAACATTGAACTTTTGAATTTTAGATGCTGCAGATGCAGGTGTTGTTAGGTAAGAACCTCCAGAAAAAATAACTTTTGGTGCTGTTGTATAACCTGTACCACCATTGGTAACGTTTACTGCAGTTACTACTCCATCAGTTAAAACTGCTGTAGCTAAAGCTCCAACTCCTGCTCCAATCATTGTTACTGTTGGTGGAGTTGCATATCCTGAACCAGTATTTGTTGCTGAAAGTGTTATTCCTGTTACTACACCACTAGCAACAACTGCTGTAGCTGTTGGCGCATTACTATTTAAAAAAGTTCCTGTTCCAGAAATTGTTTGAGCTGATGTAGCAGTACTTACCGTATTATTCACAAATGAACCCATTGTAAGTATTGAAGTATCATCTCCTCTATAAACACCATTATTTATAAAATTTCCTGATACAAATAATTCATTTCCTGGTCGAAGTTCGCCCGAAGTAATTGTTAAATTTCCTGCAACATTATATCTATCAGCAAGAGTTACAAATCGATTGATGCCTAATCCTGAATTGATTTCAACATTCCCAAGTGATAAATTCCTACTTCCTGATTTTCCAATACCAAAACCATAATTGGAGTTTGAACCCGCATCACTTGATAGTCCATTTCCAAATTTTAGAGTATGCCCTAAACCAATACTTTGATTTATAATCGTATTGTAATAATCAATAGAATAAGAAGACGGCGAAGTGGCTGTAGTAGCATCTGGGTCAAGTACTGTTAATACCCCTCCTGTTAAGTTAAGTGTATTGTTTACAAATTGAACTATGCTATTTCTAAACGAACTTCTAAACGACGTTGCAGCATTTCCGTTGTCGTTACCATCAACAATAATCTCCCCTCCAGATTGATTGAAAGTAGAACCTTGACTGTGAAAGAAATTTCCATTTGCATAGATTGTACCATCAGAAACTGTTAACGTTCCATTGTTAGTAAATGTTGTATTATTAGCCGTACAGCCAACAGTTAAATCTCCTCCAGAAACCGTTAATGTTGCGCCAGCTGAAATGGTTAAATTTCCTGAAACTGGACCAAATGAATTGGCAACAACAGCATGTCCTGGAGCTATAGTAACGGCTTCACCACAAACTGGTGCAGTCCCTTTACTCCAAGTTGTTGTAGCATCCCAATTCCCTGATGCGATTGATGTATTTGCTTGGTCTGCTGATGCAATACCTAAATAAATAGCCCCCGAAGTAATATCGGCTGTTGTCATTGTTGTTTTTAACGCAACAGGTTTTACATTTCCGTCAACATGAGTACCTGCAATAGGTGCAGCAGCCAACATTAAACGTGTTTTAGGAACTGAAGGAAACAACGAACCTGGCGCAACTACTGTAACCGCATGCGTACCCGTTACGTACACATAACTTGCATCTTTAGTAATTGTCCAATTTCCATCAAATCTGTTATTAATTGTATAAGCTCCGTCAGCAACACTCAAACCAGTAGTTGTAGTGGTAGCATCTGAATATACTACCGACAACTCACCTGCTGTATTACCTGTCGTAGAACTTGAAGATCTGGTAATATACATAGAACGATCAAGACCAGTAGCTGAAACAAATGGATACCTACTAGTTCCGGTTGTTGGTTCCGCAAAAGGTATCACAGTTGTATTAATTGCAGACCCCGTTTGGCCAGTTGTCCACCATCTTGCAACAGTACCATTCATAAATCCAGAACCAACTTCAGCGGTTAAAGATCCTCCTGCATAATTACCTATAATTATTTTATTTCCGTTAAGGTTTACTTTACTAAAAGTAAGGGTAGGAATTGTACCCGATATTTGAATTGTTCCTAATCTGAGATTATTAACCTGCCAATTTATATTTGGAATTGCAGCATTTGTGTTTGTAATGTACAATGTACTAATTAAACCAACTCTATTTGTAGAAGTTGTTGAAGTAACAGTTCCACCAAAAACTCCTGTACCAGAAACCGATTGAACAGTACTACCGTTTAAATTCATAATTCCACCACCACTTAAATCAAAACGACCATTATTGATGATGTTACCTCCAACATATATGGTTTTCCATGAAGCAGTTGTTCCATTCAAATGGAAACCATTAAACAAACCTCCGCTATTAACAGTAACATTACCCCCAATATAATAAGAACTCACAGTAATTCCTGGAGAGGCAAGGTATAAAAAGTTTAAAGTACCATTTACCGTAACACTTCCTACGTATTCAGTAGAATTTCCATTAACAGAAACAGTATGTCCAGTTGAAATTACAATGTTATCAACAGTACCGGGATATTCAACAGTTTCACCCCAAGTTGCAGGGCTTGTTGTATTACCTGAAGTAACAGATGTAAAAGTCATTGGAACTTGTGATTTCAATGAAATATTATCAACCAAACCTGGAGGTTGAGTTCCAGTAGTATTGTTATTGTTTTTCCAATAAAAAACCAATCTAAACGTTGTTCCTGCATAACTTGCTGGAAAAAATATAGTTTGACTTTGCACTGTTGTTGCTGTATGCCCGCCTATAAAAACAGAATAAGAACCTGGCAATGTGGGTGTTGGACCGTTTCCTGTACCTGGATAATTTGAAGACCCTGTAGGTGTTACCGATGTTGGAACTGCAAAAACGTAAAAAGCATCGTCTGTTGAAGCACCTGTTGTTAACCAATCAAATGTTAATTTAATTCTGGTTTCACCAGCTGGAACCGTTACATCGCGCCAAAAAAAGTTTTCAGCATTTTTTGTTTTGTCATACGTATGAGTTGACCCACCTGTGTCCGAAATATAGGCAGCGTTACCCGCAATTGGAGCTGTAGTCACTCCGTTGCTTACAACCCAAGGATTATTTGGTCCGTTGGATACACTCCATCCGTTGGATGCAAATGTATTTCCTACATTAAAGCCTCCTTCTTGAGCAGGGTCAATAAGTGTAGTTTGAGCCTGAATACCAATTATTCCAAAAAGAAAAAAAACAACTACCATAAATGATTTGACAAAAGAAGTACTCTTTTGATCAAAACAAAAGGATTTGTTTGAGTTCTTTTTGAAACCTCGAAAAACGACTGTTTGAATAGAATTGTAATAATTCTTCATAATAGTAAATTTTTGGTTATTAATAAAAAAATAAAATTACAAAAAAATAATTACATAACAATATAATTACTTTCAATTTTACTGAATTTTAAAAGCTATACCGTAAAATAAAAGATTACTAATCAATAATTTAAAAAAAATTATGAGTCAACGATTAATTTTCGTTCTGAAGTTTTAAAATTACATCTTTAAGCTCATTAATCTGTTTTGTGTTTTTTCTTTTAAAATAAAAAAAGACAAATAATCCTATAAGAACTAAAGAAATAATAAAAATAATTAAACCAAAAAGACTTGGTTTGGAAGCTGAAAAAGCAGTTTGGATTTCAGTTTCTTTGTTAACTAAACTTGACTCAATCGATTTACGTTCACGTTCATTAATTAAAGTTTGTGTAGCAACCACTTTTTTATTAGTTGCTTTAAAATTATCCCATTGATTTAAGGCAAGGTATTCAGCTGAAAGACCTACAAACAATTCTTTATTAAGTATTAAATCATCTATTGTAGCAGAAATTTGATTAGCTTCATTGAGTAATTCAATTGACTTTTGATGATTTCCATCAATAGCTTCAACTTTTGCTAAACCTTTCAATGCAAAGGCTTTCAAACTTTCGGCATTAATGGCAGCGGCACAATCAAAAGATTCTTTGAAATTCAATCTGGCTTTATCGTATTCAAACAAAAGAATATAACAATTTCCTTTATTATATTTTGCAATACTAATACCTGGATTAGCATCGTTCAGGTTAACTTTTTTTAACTCGTTTATACCTTTATCAAAAAACTCAATAGCAATATCAGGATTAAGTTTTTGCTTGTAAATAAAGCCTCTAACAATATAGTTTTTACCTAGAGGAGAGTAAATAGAATCCTTTATCGGATATTCAAGAATTAACTGTTCAGCTTGGTCTAATGCTTGAGTTGCCTTATCAAAAATTTTGAGTTGATGGTATAGTATTCCAGTTTTGTTAGAAATAGTAATTTTAAGTAAATTATTTGAAGTTAAATGAAGTAATTCATTAGCTTTTGTCAAATACCCAATTGCCTTTTCGTAATCTCTTTTAGCAGAATAAGCGTCAGAAATTAGTTTGTACGCTTTAATTTTTTCATCAACATTATCATTTGATTTTTCTAATAGTATAGTTGCAATAATAATTGCTTTATCTGGATTTTTATACAATTCAGTTGAAAAAATCTTTAGTAATTCTTTTTTAGTTTTATTTTTTTGCGCAACTAATTGCAAAGTAAAAGCGACTAGAAAAAATACAATAAAAAACGAAATCCGATTTGTTTTTGGCACCATACTAACTATTTGTTTGATTTTCACTTTTTAACAATTCGATAAATGTAACTGGGGAAATTCCGGTAATTGTTTTAAACACCGTAGCAAAGCTACTGTGAGAGGAAAAGCCAGAATTTTCAGCAAGATAACTGATTTTGTAACTTTTATAGTTAGGTTCGGTTTTTAATTTTTGAACTATGTAATTGATTCTCAATCTATTGATATAGGTATTGAAATTTATATTATAATTTGAATTTATTACTTCTGAGAGGTATTTAGTATTGGTGTCAAACTGACCAGCAAGAACAGCTAATGAAATATCCTTGTTGGTGAATTTAGTAGTTTTTTCAAACTTTTTCAATTTGCTTAACAAAAGTTGTTCAGTTTCTTTTGGAATTGTGATTTTTTTGGGATCTTGTTTATGGGTTTCAGTCGTTTGAGTTAAAAAATTTCTTTTTGTAATTTTTAAATACTTAATAATTTCAGCAAGCCTTGATTTTTGCTGATTACTTCTGACTGTTAGTAGAGACAAAAAAACTAAAAATAGAAGCAAAAAAATTAGTAAAGCGTAAATTACGTTGTAATAGGTTTGTTTTTTTGCATCGTATTCATCTTGAATTTCTTGTGAAATCAAATTGTAGGCTGTATTCAATGCCTCTTGATCAGTCCCTTCAATAGCTTCATTTACTTCAATAAAATTTAGAGCTGCTGTTTTGTATTTATCGTAAGATGAAAGGGCTAAATAGTTATCACTTAACTTATTTAAAATAAAGCTTTTGAGCTGTAAATTTTGAAATACCTCTGCTGAATTTAGAGCATTATTTAACAATAAATCGGTTTTTACAAAATCTTTATTAAACGTTGCAATTTTAGCTAATCCTAGTTGGGCAAATAATCTTGCGTGAGCATTATGCCGTTTGTAGGTTGCTGTTTTTTCAATAGCTGATTGGTACAAAGTTAAAGCTCTATTAAAGTCCTTTTTATTGGTGTACAAGTCAGCTAAAACTAGTGTGTACCAAAGGTTGAGTGTATCATCAAATTTGTCATTAAGTTTAGTGTCAACTTTACAAGATAAAAGTAATTTAATCGCTTTATCAAATTGTTTTTTTTTGGTAAGCGCTTTTGCTTTTTGGATTACGATAGCAATTTCAATAGCTTTTTTGGTTTCAGATGGGGCTAATTTAAAAAAATCAGCTTCAATTTTAAGTAATTTATCATCTGATTGTTTGTCTAAATCAAGTTCTCTGTAAATGGAAGATTTTAGTAATTCGACATTAAACTCTTCGTATATTGACAATAAATTTTTAAAATCTTTTTGTTGGTATAAAAAATTTAAAGCACTACTGTAATCGCCTTTAACACAATAGATTTTGGCTAAAAGAAAATTAATTTTTGCTTTTTCATCGTTAGATATGGAGGGTTTACTCAATAAATGCTGGGCAATTTTAATGGCTTGATTTGGATTAGAAGATATTGATTCGGCAATTTCGTTAGTTAGAAAGTGTTTTTTTTCAAGCAATTCTTGAGCTGTTCCAATAATTTGGAATAGATAAATGAAAACGAACAGGTATTTTAATTTATTTTTTAGCAAATCAATATTAATTGGTTTAGATTACAATGCTTTATTACTTACTATTTTGAATTTATTTTGTGACCGCGAAGGGATTCGAACCCCCAACCCTCAGAGCCGAAATCTGATATTCTATCCAGTTGAACTACGCAGCCGATATTTAGAAGCGTTAGGCTATATGCTTTAAGCTTATTGTGTATAACTTAAAGCATAAAGCGTATAGCTTTTTTGTTTTTTTAAACTAAAAGTTTTTTTACAATTGCTGAAATGGTTTTACCTTCTGCTTGTCCGCCAATTTGGGCTGATGCAGCTGCCATTACTTTACCCATTGATGCAATTCCTGATGCGCCTGTTTCGGTTATTATTTTGGAAACGATGGCTTGTACTTCGTCTTCTGATAGTTGTGCAGGTAGGAATTTTTCAATAACTGCTATTTGAGCTAATTCAGGTTCGGCGAGATCGGGACGGTTTTGTGTTGTAAATATTTCAGCACTGTCTTTTCTCATTTTTACTAATTTTTGAAGGATTTTGATTTCATCGGCTTCAGAAATTTCTTCTTTTGATCCTGTTGCTGTTTGGGCAAGCAATAATTCCGATTTTATGGCTCTTAATGCTTCAAGGGCAACTGTGTTTTTGGATTTCATGGCTTCTTTCATGACGTCCATTATTTGTGATTGTAAGCTCATTTTATATTTATTTTTTTGTATTTCTACATTTTGTGTACTTTGTTTGTTGTTTAGCCCTGATTGAAACAAGTATCCTTTTTGCTAAGAAGGGCTGGTATTAAATGCAAATATAGTAATTTTTGAACTGAAATGATGCAAAAAGATACTGTGGAAAGCAGGAATAGGGATTGTTGAAAATGCCCGAGCCTTTTGCTTCAAATTTTGATACAAATTTAAAAAAAATAACCCGAAAATTGTTATATTTTCGGGTTTGTGTTTTTTTTGATTAGTAATTAATCTACGTTGTCGTGCAGGAATGAGTTGTTTGAGCGAAGTTGAAGGTCGTCATTACTATCAATTCCTATTGACATTCTTGATGTTGGGTTTGCCGATTGGTTGGGAGTTAGGTCAATTCCGGTTCTTTTGTAGGCTGGAATTTTTTCTAGTTCATCAATTTTGGAAGACGAATTAAATTTATAATTAAATTCTTTCAATTTACGTCTTCTTTCGTCGGCACGCATTTTTAATGTTTCGTCAATTGTCATTTCAAGTGGTGAAACATTTTGAGTAGCAAAGGTGTTTGTTTCGGGAGTATTTTCCTGAATTTTCATTACAATATTTAGCTCTTCCTCAGGTTCAGCTTTGGTTGTGGCTGGTTTTGAGTTGAGTAAACTGTTTTCAATTTCCATGTATTCTTCGAGAGAGTATTTGATTACACCGTCGTTTGAAAGTTCTGTAACTGGCACGTATTCAATGTGTTCGTTAACTTTTATGTTTTTAGTTTCGGGTGTTAGCTCAAAAAACACTGGTGCTTCTTCATTTGATGTTGGAGCAGGCGTTGTTTGGGTAGGTACATCCAATGGTAATTCAAAGGTAAAAAGGTTTTGAATTTCTTGTGTATTTACTTGTGATTGTGTTTTTTGAACTGGTGGTGCAAATTGAAGGTTTATTGTTTCAATTGGCGAAATTATTTCGAAAGTTACATCAATATTTTTAATGAAATCGTTCATTGCAATGAGTTCGTTTTCATTTACAATTGGCGTTTCTTCAATAGTTTGAATTGGTTCTTGCTCAATTAACTCAAAAGTGATTTTTTCAGCGGTTGCTGGGTTGTTGTTTTGAGTTGTTGATTGAAAAATATCCGTTGGGTTTTGGATTAAATTTTGTTCAATTTTTTGGTCATCACCAAGAGTATGTATTATTTTTTTTGGTTCGGTATTTACAATTTCGTTTTGTTGTTCAGCATCGAAACCTGTAGCAATAATTGTAACTGCAACTGCATCGCCAAGTGATGGGTCTTCTCCAACCCCCATAATAATGTTGGAGTTAAACCCTGCTTCTGTTTGGATGTGGTCGTTAATTTCGCCAATTTCATCAATTGTGATTTCACTGCTTCCAGAAACGATCAGCAACAATACGTTTTTGGCTCCAGCGATTTTATTATCATTTAATAAAGGTGAGTCAAGCGCAGAGATGATTGCGTCTTTGGCTCTATTGTCACCGATTGCAGTTGCCGACCCCATTATTGCGGTTCCGCTGTTTGCAAGTACGGTTTTGACGTCTTTTAAGTCAATATTTTGAGTAAAGTGGTGTGTAATTACTTCGGCAATACCTCTTGCAGCAGTGGCTAAAACTTCGTCAGCTTTGGAGTAACCTGCGGTAAAACCTAGGTTTCCATATACTTCTCTTAGTTTGTTGTTGTTAATTACAATTAATGAGTCAACGTGTTTGCGAAGTTTATCGATACCTGCTATGGCTTGAGCTTGTCTTATTTTTCCTTCGAAAAGAAAAGGAATGGTAACAATTCCGACTGTTAAGATATCTTTTTCGCGAGCAAGTTGAGCAATTACAGGCGCTGCACCTGTTCCAGTACCTCCACCCATTCCTGCAGTAATGAAAATCATTTTGGTATTGCTGTCGAGCATTTTTTCAATATCGGCAACACTTTCAATGGCTGATTGTTGTCCAACTTCTGGGTTTGCACCAGCACCAAGACCTTCAGTTAGGCTTACTCCTAATTGAATTTTGTTGGGTACGGGGCTGTTTTGAAGTGCTTGAGAATCGGTGTTACAAACAATGAAATCTACACCATCGATTCCTTGTTTGAACATGTGATTTATGGCATTGCTTCCGCCTCCGCCTACACCTATAACTTTAATTACATTTGATTGATTTTTAGGTAAATCAAATGATATGCTTCCAAAATCTGAGTTGCTGTTCATTTTTTATGGGGTTTTAATTTTGTAATTATTATTCTGCATTATCTAAAAAGTCTTTCAATTTGACAACATATTTGTCAAAGAACGATTTTTTTATTTTTTCTTCTGTTGTTTCTTCTTTTGCTTTTAGTGCAATATTTGGCTCTTCAATAATTGGCTCAGGCGCAATATTTTCTTCTGGTATTGGATCAACAATTGGTTGCTGCATTGGTCGTTGCGGCGAATAGTGTTGTTTCATTTCAAGTTTGTAAGCGCTTTGAGTGTTGTTAGCAATGCTGTTCATTACTAATCCCACAGCTGTTGCAAACATAGGGCTTGAAATTTCTTCGCTTGAATTACCAGCTAAATGTTCGTTTGGATAACCAATTCGGGTATCCATTCCAGTTATGTATTCCACTAATTGTTTGATGTGTTTTAGTTGTGCGCCACCACCTGTTAAAACGATTCCTGCAATTAATTTTTTTCTTGGGTCTTCGTGACCATATATTTTTACTTCTGCAAAAACTTGCTCAATAATTTCAACCACTCGGGCATGAATTATTCGTGATAAATTTTTTAAAGAAATTTCTTTTGGTTCTCTTCCTCTTAATCCAGGAATAGATACAATTTCGTTTTCTTTATTTTCACCTGGCCATGCTGAACCGAATTTGATTTTTAATAAGTCGGCATGTTTTTCAATAATTGAACATCCTTCTTTAATATCATCAGTAATTACATTTCCACCGAAAGGAATTACTGCGGTATGGCGAATGATTCCGTCTTTAAAAATGGCTAAATCTGTTGTTCCACCACCTATATCAATAAGAGCTACACCTGCTTCTTTTTCTTCTTGGCTTAAAACTGAATCTGAAGACGCTAATGGTTCTAGTGTAAGTCCTGAAAGTTCAATTCCAGAGCTTTGGATACATCTTCCAATATTTCTGATAGAGGCCGCTTGCCCAACAACTACATGGAAACTAGCTTCTAATCGGGACCCAAACATGCCAATTGGTTCTTTAATTTCAGTTTGCCCGTCTATTTTAAATTCTTGTGGTAAAACATGAATTATTTCTTCGCCAGGCAACATTGCTAATTTATTGACTTGATCAATAAGTATTTGTATGTCTTTTCCGCTGATTACTTCTTCAGGATTACTTCTGCTGATGTAATCGGTGTGTTGAATGCTTCGGATGTGCTGTCCTGCAATCCCAACTACAACGTCATTTATTTTATAACCTGAATTTTCTTCGGCTTCATTAACTGCTTGTTGAATAGATTGGATGGTTTGAGTGATATTGTTTACCACACCACGCGCCACACCAAGGCTTTTAGATTTACCAATGCCAAGAATTTCAAGTTTTCCGTACTCGTTTTTCTTTCCAATCATGGCAACAATCTTGGTGGTTCCAATATCTAAACCGACTGCAATATTTTCTCTTTCCATTTTTTTGTTATAATGTGTGGGATATGAATTCCAAATAACTTTAATCTCTTACTCTTTCACAAATTTTTATTTTGTACAAACCACTTGATGTGAAAATTTCAAATTGATTTTTTTATATTTTTCGAGCACTTTTTCTTTACTTGTTTTTTGAAAAAATGCTTTATAATTTTCAAATTTTTCATCAATATTGATCATTTTTCCAAAATCAATTTGATAATTGTAAATTCTGTTCGACATAATTACGTCGTCGTTGCTTAAAATTTGAATTCCAATGATGTTTTTTTTCAAAAAATCATCTTTATCAATTTTATTCAAAAGCGCTATCACTTGCTGCTTGTTTTTGGGAGTAATTAAACCTGTAACCAACATTACTCTTGATGTAAACAGTTCAGAAATCGCCATTGTACTACCCTCATTATCAATATAAAAAGATGTGCCTTGGTTAACAAACCTTGCTATGGGGGTTTTTTGTTCAACTTCAGCTTTAAGCACGCCATCAACACTAACATAAACTTGTGAATGTTTCACCATTTGATGTTTGTTAATAGAATTTTCCAATTTGTTCAAATTTACTCCAAGTTTTTCAATGGTTTTTACATCTGAATTATTTTCTATTAACAATTTATTAACCGTTTCTTGCTTTAAGAAATTTTTGCTGTTTCCTACAAAAATGACCTCCGATTTTTTTAATTTTCGATGTGAATTTCGCACTAAAGTAAAGGAATATAAAAATACCATTACTGTGATGATTAAAACTAACCTAATATTTGTCCAGACTAAAAATTTCATGACAATGCTTTTTTAATAGATGGAACCATTTCGCCAATATCGCCAGCGCCAATTGTTACAATAACTGAAGCATTGCTAGCTATGATTGAGTCAATTAATTCTGACTTATTGACTAATTTTTTATTTTTATTTGAAATTTTAGATAATAACCAACTCGAAGTAACCCCTTCCATTGGAAGTTCGCGAGCAGGATAAATATCTAACAAAATAATTTCGTCAAATTGAGCTAAACTAGTTGCAAAATCATCAATAAAATCATTTGTTCTGCTAAACAAGTGAGGCTGAAAAACCGCAAGTACTTTTTGATTTGGATATAACTCACGAACCGCCTGATTTACAGCGTTTATTTCGGTTGGATGATGTGCATAATCATCAATATAAACTAAATTTTCGGATTTAATTTGGTATGAAAAACGACGTTGAACACCTTTAAAACTTGCAAGAGCATTTTTAATCAAATCCACCCCTACTCCATACGTGTAAGCCATTGCAAAGGCCATTAAAGCATTAGTTAAATTATGATGCCCCGGCAAAGAGAAGCTTATATTCTGAACTAACTCAGTAGGTGTTTTAATATCAAAAACATACGCACTATCAATAACTTTTAGGTTTTGAACTGCAAAAGCGGCATCGCCATCAATAGAAATTTGAACACCTTCCAGTGGCATGTTTTTGGGTACAAAAAGCAATGCTTTATCTTCCACTTTGTCGGCAAATTCTCGGAAAGAATCTTCAATAGAAGCTGCATCGCCATAAATATCCAAATGATCGGCATCCATTGAGGTTACACAAGCAATATTAGGGTGCAAATGCAAAAATGAACGGTCAAATTCATCGGCCTCAACTACCGTAATTGATTTGCCTGTTCCGATTAAATTAGAATTATAATTTTCTACAATACCTCCTAAAAAAGCAGTAACATCCAATCCACTTTGAAACAAAATATGCCCTAAAATGCTAGAAGTTGTTGTTTTACCATGCGTGCCAGCCACTGCAAAGCAAAAGGTATCTTTAGTAATTAATCCGAGAACCTCTGCTCGTTTTTTTATGTTATAGTTTCTTTCTATAAAATAATTCCATTCAGAATGAGAAACAGGAACTGCTGGTGTAACCACAACCAAAGTGTTTTCGGTATAAAAATTGGCAGGTATTTTTTGAATTTCGTCAGTAAAATGAATATCCATACCCGATGCAATTAATTCGTCTGTTAAGCGGGTTGGTGTTTTATCATAGCCTGAAACATTTTTGCCAATTGTTAGAAAATAACGAGCCAAGGCACTCATGCCGATACCTCCAATTCCTATAAAATAAACGTTATGTATTTGACTAATATTCATGTTTTATTTTGTGCGATTAATTTTTTATTAATTTTATTATTTCTTCAACAATATCTTTTGTTGCGTTTGGCTTTGCTAATTTTTTACTATTTTCACTCAATTCTTTTTGAAGCTTTTCATTTGAAATCAAATCAGAAAAAACAGCTTCAAAATCTTGATCTAACTGACTTTCTTTGAGCAAAATTGCCCCATTTTTATTTACAATTGCTTGAGCATTTTTTGTTTGATGGTCTTCGGCAACATTTGGCGACGGAATATAAATGGTTGGTTTACCCACCAAACAAAGTTCAGAAACCGACGATGCACCTGCGCGAGAAATAACGATATCTGCTGCGGCATAAATCAAATCCATTCTATCAATAAATGCAACCACTTGAACACCTAGTTTTTCATTGAACTGTTTGTATTCGTCGTGGTATAATTTTCCGCATTGCCAAAAAATTTGAATGTTATTTGAAACTAAAAAATCAAGTTCTTTGGCAATTAATTGATTGATACGCTTTGACCCTAAACTTCCGCCTAAAACGAGAAGTGTTTTTTTATTTGAATCTAAATTAAAATAGTTAAGTCCTTCTTCTCTTTTATTTGAACAATCTAGTACATCTTGGCGAACTGGATTTCCGGTAAGTACAATTTTATCTTTTGGAAAAAACCGATCTAAATTTTCATAGGCTACACAAATTGAATTTGCTTTTTTACTTAATAATTTATTTGTTATTCCTGGATAAGAGTTTTGCTCTTGGATAACCGTTGGAATAGTCAAACTATTTGCCATTTGTAACAAAGGACCACTAGCAAATCCGCCTGTTCCAATAACCACATCGGGTTTAAATTTTTTAATAATTTTTCTGGCTTTCCATAAACTATTTATAAGCTTTAATGGAAACATTGCATTTTTTAAAGTTAATTTTCGTTGCAAACCCGCAATCCAAAGTCCTTCAATTTTATATCCTGCTTGTGGTACTTTTTGCATTTCCATCTTGTCCGAAGCACCTACAAAAAGAATTTCAGCATCAGGAAAACGAGATTTTAACTCGTTTGCAATAGCAACTGCTGGGTAAATATGCCCTCCTGTACCTCCACCGCTAAGTATAAATTTTAATGTTTTCATCTATAATTTATTTTTAACTGCTGCCATCGGATTTTCAGAAATAGAAAAATCATCTGCATCATTTTCAGATTCTAAATTGGTAATTGGCATTGCATCCTCTTGAATTTGTTTGTCTATTAATTTTTGAAGTGCTTCTTCTCTAAGTTCTTTTTCCTTTTGAACTTCAGCAATTTCGTCTTCTTTTCTTGTTACACTTAAAATCATCCCAATAGCCACGCAAGTCATCCAAACAGAAGTACCTCCTGAACTAATTAATGGCAATGTTTGCCCTGTAACTGGCAATAATTCTACGGCTACAGCCATATTAATAATTGCCTGAAAAATTAGTGGGAAGCCCAAACCAACAATTAGCAATTTGCCGAAAGGCGTACTTGCTTTTTGAACCCCTATAACAAATCGAATGAATAATAAAAGATACACTGAAATAACTGTAAGCGCACCTACTAACCCATATTCTTCCACAATAATTGCAAAAATAAAGTCGGAAGACGATTGAGGTAGAAAGTTTTTTTGAATACTTTTACCCGGACCTAAGCCATAAATACCACCGGATGCAATAGCGATTTTCACTTTTTCAATTTGGTAATCATCTTCGCCAGGTTTATCGGTTGTAAAATTTTCAACACGACTAATCCATGTGTCCACCCTATTCGGAAAAGCATCAGGAAAAGCTTTGGCTACCAAACCGAAAAACAAGAGAGCTAAAGCGCCCGCTCCAATAATGGTTCCGATATATCTTAAAGGATATTTACCAACAAAAGCAATCATTGAAACCATCGCAAAAATTAGAGCTGCTGTTGAAAAGTTGGCTGGTAAAATAAGTGCCAGAGTAATAAAAACGGGCAACCAAAGTTCAATTAATGATTGTTTAAATGTGTGGGCTACATCGCGCGATTTTGCAAGATATTTAGCAACATAAACATATAAAACGATTGATGCTAAAGCCGATGTTTGAAATGTAATTCCAATAATTGGTACTTTAAGCCATCTGCTAGCATTAGCGCCGTCAATAACTGTTCCTTTAAACAAAGTGTAGGCTAACAAAATCCAAACTACGGGAAGTAGTATAATTGATAAAGCTTTAAAGCGGTTGTAATGGATTTTATGAACTTGAAAAATAATAAAAAACCCAACAAAAACTAAAACTGCATGTTTAAGTAAATAAGATAATGCGTTTCCATTGTCTTTTTTTAAATAAACCAAATTACTGCTTGCGCTAAAAACAGACATAAACGAAAACAAAGCAAGTAGCGCCACAAAAGCCCATATTACTTTATCCCCTTTTAAACTGTTTATAATTTGTTTCATTGTATGTGACTAAAATATGTTATAAATTTCGTACTTCGCGTTTGAATTGATTGCCTCTATCTTCGTAGTTTTCAAACAAATCAAAACTAGCACAAGCTGGTGATAACAGAACTGTATCGCCTTTTTCAGCCAAATGTTTAGCTGTTTGAACGGCATCTTTCATAGAAGTAACTTCCACCATCATGTCCACTATATTTCCAAAAGCATCAATAATTTTTTTGTTGTCAACACCTAAACAAATGATTGCTTTAACTTTTTCATTTACAAGCGCCATTAATTCATAGTAATCATTTCCTTTATCAACACCACCAACTATCCAAATGGTAGGGGTTTTCATGTTTTCCAGAGCAAAATAAACCGAATTTACATTGGTTGCTTTACTATCATTTATGTACTGTACGTGTTGAATTTTGACTACTTTTTCCAAACGGTGTTCAACACCTTGAAAATTAGATAAACTATTGCGAATAGTTTCTTTTCTAATGTTTAATAAAGTAGCCACAGAGGCTGCCGCCATTGCATTTTTGAAATTATGCTTTCCTTCCAAAGCAATAGTTGTTGTGTCCACAGAAAACTCTTCGTTGTTAATATACATTTCCATAATAGTGTTATTTAAGTACGCTCCATTTTCTAATTTTTTTTCCAAAGAAAAAGGAAGCTGTTGTGCATTAATTTTGTTGTTAAATAGCCAATTTTTTATTGCTTCATCCTCAAAATCATAAATTAAAAAATCATCTTTCGTTTGATTTTGAGTTATTCTAAATTTTGATGCTATATAATTTTCATATTTGTAATCATATCGATCTAAATGATCTGGGCTAATGTTTGTAATTATTGCAATGTGCGGTTTGTATGTAAAACATCCGTCTAGTTGAAAACTACTCAACTCCAAAACATAATAATCAAAATCATTTTCAGCAACCTGCCAAGCAAAGCTTTTGCCAATGTTACCTGCCAATCCAACATTTAAACCACCTTCTTTCAGCAAATGATAGGTTAGCATTGTGGTAGTTGTTTTACCATTGCTGCCAGTAATTCCGATTGTTGTTGCGTTGGTAAATTGCGCAGCAAATTCAATTTCAGATAATACCAGAATATTAAGTTCATTCAATTTCTTAACAATAGGTGCTTTATCGGGTATTCCTGGGCTTTTCATTACTACATCAGCAGATAGAATTTTATCTTCAGTATGTTTTTGATCTTCCCAATCAATCTCGTATTTTGTAAGAACGTTTTTATATTTTTCAGTGATTGTTCCAAAATCGGAAACAAAAACATCGTATCCTTGTTTTTTACCTAAAATGGCGGTACCCACACCACTTTCGCCTCCTCCAAGTACTACTAATCTTGGCATTATCTAAGTTTTAAAGTAACAATTGAAACAATTGAAAGTAGGATGGCAACAATCCAAAAACGGGTTACAATTTTACTTTCGTGATAACCTTTCTTTTGATAATGATGATGCAATGGCGACATTAAGAAAATTCGTTTGCCTTCGCCAAAGCGTTTTTTGGTGTATTTAAAATAACTTACTTGCAGAATTACAGATAAATTTTCGGCAAAGAAAATGGCACACAATACTGGGAGCAACATTTCTTTTCTAACCGAAATTGCCAAAACTGCAATAATTCCGCCAATTGTCAAACTTCCTGTATCGCCCATAAAAACAGAGGCTGGGTACGAATTATACCATAAAAATCCAATAAGTGCACCAACAAATGCGGAGATAAAAACAGTCATTTCACCAGCATTTGGAATGTACATTATGTTTAAATAATTGGAAAGAATGACGTTACCTGAAACGAAAGTAAAAATCCCTAAAGCAAGAACTGATATGGCAGATGTTCCTGCTGCAAGACCATCAATTCCGTCGGTTAAATTAGCTCCATTAGATACAGCTGTGATAATAAAAATTACTACTGGAATAAAAATAATCCAAGCCCATTTTTCGTATCCATCGCCCATCCATTCAAGTAATAATGCATAATCAAGTTCGTTGTTTTTTGTAAAAGGTATAGTAGTTATTGTTGATTTTATCTCTTTAGGAGCTACCGAAATTGTATTTTCAATTTGATTAAAACCTACCGATTTAGAAACTTTTTCTCTAACTGTTACTCCTGGATGAAAATATAAAACAGATCCAACAATAATTCCTAACCCAACTTGACCAATAACTTTAAAAATTCCTTTTAATCCTTCTTTGTCTTTTTTAAATATTTTAATATAATCGTCAACAAAGCCAATTGCACCCATCCATAAAGTTGTAACAATCAATAATATAATGTAAATATTATTCAGCTTTGTTAATAAAATAACGGGTATTAAAGTGGCAATAATTATGATTAAACCACCCATTGTTGGTGTTCCAGCTTTTTGGGTTTGTCCTTCCAAACCTAGTTCTCTTACTGTTTCGCCAACTTGTTGGTTTCGTAAAAAAGTAATGATTTTTTTTCCATAAACGGTTGATATTAATAAAGATAATATAATCGCCAAAGCCGAGCGGAAGGTAATGTATTGAAAAACTCCAGTTCCAGGAACGTCGAGTGTTTTGTCTAAATATTCAAATAAGTAATACAACATAGTTTTTTAAATTATTTGTTTAACTGAATTAAAATTTCATTTACAATTTTCATATCATCAAAATCATGACGCACGCCATTTATTTCCTGATAAGTTTCATGTCCTTTACCCGCAATTAGGATAATATCCTTTGGATTTGCCAATTGACAAGCGGTTTTAATAGCTTGCAATCTATCTTCAATAGACAGCATTTTTTTAAAATCATTTGGAGCAACACCAGCCTCCATTTCTGCAATAATCGTTTTCGGATTTTCGGTACGAGGATTGTCTGATGTAATAATTATTTTATCGCTTAACCGTGCTGCAATTTCAGCCATTATTGGTCTTTTAGCTTTATCCCTGTCGCCACCACAACCCACTATTGTTATCAATTGTTCGTTTTTTGTTCGAATATCATTAATTGTTGATATTACATTTTCAAGCGCATCAGGTGTATGAGCATAATCTACAATTGCGGTAATTTTTTCATTTGAAACAATAAATTGAAAACGTCCTGATACACTTTCTAATTCTGAAATTAATCGTAAAACCTCCAAGCTTTCTAAACCTAACTCAATAGCTACTCCATAAATTGCAACTAAATTATAGGCATTGAACGTACCTATTAATCGAGTCCAAACTTCGTTTTCATTGATTTTTAACAACAAACCCGAAAGTTGGTTTTCAAGAATTTGAGCTCTATAATTTGCAAATGTTTTTAAAGCATACGAACGTTTTTTGGCAATCGTATTTTGCAACATAATGTCGCCATTTTTGTCATCCACATTTGTTAATGCAAAAGCAGTTTTTGGCAAATGATCAAAAAAAGATTTTTTAACATCTCTATATTCAGCAAACGTTGCATGATAATCTAAATGGTCGTGAGTTAAATTTGTAAAAACGCCCCCTTCAAAATGTAACCCTTCGGTTCTTTTTTGATGAATACCATGCGAACTTACCTCCATGAAGCAATATTCTACACCGTTTTCGATCATTTCATTCAAATAATGATTGATTGATAATGAATCTGGAGTTGTATGTGTTGCAGGGTATTGAGTGGAATTAACCATTATTTTTACAGTAGAAAGCAAGCCTACTTTACGCCCTGCATTGGTAAACAATTGGTACAATAATGAGGCAATGGTTGTTTTACCATTGGTACCCGTTATCCCTACAAGTTTTAATTTTGATGATGGATTTTTATAAAAATTAGAAGCCATTTGAGCCAAAGCGACATTCGTGTCGGCCACTTTTACAAAAGTAATTCCGGCAGGTAAATCATTTGGAAGGGTATCGCAAACAATTACTGTTGCTCCCTTTTGAATTGTGGTTGCAATAAAATCGTGACCGTTAGAAATTGTACCTCTGACAGCAACAAAAACATCAGCATCAGCAATTTTTCTGGAATCAAATTCAATTTTATTAATGCACGTTTCGGTGGAACCTACAACAGATTCAATGGCTACTTTGTATAATATGTCTTTTATTATTTTCATGATAATTCGAGAACAATTAGTGTGTTTTTTGTAAAAGCAGTTCCTGGTAAAATGGATTGCGATTTTACTTTTCCTATACCGTTAATTTTTACTTTAATACCTAAATTCCCAAGTAAAGCAACTGCGTCCATACCTGCCATTCCTTTTACATTCGGGATGGTTTTGTATGTTTTTTGTGCCTTGTCAAAATACTCATTGTATTTAGTATCTAGTTTAGGGTTACTTGCATTTATATTTTTAACTTCGTTTGTTGACGGCGCGTCGGTAAATATTTTTTGTGCAATACGTTTAAAAACAGGACCTGCAACTTCAGCGCCATAATACGTGTCTTTGGAAGTGTCGGGTTTGTGAATGACTACAATACACGAATATTTAGGGTTTTCTACAGGGAAAAACCCAACAAAAGACGAAATATAATGCTTATCAGCTCCACCGTTAATTCCGTAATTGGCTTGAGCTGTACCGGTTTTCCCTGCCATAGAAAAATCTTTAGAATACAACTTTTTTCCAGTACCTTTTTTTACCACATTTTCTAGTAAAACTTTAATTTTACTAATGGTGTTATCAGAACATATTTTTGGATTTATTACTTGTTTGTTGTATTTTTTAATAGATTTATTCCATTCTTTTATTTCAGATACAAAGATTGGTTTCACCATTTCTCCATTATTAGCAATAGCGTTATACAAGGTTAATGTTTGCAAGGGAGTCACCGAAACGCCATAACCAAAAGCCATCCAAGGCAATGAAATAGCACTCCAAGCCTTGTCTGAAGGTTGCGGAATTTTTGGTTTTCCTTCTCCTTTAAAGGGTAATCCTAAAGGTTTATTTAATCCCAAATTGATTATTCTATCAACAAATTGCTGCGGATTTGATTTGTAATTTTCATACACTGCCTGAACCATCACTGTATTTGACGATTTTTCAAAACCTTCACCCAATGATATTTTACCATAACCTCCTTTGTGTGAGTCGATTACTTTTTTGCCTCTATAAGTAATTTCACCGCCTCTGGAATCATACACTTTATTGGTATCTACTTTATTATCATCCAAAAGTGCAATCAAATCAATTAACTTAAATGTTGAACCTGGTTCAGTTGATTCAATAACTGCATAGTTAACCGTTTCATAATAATTACCCGAAACTGGATCTTTACCTAAATTTGAAATGGCTCTAATTTGACCTGTTTTGGTTTCCATAACCACCACACAACCGTGCTCAGCATCGTTTTTTTGAAGCGATTCCAACAAAGCATGGTGAGCAATATCTTGTATATAAACATCAATTGTTGAAATAACATCGTAACCATCTTTAGGATCAATTTCGTTTACATCACGTATAGGTTTCCATTGTCCTTTACCGATTTTTTGCTTTAAAACTCTACCATCCTTCCCATTCAAATAGTTACCAAAAGCACCCTCAATACCTACTTGTTTTAAGCTTCCGTCTTCCTCAACTCGCTCATATCCAATGGTTCTTTCAGCAATTTTACCCATCGGATGTTCGCGAACAGAAATGGGAGTAATAATAATTCCGCCTTTATTGGCGCCTTTGTTAAATAATGGAAAGGATTTAATTCGGATATACTCTGAATAACTCAAATTTTCAGCAATTAAGGCATATCTGTTTTTTGTAGATCGTGCCTTTCTAAGATACATTTGATAGTAATTACTAGGTTTTTTAAAAACATAAGCTAAACTATCGGCTAGCGAATCAATTCGGGAATCAAAAAGGACTTCTTTAGGCGCAACAGCATCAAACCTGATAGTATATTTGGAAATAGAAGTAGCCAATAAACTGCCGTCAATGGAGTAAATATTACCTTTATTAGAAGGAATAGTAAAGCTTTTTACCGAGCGTTCTTTGGCTAATTTTCGATAATAATCTCCCTTAACCCACTGTATATTAGTGAGTTTTACTGTAATCGCAATTGCCATTATCAAAATGAACAATGCAATAATGTAAATTCGGTTTAAGATATTTTTATCCTCTAGTCCCATAGTTTTTGCCAAAAGTTTTTATCTTCTTTTTCTACAATTTTTATTTTTTGAGGTGGCACCGATGAAGGCACAACTCCGTAAGGCTTCATTTTAGTTGAAATAGTGGACTCCATTCTGAGTTCCATTAGTTCTGAGCGTCGGTCAACAAATTCAGATCGCAATTCTTTTACCTCATCCGTAAGTGCCGTAATTTCAAATACCTTCTCTTCAAAACGGTGTGTATTTGCAATCATAATAATAGCCAAAACCACAATAAAAAGAATAAATCTCCAATTTTTTGTAGCGTCTTGATTTACAAGAAATCGAGCTTTTACTATGCTATAAATACCGTTTTTCATTATTTTTTTGCTGCTATTCTCAATTTGGCACTTCGTGCTCTATTATTTATTTTTATTTCCTCATCCGAAGGAATAATCAACTTTCCAATGGTTATAAAAGGAACCGAAAAATTTCCAAAAAAATCACGTTCTGGCTCTCCTTCAAACATGCCGTTTTTCATAAATCGTTTTACCAATCTATCTTCAAGTGAATGATAGGAAATAACGCTCAATCTTCCTTCGGGTTTTAAAATATCTAACGATTGTTCCAAAAATTCTTTCAAAACATCCATTTCTTGATTCACCTCTATCCGAATGGCTTGATACATTTGAGCCAGCACTTTATTTTTAACTTTTTCAGGTAAAAAACGACCCAAAACAACTTTTAATTCATCGGTAGTATTAATCTTTTTTTGCTCTCTGGCTTCAATAATTACTCGAGCTATTGCAGGCGCATTTTTCAATTCTCCATAATCCAAAAACACACGTTTTAAATTAGCTTCATCATATTCATTGATGATTTTGTGCGCATTTAGTTCGTTCTTTTTACTCATTCGCATATCCAAATCGGCATCAAATCGCGTAGAAAAACCTCTTTCAGGAACGTCAAACTGATGCGACGAAACGCCCAAATCTGCCAAAATACCATCCACACTTTTTACCCCATAAAAACGCAAAAAACGCTTTATATATCTAAAATTTTCTTTAATCAAAGTAAACCGTTCATCTGCCAAAGCGTTCTCCCAAGCATCTTCATCCTGATCAAAAGCAAACAGTTTTCCATTTGCCCCAAGGCGACTCAAAATTTCTTTTGAATGACCTCCGCCTCCAAAAGTTACATCAACATAAACCCCATTGGGATCAATGTTTAAACCATCAACGGTTTCCTTTAAAAGCACGGGGTTATGATAATCCATTTTCGTCGTCATTTATATTTCCCATTACATCTTCTGCCAAATCAGCAAAATCAATAACCGATTCGTCAATCGCTTTTTCATACATCTCTTTATCCCAAATTTCAATAATATTCACGGCTGATGAAAGCACAATATCTTTTGAAATTTGAGCAAAACTTGTCAAATCTTTTGGCACTAACAATCGTCCCAAATTATCAATTTCAACCACCTTTACCCCTGCCGTAAAACGACGAATAAAGTCATTGTTCTTTTTAACAAATCGGTTCAACTTGTTGATTTTCTGCATCATCAAGTTCCACTCTTTCATCGGATACAACTCCAAACATGGCTGAAAAACTGAGCGCTTCAACACAAAACCGTCTTGCAACGATGCCGCCAATTGCTTCTTGAAAGGCGCCGGCAACAGCAGCCTCCCTTTAGCATCAACCTTACACTCGTATGTCCCAATTATTGAATCCACTTTTTTTTCTTAATGATACAAAGCAAAATTACAAATAAATTCCCCACAATTTACCACAATCTACCACTTTGTTAATAAGTTTTACCACTTTACTCTTTTTTTACTAAAATCAGCGGCTTTCAGGTCCAACTTATAAACAACTGTTAAATAGATACGCTTTAAACAAAAAAATAACCCTTTGAAAAACAATAAGTTTATCAATAATTAGGGCCAATTCCAGCCATCCACTATAGCCCTCGGCAATAACGCTTTTTTTATTTACTCAAAAAGGAGCTTCTCCCGAAGGGTCGGGAGTCGCTCTTTTTGAGCAATAAAAAATAGCGTTCTTGCTCTCGGGGCTGCCGTTTCTGTCTGGGGCAAACGAACAGAAAAAATAAGAAATTGTTGGTTTTTAAGGATAATAAACTATATTTGTAAGCAAATGAAATAGGTGCAATAATGGAGATTATCGTAAAAAAAGAAAAAAAATTTAACTACATTGAAGTAGGCGAAGGAACACCAATCATCATCCTACACGGATTAATGGGAGGACTTAGCAATTTTGAAGGAGTAGCCAACTATTTCCCCTCAAAAGGCTACAAAGTACTAATTCCCGAACTCCCTATTTACACTCAAAGCATTCTACGAACCAACGTAAAAGCCTTTGCCAAATTTGTAAACGATTTTATCAAACACAAAGGATTTGATCGTGTTATTCTTTTAGGTAACTCATTAGGCGGACACATTGCTCTTTATCATACAAAAATGTATCCCGAAAAAATGCTGGGACTTGCCATAACAGGTAGCTCTGGTCTTTATGAAAATGCAATGGGCGACAGTTACCCAAGAAGAGGCGACTATGAATACATTAAAAAGAAAGCTCAAGACGTATTTTATGATCCTGCAATAGCTACCAAAGAACTAGTTGACGAAGTATATGATATGGCAAACGACCGTATCAAACTGATAAAAACACTCACCATTGCCAAAAGTGCAATACGACACAATATGGCCAAAGATTTACCCAAAATGCACGTACCAACCTGCATCATTTGGGGAAAAAACGACAAAGTTACTCCGCCAGAAGTAGCTATTGAATTTGATAAATTACTACCCAACTCTACCTTGTATTGGATTGACAAATGTGGGCATGCAGCCATGATGGAGCACCCCGACGAGTTTAATGCACTGTTAGAAAGTTGGTTGAAAAAAGTAAATTTGTAACACAATTTACACCCCATTAAAATGAAAATAAACACTGCCGAATTTATAATTAGCAATTCAGATGTTGACAAATGCCCAACAGAGCGTTTGCCCGAATATGCCTTTATTGGACGATCCAACGTTGGAAAATCATCATTAATAAACATGATTACCAACCACAAAAATTTAGCAAAAACATCAGGAAAACCAGGCAAAACCCAGCTAATTAATCATTTCAAAATTAATGCAAATTGGTTTTTGGTCGATTTACCAGGTTACGGTTATGCACGTGTTTCCAAAAAAACAAAGCAAATATTTCAGGAATTTATTACTGATTATTTTGAAATGCGCCAACAATTGGTTTGTGCATTTGTTTTGATTGATATCCGACTTGAAGCACAAAAAATTGATTTAGAATTCATTACTTATTTGGGAGAAACTGAAGTACCGTTTTGTATCATTTTTACCAAGGCTGATAAAATTAGTAAAACCAAAATTGACTCGCACGTGGCGGCATACAAAAAACAATTACTTGCCAACAATTGGGAAGAAATGCCACAATATTTTGTAACCTCAGCTACAGAAGGCACCGGAAAAGATAAATTATTGGAATTTATAGGTACTGTTAATGAAGATGTATTTAAGGATTTGAATTCGTTTTAAAAAATTAATTAAAAACACGAAAGTGGAATGTATTGTTTTATTAAAAGTATTATTTAGTTATATAATTTTTATCAATATCTAGATAATTAGATAAAACGGCGTAAATATGTACTATTTTGTTTTGTTCATTTATTTCAAAATGAACCATGTATTTAAAAGTTTTTAAAAGCAGGCAATGAATTGTGTTGTATCGAACTTGAAAAGAGGGATTGGTTTGTAATGTTTTTAAAAAACTTCGGTATTCAACTAAAAACTTTTTACCGAATCCTTTTCTTCGTGTGTTTAAAAATTCACGAGCTTCCTTTAAATCATCTTTAACTCGTGGATCAGCTACAATGGTGTATTTTTCCATTATTCAGTTTCTAAATCTTCTAACATATCAAAAGCATCAATTGGAGTTTGGTTCTCGCTTTTGCGTTTCAAAACAATATCTTTATGCCATTGAGGTACAGCTTGATTTTCTTGTGTGTATTTAAAAGTTAAAAAATCTATATATTTTTCTACTTCGTCCACTAAAGTATCTGGTAAGTTTTTCAACTTGTTATTTACGTGTTTTAAGGCTGTTGCAGTCATAAATTAAAATGCTAATTGTTGTATTTTTTTGTAAAAAAAGCATCGATTAAAATTAAAGCAACAGATTTGTCGTTGTTGTTCATTTTTTCGATAGCTTTAAGTTGGTTAAGCAGTTCTTTGTCTTTTAGTAAACTTAATCTTTGATAAAAATCCAATTGTGTATATTCATTATTGACTCTACAAATATACTAATTACGCACTAATTTATGATATTTTACTTGCGATTGTTAATAAATAGATATAACACCACCACATTGGTGTACGAATCCTTTTGTGTACAAAAGTAGCAGAAAAATAAAATGGTAATAAAGTTTGCAATAAATCCCTATTAGAATTCATCTTTTACAAGGGTTTTTAGTACAGTACCTTATTTTGAAGACTTTATGACTTTCGACTAATTGTCTTATGAAAAACTACTTGTCAAGTTTAGACCTGATGGAGCCGATATCCTTGCGAAGTCCCGTAGGGCGAGCAAGATAAAGGCGAGAGCAGGACAAAATGGCAATTAAAACGGGGTTGTGTTCTTCTAAAAAAAAAGAGACTTTGATTAGAAGTCTCTTTCTGTTTTTAATTGCGATTGGAGCTATTTGCGTATTTTGAGATATAATAAAGTAGGGTGGCTATGGAGCCAATTGCGGCAACGAGGTAGGTTCGGGCGGCCCATTTGAGTGAGTCTTCTGCGCCTTCTAGCTCTTGTTGGGTTACCATATTTTTGTTTTTTAGCCAAGCTAATGCGCGGTTACTTGCATCGTATTCTACTGGTAGTGTGATGATTGAGAAGGCTGTTGTCACGGCAAAAAGCAGTATTCCGATGAGTAAAAGTGCCGGAAAGGTGTTTACCATGAGGATTCCGGCTAGGAGTACCCATTGGACAATGTTGGACGATAGTTGCACGGCTGGCACCATTTTGGAACGCATGGTAAGCCAACTGTAGGCTTGGGCGTGTTGGACTGCGTGTCCGCATTCGTGGGCGGCAACTGCGGCAGCTGCAGCATTGCGTTGGTTATATACTGCTTCTGACAGATTTACTGTTTTGTCGGCGGGGTTGTAATGATCGGTTAGTCTTCCTGGAGTTGAAATTACTCGTACGTTTGAAATTCCGTGATCAGCAAGCATTTTTTCGGCAATTTCTGCTCCGCTCATTCCATTTTGTAAATGTACATTTGAGTAGTATTCGAATTTTGATTTTAATTGATTGGACACTAACCAACTTACAAGCATTATTGCACCTGATAGTATCATTGAACCGGTATCGAACATAGTTTTAAATTTTAAATGTTATGTTGTATCATTATCAAAATGTGAGCCAAAATTTGATTTTTTTTTAAAAAACTTTACTCGCTATTTGACGGATATTTTCTGATTTACCCATGGAATAATAATGCAACAAAGGTACTCCGGCAGCTTTTAATTCTAAAGATTGTTGGATGGCCCACTCAATACCAACTTGGCGAATTTGTTCTGAATTATTGCATTTTTCTACTTCGTTGATTAAGTCTTCGGGTAAATCGATACGGAAAATTTGGGGCAATATTTGCAAATGGCGTTGTACAGCAATTGGTTTTATTCCTGGAATTATGGGTACTGTAATACCGATTTCTCGAGCTTTTTCTACAAATTGAAAATACTTTGCATTATCAAAAAACATTTGGGTAACTACATAATCGGCTCCTGCATCTACTTTTTCTTTCAATCTTTTTAAATCGGTAAGTAAAGAGGGCGCTTCCAAGTGTTTTTCGGGATAACCGGCAATACCAACACAAAAATCAGATTTATTATCAATATCCGCCACATCGTGCAGGTATTTTCCATTGTTTAATTCTTTAATTTGTTTTACTAAATCAATGGCATATTTGTTTCCGCCTGGTTTTGGCACAAAAGATTGTTCATCTTTCATGGCGTCGCCTCGTAGTGCCATTACATTTTCAATCCCTAGATAATGACAATCCACCAAAAGATATTCTGTTTCCTCTTTTGTAAATCCGCCACACAATACATGAGGCACCGTATCCACATCATATTTATGTTTAATTGAGGCACAAATCCCAAGAGTTCCCGGACGCATTCTGGTTAATTTTTTTTCCAATAAACCATTGCCTTTATTGACATAGATATACTCCTCACGCGAGGTTGTAACATCAATAAATGGGGGGTTGAACTCCATCAATGGGTCAATATTATCATATAATTCTTGAATACTTTTCCCTTTTTGAGGCGGAATAATCTCAAAGGAAAATAAGGTTTTGCCGTTGGCTGCCGCTATGTGATCTGTTACTTTCATAGGCCTCCCCCTTCCCCTCCGAAGGAGGGGTGACTGAAGTGGGTAATCAGTTTTTTTTATTTAATAAATAGTATTTATTCGCGCTCTTGTTCCCCCTTCGGGGGTTAGGGGGCTTAATCTGCAATATTCGGAGCCAACCATTTTGTAGCTTGCTCTATACTTATATTTCTTCTTTTGGCGTAATCCTCTACTTGGTCTTTTTTGATTTTTCCCAAACCAAAATATTTACTTTCTGGATGGGCAAAATAATAACCTGACACTGATGAAGCGGGCCACATCGCCATACTTTCGGTAAGCGTTACACCTATTTTTTGTTCGACATTTAATAATTTCCAAATGGTTGGTTTTTCCAAATGGTCTGGACAAGCTGGATATCCTGGTGCAGGACGAATTCCTTTATAATTTTCGGCAATCAAATCTTGATTCGATAAATTTTCGTCAGATGCGTAGCCCCAAATTTCCTTACGCACTTGTAAGTGCAAATATTCAGCAAAGGCTTCCGCTAAACGATCGCCTAAGGCTTTGACCAAAATCGAATTGTAATCATCTAAATCATTTTCAAATGCTTTGGCTTTTTCTTCAACTCCAAAACCAGTTGTTACACAAAAACAACCCATATAATCTTGAATTCCTGAATCTTTTGGTGCAATAAAATCAGCAAGTGCAATGTTTGGAGCTCCCGAGGTTTTGGAACTTTGTTGGCGTAAAGTTAGAAAAGCCCCCCCCGCCCCCGAAGGGGGAGCTGAGTAGTTTGCGGATAGAAAAGCCCCCCCCGCCCCCGAAGGGGGAGCTGAGTAGTTTGCGGATAAGTGATTCGTAATTGAATTGATGGTGTTGAAAAGGTCGGATAAGACTTGATTGTTTGAGTATCTTATCACTTTAAAACCTTTTGATTCCAACCATTCGGTTCTTTGCTTATCGTGTTCGATTTGTGCTAAATCATTGTGAACAGATCCATCAACTTCAATTATCAATCTTTTTTCTAAACAAACAAAATCTGCAATGTATTCACCTATAATGTGTTGTCTTCTAAATTTATGCTCTTCAATTCCTTTATTACTTAAAACATTCCAAAGCATTTTTTCTGCATCAGTGGGTTTGTTTCGCATTTCTTTTGCTTTTTCCTTTAAAACACTATACAATTCAGAGCCAGCAGTTTCCCACCCATACTTATCCACAAAGTTGGGAACTCCCCCTTCGGGGGCGGGGGGGGCTTGTATCTCTATATCATCGTCATTTATTTGATTCGCAGGAAAAATTCCTAAAATACCTTTGGCAGTCAACCAATTTTCTTGGATTAATTGTTTCAACATTTTTTGTGCATCTGCAAACAACGATGTTGCTTGTTCACCAACCACCTCATCGGTTAAAATAGCTGGGTATTTTCCGTACAATTCCCAAGAATTGAAAAACGGTGTCCAATCAATATAATCGACTAAATCAGCAATAGCAACATCAACGGTTTTTGTTCCAATAAAATTTGGTTTTACAGGTGTATAATTTGTCCAATCTAGTTTTAATTTATTGGCTCTGGCTTGTTCAATCGTTAAGAAATTTTTATCTCTACTACGATTCAAATACCCTTCACGAAGTGCGTCGTATTCCGTACGAATGTCTTGTGTGTATTTCTCTTTGGTTTCATCTTGAAGCAAATGACTAGCAACCGTTACAGCTCTCGAAGCATCGTTCACGTGAACAACAGTCCCTTTATATTCTGGAGCAATTTTCACAGCGGTATGTGCACGAGAGGTAGTTGCACCTCCAATCATTACTGGAATTTTGATGTTAAGTTTGTTCATTTCTTTGGCTAAATACACCATTTCGTCAAGCGAAGGCGTAATCAATCCGCTCAACCCAATAATATCTACATTATGCTCAATAGCGGCTGCAATAATTTTCTCAGGCGCTACCATCACTCCTAAATCTACTATTTCATAATTGTTACACGCTAAAACAACTGAAACAATATTTTTTCCAATATCGTGAACGTCCCCTTTTACAGTAGCCATAAGGATACGACCAGCCCCCCCCGCCCCCGAAGGGGGAGCTGCCAACATTGTGGATAAATGTTTCTTTATAGATTCGATGGTATTGAAAAGGTCTGTGAGGACTTGATTATTTGAATATCTTATCACTTTAAAACCTTTAGATTCTAGCCATTCTGTCCTTTGTTTGTCGTGCTCTATTTGTTCTAATTCATTATGTACAGAACCATCAACTTCAATTACAAATCGTTTTTCCAAACATACAAAATCAACGATATATTCGCCAATAATATGTTGTCTTCTGAATTTATAATTTTCAATTCCTTTATTGCTCAAAACATTCCAAAGCATTTTTTCTGCTTCAGTGGGTTTGTTTCGCATTTCTTTGGCTTTTTCCTTCAAGATGTTATATAAAACTGGACTAGCGGTTTCCCATGATTGTTTTTCCTCAATGCTGGGAGCTCCCCCTTCGGGGGTTGGGGGGCTTACATAAGGGAGAAGATAAGCCACCGCTTTTTTCATTACACGTGCCGATTTTACTACCTGTGGCAAGAACATTTTTCCGCTTCCAAATAAATCACCAACTACATTCATTCCTGCCATTAGGTTAATTTCTATAACTTCTATGGCTTTATGGGCAGACAATCTAGCTTCTTCTACATCTATTTCTATAAATTCGTCAATTCCTTTTACTAACGAATGGGTTAATCGTTCTTGTATTGTTCCTGAACGCCATTCCATCCCCCCCTTAATCACCCCCGAAGGGTTGGAAAGGACACCTTTGAAACTTTCTGCTAAATCCAATAAACGCTCGGTAGCATCTTCTCTTCTGTTTAACAAAACATCTTCTACGTGTTCTAATAAAACAGGATCAATTTCGTCGTAAATCTCCAACATTTCAGGATTTACTATACCCATTGTCATTCCATTTTTTATGGCATGGTATAAAAATGCCGAGTGCATTGCTTCACGCACTTTGTCATTACCTCTAAACGAAAAAGAAACATTGCTCACTCCTCCCGAAATATGGGCATAAGGCAAGTTTTCTCTAATCCATTTTGTGGCACGAAAGAAATCCAAAGCATTCAATTTATGCTCTTCCATTCCTGTGGCAACTGGAAAAATATTCGGGTCGAAAATAATGTCTTGAGCAGGAAAACCTACTTTATCAACTAATACATCGTAACTTCTTTTGCAAATTTCGATGCGTCGTTCGTAGTTATCGGCTTGACCATTTTCGTCAAATGCCATTACGATTACTGCGGCTCCGTATCGTTTTATTAATTTAGCATGATGAATAAAGATTTCTTCCCCTTCTTTTAACGAAATCGAATTTACTACTCCTTTTCCTTGAATGACTTTCAGTCCCGCTTCGATGATTTCCCATTTTGAGCTATCAATCATTACGGGAACACGAGAAATATCGGGTTCAGCAGCAATTAAGTTTAAGAATTTGGTCATTGCATATACCCCGTCCAACATGCCTTCATCCATATTGACATCGATGATTTGCGCACCACCTTCTACTTGATCTCTTGCTACAGAAAGTGCCTCATCATATTTCTCTTCTTTTATTAAACGGAGAAATTTACGAGAACCTGTGACGTTTGTACGTTCACCAACGTTTACGAAGTTGGTTTCAGGTGTTATGATTAAAGGTTCGAGACCGGACAACTTTAAATAGTTGTTGGTTGTTGGTTGTTGGTTGTTGGTAATATCAATACCCATAATTATAATTTTTTGTAATAATTGATAAATCCATTTAACAATTTCTTACTTGTTTGAATTTGATTAAAAATAACAGTAAAATTATTTTCATCAATATATTTTTGATCAAATGCTAAATAACATTGTGTTTCTAACTCATATAAAGAGCCTCTTGAAATATGCAAAAAATTAATCGTGTCCTTTGCGGTTTGACGACCACAACCTTCTGCTATATTAGACGGAACTGAAATAGCGCATCTTCTCATTTGATTCACCAAACCAAAAATTTCTTCTTTAGGAAAAACTTTAGTTGCATCATAAATCAAATTAGCTAATTTTCTAGTTTCTACCCAAACATCTAATTTTATATATTCCATCTTTTTTGTTTTTGGTTGTTGGTTGATAGTTTTTAGTTTTCAATCTATCAACCAACAACTACCAACTATCAACCCTTACACTTTTCTCGGTTTAAACTCTCTCGCTACATCAGCGATTGCTTTGATGTGATCTGGAGTAGTTCCGCAACAACCACCAATGATATTGATTAAATTATCTTTTAAATATTCTTTGATTAAGGCTTGCATTTCTACTGGGGTTTGGTCATAATGTCCAAAAGCGTTAGGTAAACCTGCATTAGGGTGAGCCGAAATATTCAATTGCGTATTCATCGATAAACGTTTTAAATACGGTTTCAACTGATCGGCACCTAAGGCGCAATTGAATCCTACACTCAATAACGGAATATGCGAAATCGAAATTAAGAAAGCCTCAACCGTTTGGCCAGAAAGTGTTCTTCCTGAAGCATCGGTAATCGTTCCTGAAACCATTACTGGCATGTCTATTTTTCGTTCTTCTTTTACTTCTTCAATAGCAAATAGAGCAGCTTTGGCATTCAAGGTATCAAAAATAGTTTCCACTAACAACACATCGCAACCGCCGTCAATCAAGGCTTCTACTTGTTGTTTGTAAGCCACTCGCAAATCATCAAAAGTAACTGCGCGATAGCCTGGATCGTTTACATCTGGCGACATGGATGCGGTTCTATTTGTTGGCCCAATGGAACCTGCTACAAATCGTGGGCGATCTTTGAATTCGTCGGCTACTTCTCGGGCAATTTTTGCCGATTGATAGTTGAGTTCGTAGACCAAATCTTCCAAATGATAATCTGCCATACCGATAGTCGTTCCAGAAAACGTATTGGTTTCAACAATATCTGCACCGGCTTCAAAATAGGCGCGATGAACTGATTTAACCGCTTCGGGTTGTGTGATGGAAAGCAAATCGTTGTTTCCTTTTAACGGATATGGAAAATCTTTGAAGCGTTCGCCGCGAAAATCTTCTTCAGAGAAATTGTTGCGTTGCAACATGGTTCCCATAGCACCGTCTAGGACAAGGATTCTTTCTTTTATGGCTTGTTGAATTTTTGACATATTTTTTTTGTTGCACAGAGTTACGCTAAGTTTTCACAGAGTTTCACAAAGTTTATATAGTTAATATGTTATCAAGAAATTGGGAAAAATTTCCTTGGGTTATCTTTTTCCGATTAATATCAGAATAGAATGTAGCACCTTTCCTAGTTGGAGGTTGCTAAGCTTTCAATGGGTCTATTCCCTCCAGCTTTCGTGATAACAAACATTAATTTTAAGAACAGTGCAAATTTAGTAAAAAAAAGTAGAAAAAGAAATAAATTCTGAAAATAGGGAATTTTTGTTATTTTTTAGATTATAAATCTAAAATAGATAGTTATTATAGATTATTTTAAATGAAAACTACAAAATCGATGTTATTGATTTTCGATATGCTCTCCGTTTACTACCACTTTGTATTCAATTGTAGCCATGAGTTCTAAGGTTTTGGAAACGGAACAATATTTATCAAACGAAAGTTGGGTGGCTCTAAATGCCTTACTTGGTTGAATATCGCCTTCAAGATAAAAAACAACTGTAATTTTCTTAAATGGTTTTGCATCCTCAACTTGTTCTCTAAAACCTTCGACATCGGCTTTGAATGAGGTTATTGCTTGTTTTTGTTTTTTTAAAATGGCAATAATATCAATACCACTGCAACCCGCCAAACCCATCAGAAGTAGCTCCATTGGACTTGCCCCTTTGTTATTGCCTCCATGATCTGGGCTATTGTCAAGATTTACAATATGTCCACGTTCGTTGGTAAGTTGGAAGTGGTAATCATTATCTAATCGTTCTAAAGTAACTTTCATCTTATTGTATTTTAAATTAATTTCTAAATAAAATTCGACAAGATACAAAAACTTGTAGATTTGAAAATGGATTAGTTAATTTTTATCTGCTACGCGCAAAATATCTCCAAAAACACCTCTCGCAGTTACAGATGCTCCCGCACCTGCACCTTGAATAACGATAGGTCTTTCGCCATAGGATTCAGTATATATTTCAAAAATAGAATCTGATCCTTTGAGTTGCCCAAGTGCTGAATTTTCGGAAACAGCAATTAATTTCACTTCTAAATTTCCTTTTATTTGTTGTAAATCGCCATACAATTCGCCTACATATCTCAATACATTACCTGGTTCTAGGCTGGATTTGATCGTTTCAAAATGATTATCCAATTTTTCTAAATTTACTAAAAACTCTCTAGTACTTAGTTCCTGCAAATGTTTTGGGATTAAATTTTGAATATCAATTTCATTAAATTCATTTTGAAGTTCCAATTCGCGTGCTAGTATTAACAATTTTCTAGCAACATCATTTCCGCAGAGGTCTTCTCTTGGGTCGGGTTCTGTATAACCATTTGAAATGGCATCTTTCAGCACTTGGCTGAAGGTTTTATTTTCTTTTGAAAAATGATTAAAAATAAAACTCAAAGAACCAGAAAAAACCCCTTTTATTCGGGTAATATTTTCACCCGAAAGATGTAGTAATTTGATGGTGTCAATCAAGGGTAATCCCGCTCCAACATTGGTTTCATACAGGTATTTTTTTTGATTTTTTTGTAATACTGTTCTGATATGCTTATAAAAATCATAATCCAACGTGTTGGCAATTTTATTTGACGACACAATATCAAAGTTGTTATCTATAAGTTTGACGTAATTTTGTACAAATTCCACACTTGCTGTATTGTCTATTGCTATAAGGTTTTCTAGGTGATTTACTTTTGTAAATTGTAGTACATCAGTCAAGTTGTACGGAATACCTTTTCTATTAATTTCTGCTTTCCAATCCTGATTGATTCCATCCTTATTAAATAAAATTTTTGTTGAATTAGCAACAGCAAAAATATTCAACTTTACACCTTTTTTTTCTTCAATATTTTTTGCAGATGTTACAATTTGATCAATTAAAGTACCTCCAACAAGCCCATGCCCAAAAACAATAATGTTGATTTTTTTAGTTACACCAAAAATTTCTCCATCAATAATATTTAGTGCACGTTTTGTATCTTTTTTACGAAGCACCAAACTGATATTTTTTCCAGAAGTAGTATTGTTAAATAAAACAGGAATAATAGTATTTCTAATTAGTGCCTTATAGGTTTTATGAAATGTATTTAAATCTTGTCCTATTATTGAAATAACATCAACAAAATCATCAACAGATATTTTAGTTACATCTTTTTTGTATAAGTCAATTTCAAATTCTTTTTCCAATCCTATCAAGGCTTCAGATGCTCTATTGGTTTCGATAATTATTCCGATTCCACTTTCAGAAGATCCTTGAGAAATAATATTTACACTAATATTACGCTCTTCCATAACCTTAAAAATACGTGCGTCAACACCTATTTTTCCAAAAAGCCCACTTCCTTCAAGGTTTATTAATGATACATTTTCTACTACGTTTATTGATTTTTGGGCTACCAATTGTTCCTGAATTTCTACTATTTCCATTTTGTTTTATTTAAATATTGGCTTGATTAAAGCAATTAATTGATCAATTTCTATCAAAAAAGCATCGTGCCCATGAATGGAGTTGATTTCATGGTAATAAACATTCTGTTTTATAGGTTTTAATTGATTATATGTGTCTAAATTTTGATCAGCAGTAAAAAAATAATCGGTATCAACAGCAATGATATGAATAGCTGTTGGTATCGTTTTACCTATTGCTACCAACGAATTTCTAGACCTTGTAATATCATTAGTGCGCAGTAAATGATTCATCAACTTATAGGCTTTTAGCGTAAATCTGTTGGTGAGTTTTGCACCGTGGTTGATCAGCCAATTTTCTATTTGATATTCCTCTTTGTTATCTACTTTTTGTTGTAAAAATCGTTGATTGATAGACTTAGGCGTTCTATAAAGCAACATGGCATGTAATCGTGCATCTGCAATGGGATTGCTAGAATTGTTCAATATTTGATCTTGAATCAACACATTGGCTATAACCCAATCTGTAGCTTTATAATCAGTGGCAATGGGTATTAAATTATCAACTTTTGTGGGGTTCAAAACTGTCATTTCCCAAGAAACAGCACCACCTAAACTCCCTCCTATTAAACTGTGAATGGTCGAAATTTTCAACAAACTCAACCCTTCCCAAAAGAGCTTTGCAATATCTCTAATTGTAAATTCTTTATAATTTTCAATCAAATTCTCTTGCTTTCCGTCAAAGCCATTACCCGGAATATTAAAGGCAATAACCGTATATTTTTTTAAATTGATTACTTTATCATCGCCTATTATTTCTTTCCACCAGCCGTTTTCTCCAGCAACATTCGAATTTCCAGTAAGTGCATGGTTTACAACCACAACGGGTGCATTGCCAATGGTTTGCCCAAAAACCTGAAAACTCAAATCAAATGATTTAATTGCTCCAGAATGGAGTAAAAAATTTTCTATTTTAATACCTTGTAATTGATTCATAACTATAAAAAAAACTGTCTCCAACTGAAATAAAAGTTGGAGACAATTAAAATAAACAAAACTATTTTACTATTCCAACACTTATTGTTTCGAAAACGGCTTGTAAATCTGATTTTAGATCTTCAATATCTTCTAATCCTACCGAAAGACGAATCAAATCTTCTGTTACACCTGTTGCTTGTTGCTCGGCAGTTGATAACTGTTGATGTGTGGTACTTGCAGGATGAATTATTAATGATTTGGTATCGCCAATATTTGCTAACAGTGAAAACAATTTGGTTTCATTAGCTACTTTTTTAGCCGCTTCAAAACCACCTTTTAACCCAAAGGTTACAACACCGCTTTGTCCTTTCGGAAGATATTTTTCAGACATTTTTTTATATTTTGAAGAAGCCAATCCTGGATAATTGACCCATTGTACAGCTTCTTGATCTTCTAGCCATTGCGCCAGTTGAAGTGCATTTTCGCTGTGTTTTTTAACCCTGATTTCTAAAGTTTCCAATCCTTGAATGGTTTGAAAAGCATTAAATGGACTCAGCGCTGCTCCAAAATCTCTAAGCCCTTCAATGCGTACTTTAGCAATATATGAAGCTGCACCCAATGCCTCATAATATTTTAATCCGTGGTATCCTGCCGATGGTTCTGTAAATTCAGGAAACTTACCATTGTCCCAATTAAAATTTCCGGCGTCAATAATTACACCACCTAGAGAAGTCCCGTTGCCCGTTATATACTTGGTTAATGAATGAATAACAATATTGGCACCATATTCTATCGGGTTGAGCAAGTAGGGTGTTGCAACGGTATTGTCAACAATAAATGGCACCTTGTATGCAATTGCTTCTGTAGCAATTGCTTTTAAATCGAGCACATCCAACTTAGGATTTCCCAAACTTTCTGCAAAAAAAGCACGTGTATTTTCTTGTGATGCAATTCTAAAATTTTCTGGATTTGAAGGATCGACAAAGGTTGTAGTAATTCCCAATCTAGGCAAAGTCACTTTCAACAAGTTATACGTTCCGCCATACAAGCTACTCGATGCAACAATATGATCGCCCGCTTTGAGCAAAACCAGCAAAGCCGTTGCAATTGCAGATGTGCCCGAAGCAGTAACAACAGCCCCAATACCGCCCTCAAGAGCTGCTAATCGTTGTTCCAAAATATCATTTGTTGGATTGTTCAATCGGGTATAAATGTATCCGCTTTCAGATAAATTGAATAAATTGGCTGCATGCTCTGTGTTGTTAAACACATACGACGAGGTTTGATAAATAGGTACTGCTCTAGTTCCTGAAGTTTTTGTAACGTCATGTCCGGCATGTAACGATTTTGTGGCAAATTTTTGTGTACTCATTTTTTAATTTTTTGATTGATTTTTATTTGAACTAAGTATAAACAAAAGCCCCTTTTGGGTGGCATTCCAAAAGGGGCTTCGAGTTAATTTTATTATGATATTAAATCGTATTCTTTTGGAAATGAACATGAAAAATCCACATGCAACAAGCAGTACAGCACATCATCATATATTTTGAATAATTTTTCATAGTTCTTATTTTTTATTGTTATTTGATGGTGCAAATTTAGAAAACTATTCTACAAATAAAAAATATTTGGATTAATTTTCTGTATTTTGTTATTTTAAACATATTATTTAGTTTTTTATTCTACCATAATTCAATTTGATAAATTATTTTGCACTTTAAATATTAACCAACCGAAAAAAAAGAAACACAACGCACTTTTTTAAATTTTTTAAGTAGTACCAACATCATTTTATAACACTTCTTGTTATGTTTTTTTTGTGTCGTGACAGGCTCATTTTTTGAATTTTGTATTTTAAAGGTTTCGAAAAAATAAAAAAATTACATCCAAATAATCATGTTTCTAGTATTATTTATTTGGAGTTGGTTTTTTTTGCTGTGGTGTAAAACATCAACTGAAAAACAATTAGTCAATTTTAGACCCGATAGAGCCGATATCCTTGCGAAGAGCCCCCCAACCCCCAAAGGGGGAGCTGTTGAGCGTGAATATTGAGTCGTAATTTTGATTTTTAAATTTTTAATTTTTTTTTGGATTTGTCTTTTGGAAATGAAAATATCTATTCTAGACCCGATAGAGCCGATATCCTTGCGAAGAGCCCCCAACCCCCAAAGGGGGAGCTGTTGAGCGTGAATATTGAGTAGTAATTTTGATTTTTAAATTTTTAATTTTTTTTGGATTTGTCTTTTGGAAATGAAAATATCTATTCTAGCCCCGATAGAGCCGATATCCTTGCGAAGAGCCCCCCAACCCCCAAAGGGGGAGCTGTTGAGCGTGAATATTGAGTAGTAATTTTGATTTTTAAATTTTTAATTTTTTTTTGGATTTGTCTTTTGGAAATGAAAATATCTATTCTAGCCCCGATAGAGCCGATATCCTTGCGTAGTTTACGGAGCAAGATAAAGGCGATAGCGGAACAAGATGTCTTTTGTAACGAGGTTTTGTGCTACTAAAAAATAAAAATTAGATAAAAAAATCTAAAAAATTTTTAGAATTGAAATAGTCTTTATACATTTGCAGTCGAAATAAAGAGGAAAAATTTGAACTGATTGCAACCTCTATAAAAAATGCTAAAGCAGACTTACTTCTTTAGCTTTTTTTTTGCAATTTTTTATTTTTTTCCTGAATTTAATTTAATTAAAAATTATAAAAATGGCTTATTTATTTACCTCAGAATCTGTTAGTGAAGGACATCCAGACAAAGTAGCTGATCAAATTTCAGATGCATTAATTGATAATTTTTTGGCATTTGATGCTGAGTCAAAAGTGGCTTGCGAAACCCTTGTTACTACAGGACAAGTTATTTTGGCTGGCGAAGTGAAATCGAATACGTACTTGGATGTGCAACAAATTGCACGTGATGTAATCAAGAGAATTGGTTACACCAAGAGTGAATACATGTTTGAGGCAAATTCTTGTGGGATTTTGTCGGCTATACATGAGCAATCGGCAGATATAAACCAAGGTGTTGATAGAGCTAGCAAGGAAGAGCAAGGTGCTGGAGACCAAGGGATGATGTTTGGGTATGCTACTAACGAAACAGAGAATTACATGCCATTGGCGTTGGATTTGTCGCATGCTATTTTGATTGAATTGGCAAATTTGAGAAGAGAAAATGTTGAAATTACCTATTTGAGACCCGATGCGAAGTCACAAGTTACTTTGGAATATTCTGATGACAACAAGCCTGTGCGTATTGATGCTATTGTGATTTCAACGCAACACGATGATTTTGATGAAGAGGCAGCGATGTTGGCAAAAATTAAGTCGGATTTGGTTGGAATTTTGATTCCGAGAATTAAGGCTAAATATCCGCAATATGCCCATTTATTTAATGACAATATTACCTATCATATAAATCCTACTGGGAAGTTTGTAATTGGTGGACCGCATGGCGATACTGGATTAACAGGAAGAAAGATAATTGTGGATACTTATGGTGGTAAAGGAGCTCATGGTGGAGGAGCATTTTCTGGAAAAGACCCAAGCAAAGTGGATAGAAGTGCGGCGTATGCCACACGTCATATTGCGAAAAACTTGGTAGCTGCAGGATTGTGTGATGAAATATTGGTTCAGGTTTCGTATGCAATTGGGGTGGCAAAGCCAACGTCAATAAACGTTAATACCTATGGGACTTCTAAAGTTGCATTAACTGACGGCGAAATTAGTAAAGTGGTTGAGGGTATATTTGATATGCGCCCATACTTTATTGAGCAACGATTGAAATTGAGAAACCCAATATATAGCGAAACAGCTGCTTATGGTCATATGGGACGCAAGCCAGAAACGGTAACTAAAACATTTTCGGCTCCTGGTGGGCTATCAAAAACGATTACAGTTGATTTGTTTACATGGGAGCAACTGGATTATGTTGATCAAGTAAAAAAAGCGTTTTCATTATAAAAAAACGTATATTTTATAAAGAGCCAGCACTAAAGTGTTGGCTTTTTTTGTAATTAAAATCGTTTTTAGATATTTTAGGTCGGAAATAAATAGCCGCTGTTTTTAGCGATAAGTTACTTTTATACCTTTATTAAAAAAGGGATGCAAAACAAAAAAATACTGTACCTTCTTATTTTTATACCTTGGTTATGTCTTTCGCAAAAAACGTACCGCGAAGAAATTATTAATTTTAAAGATGGGCTTCCTTCAGATTATGTGAGTTGCGTGGTAAAGAAAGACTATAAATTATATGTTGCCACACAAAGAGGATTATGTTTGTATGACGGGTATCAATTTGTTAAAACAAAATATATTACAACACAAACTACCCATTTATTCACAAAAAATAAAGGTTTGTATTTTTATTTTCATGGCAAAGGCGTTGGAACAATACAAACAATATTTGACAATCCTGACCGAATTGCTAATGTTGATTACAGTGATCATAACACAAATAATGACCATTACGATAATATTTATGTTGACAATGAAAACAGAATATGGTGCACCGATCAGAATAATATAAAATATTTTATCAAAAACTCAAACATAAGCAAAAGTTACCCTATTGATTTATTGAATAAAGACGTTCGGTTTTCAGCTAGCTTTATTGAACCAAAACAAAGCAACTCCCTTTTGATTGCCACACATAAAGGACTATTTGTTTGGGATAAAAAAACGCAAAAACTATCCAATCACGCAAATAGTTTATTACGGAAAGAAAAAATAGTATCCTCGTCAATGGTAAATGACGATTTGATTTTGTTTACCACCGAAGATAACAGAATACTTAGTTATACCCTATCAACAAATAATCTAGTTACAATAGATACTTTCAAAAATGCCAATGAACAATTTTATTTGGAGAAAAAGGAGCACAATGCAAATGAACTATTTGTTTATTCCAATCACGAAATTTATTTATTGAATATTAAATTAGGTACTTCCTATAAAATTTATGAAACAAAATACAATATAAATTCGATATTTTTTGATGAAGAAACGAAAATAGTTTGGATATCATCAAATAAGGGATTGATAAAATTAGTTGAAAACGATGGAGCTATAAAGACAATTTTACCACCAGAAGAATTTCCACATTCAATTAACTCAATAATTCAGGATAACGAAGAAACTATTTGGATCAGCTACAACACAAACTCAATATACAGTTACACCAAAAAAAATAGTTGGAAAAAATACGAATTTGCCGATAAAAAGTGTCAAATAAAAAACTTATCTCTACATAACAAAACAATAGTAGTAGCAACAAATACAGGTGTTTACACAATTGAAAATGAGAAAATAAACAAACTTATACACACTCCGTTTGAAGTAAAAAAGGCAATTATTGACCAAGATGATTTGTTATGGGTAATTCAAAATAAAGGGAAAATTAGAGTATATAACAAAGGAATTGAACAACTAGATTTTATAAAAAACAACGCAGCCTTTTGGCAAAACAACACCTTTAATGACATTGCCGAAGATGCAAATAAAAAAATATGGTTTGCATGCTGGATGCCGAAAGATTTTGGAATTGCAACATTTGACAGAAAAACAAACAAAATTGCAGAAATAAGTAAATTAAAAAAATACCAAAACGGGCGTTATTTTGTAACGGATTATTACAACCGAATTGGATTTACTAAAGAAAATCATATAATTTTTTCGGGACACGGTGGTTTTAATACGTGTAATAAAAATGGCGCTATAATCCACGCATTAAACACATTAGAATACAATGTAGCAAACGATCAAATAGAAGGAATAACAGGTGATGCAGATGGAAATATTTGGTTTGCAAGTGCTGAAGGCTTGCATGTGTATTCTTTTAAAACTAACAAAGTAATTCAAATTTCGCAGATTGATGGACTAAAAACTAATGATTTAACAAATGGTTTTTGCAAATTAAAAAATGACCAAATAGCAATTGGCACCGATACTCAAATCCAAATAATTGATCAGAAAAAAATACTACAAACCAAATTATTTAATAATTTAGAGCTGATTGCAATTGAAAAAGATGGCGAGTTTATGCCAAATACATCAAACCATTTAGAGTTAGATTACAATTTTATAGAATTGGATTTACATTTTTCATCATTATCTTTTTTGGATAAAGAAAAAACAATTTATAGATATAAATTTGAAGGTGATTCCAAATGGACAGATCTAGGAGCAAATCCAAAACTACCTCTAGTTAAATTACAACATGGAAATTACAAATTAATTGTAGAAGTAGGTGACAATTTGAATAATTGGGTAAAAAAGCCGTTGCTAATTACAATTAACATAAAACCTCCATTTTACAAAACCGTTTGGTTTTATATTTTTATAGGATTGCTCTTAACAGCTATTGGATTTATGATCAATCGAAATTTAGTGCTTCATGAAAAAAGAGAAGGCGAATTAAAACGAAAAATAAAAGACGTAGAAATGCAAACACTACGATCTCAAATGAATCCTCATTTTTTATTTAATTCATTGAACTCAATTAATAGTTTTATTATCCAACAAAAAACCAATGAAGCAAGCGGCTATTTGACGACTTTTTCAAAATTAATGCGAAATATTTTAGAAAATTCAAGACACAGCGCTATCAATTTAACCAAAGAAATTGAAACACTAGAACTTTATTTAGAATTAGAGTCGGTAAGGCTTGACCATAAATTTGATTACGAAATAATATGTGACAAAGAAATGGATAATTTTGGAATAAACATTCCGCCCTTGATACTTCAGCCATTTGTAGAAAACTCGATTTGGCATGGACTTCATAACAAAAAAGAAAAAGGAAAACTAAGTATCATATTTGAAGATAAAAGCGACTATTTGTTTATAAAAATAATTGACGATGGAATTGGCAGAAATGCCTCAGCATTGTTAAAGCAAAAAGACGTAAAACATAAATCGTATGGAATTGATATAACCATTAACCGATTATTAATGCTCAATTCAAAAAATAAATTTGAAATCATTGATTTATACGACGAAAATAAAAATGCAAAAGGAACTGAAGTACAACTAGAACTATATTATTATGATTAAAGCCATTATTATTGATGATGAAAACCATTGCATCATTACATTACAACACCTATTAAGTAACGTAAACGAAATAGAAATTGTAGCCACAACACAAGACAGTACTGAGGCAAAAAAGTTGATTGAAACACATCATCCACAGCTTGTTTTTCTTGACATCGAAATGCCAAACTTAAATGGATTTGATGTTTTAAACCAATTTGAAACCTTGCCTTTTAAAGTTGTTTTTACAACAGCTTATGACCAATACGCGATTAAAGCATTGAAAATGAATGCTTTGGATTATCTTTTAAAACCAATAGATGCAAAAGATATTTTACAGGTAATTGAAAAATACAAGACCGAAGATTTACTCATATCAAAGGACCAATTATCGCATTTACAACAATTTATTAATGGTAAAATGCAAGACACCATTGCATTATCAACACAGGAAGGATTAGTTTTTGTAAAAATTGATGAAATAATGTACTTGGAAGCAAGTAGTTGCTATACTTACATTGTAATGAACGACAAGACCAAGCACTTAGCTAGCAAAACTATGGCGACTTTTGAAGATGTGCTTCAAGATAATTCGTTGTTTTTTAGAGCACATAAATCACACATTGTCAATTTAAAATATATCAAACAATACATTCGTGGTGAGGGTGGTGAAATAATAATGCAAGACGGCAAAAATATTGCAATGAGCAGAAATAAAAAACAAGAATTTTTAAATTTATTTAAAAAAGTTTAACAAATAATGTTGTCGCAGTTAGCTTATTCAAACCTACCGTTTACATAATGACTAACCATTAAGATACATTTCTGTTGGATATTTGCATGAAATAACAATGAGCATGAACGCAAATAAAACAGATTTTTTTTTAATGCTTCTTTCTTTAGAAGTAAACGAATTTTTCAACACTACTGAGTGTAAATTGGTAGATATAAGAGGGCTTACATCATTTGACGAACACTTTTATATTTCTAAAAAAAATAAAATTAAGGATGTAAAACTAACACCAAATTCTAAGTTTTTTTGTGATAATAACAAACAAGTTTTGGGTATCAAACTTCAAGATCAATTTGAAGAAAATGAATTGATAATTACCATTATAAACAATTTTGATCTAAAAAAAGAAGGAGAATTTGAGGTTGGATTTATGAGTTTGAAAAATAATTTATGTTTACCAAAATCAATGTTAGGCAAAGCAAAAGTAATTATACAAGATTCAAAAATAGTAATAGATTTCCATTTTAATCACCAAGAAGAAAGTTGGAAAAATCCAATTTGTTTTGAAGGGAATCTTAATTTGGTAGATTACCATACTGATGAAAATTTGGTAGCATAACAAAAAAAATCAGCTTATTAAAAGCTGATTTTTTTTTGAAATTTGATTACAAATTATATTTCAAACTAAAAATAATATACCTTGGTTGCACAACATACTGTGAGGTTCGGGTTGAAAATTGTGTAAAACTATCATCATTTAACGATGTTGTATTGAGCAAATTTGTAGCTGCTATTTTATATTCAAACTTACTTTCTTTTTTTTGATAAATCAAACTTGCCGACAAAAAATCGTATTTATTCTGAACAGTTTTTGATGAATTATTATACTTATAATATTCATAATCAGCTACAAAAGAAAATGCATCAAGAAAATAATAATCTAACCGTGCAAAAGGTTTGTTTGTAAAAAACTTTGAGTTATTATAATCATTTACCGTATATGAATAACCCATTTCTAAGTTAGGAAATGATTTGTAATTGGTACTTGCAGATAGAGTGTAATTTTGAGTAAAACTCTCTGTTGTGGTTAAAAATCCGTTTTGAATGTTATTGAATTTTGACCAATTTAACGCAGTTGAAAATGAAGCTTTATATTTTCTTAAAAACGACCTTCCGTAGGATCCTCGTGCTGAAAAATTTTCGTCGGCAAAAGCTGAATTATATGGAAGTGATGATTGATTTACTCCATTAAATACAGAACTTGTTTTAACCGCATCAATTGTTTTTGAGTAATTAACAAAGCCCGAAATATTTTCCATATTAAACATATTATATTTAAAATAGCGCAACGAATGTGATTCTTGTGTAGCGTTTTCAAGCAATCTGTTTCCTCTTGATAAATTGTTAAAATTATTAAAAACAAAACCTTCAGCAAGTCTATTTATATCTGTAAAACTATTAGTTATAGCATAATTATAAGTCAATGATTCCGCTTTTTTAATTTGATAAATTGTAGTAAAATCAGGTAAAAGTTTATTGAACTTTCTTGAAAAACTGGTGCCAAGTTGGTGGTTAGTCATATCAAAAGTGTGCAAACTTAAACCTGGTGTAATGGTAAACTTACCAGTTAAAATCTTGTAGTGCAATCCTAAAAACGTATCACTAAAATCATAGTTTACATGGTTATTATTTTCCGCATTATTTAAAGTGTTTACTGTTTGATTATCTAGGGTTTGGAAAATACTTGAATGAAAGTTTTGGTTTGAAAAAGTAGTTCCAATAGTTAGATTTATATTACTTTTTGGCGTAACCATATAATAGTAATCAAATTTTGCATCAATTTTATTTGTTTTTACAAAACGTGATTGATTAATATCATTTCGATTTTGACCTAAAACATATCCCGATAAATTAAATGGTTGCGATTGTAAATTGGCATTAAAAAAAGGGTTTTCGTCTTGGTACAAATGCTGCAATTCAAAAGCATAAATATTTTTATCGTTTTGTGTGTAATACAAACTTAAATTTTGATTTACAGATACAGGTGTTTGGTTTTTATCAGTAAATATAGATTCGGAATTTGAAACTGAATTTACAATAGACTGTCTGAGCAAATCACTATCCTCCTCTTGCTTAGAAAATTTAGTTAAAATATCATAATCAAATTGAAACCTTGAGCTAGGTTTATATGATGAACTTAATTTAAATAACCCTAAATTATTTTTTTGATGCGTTACCTCTGTCCTATTTTCAGTTGATGCGATTGCAGATGAATTAGGTTGTAAATTGTTTGTTTGCGAAATGGTTTCCAAATCGGTTTTGGAAGAAGTGACAATTCCAAAACCACTCAAAGTCCATGATTTGGTTATATTGTAAGAAAAATTAGTTGCCCCAAATTTGGTGTCAATTTCTTTGGCACGGTTGTTTCGTAGTAACGAAATACCTAAATCATTTGAGGATACATTAAAGCTACTACCGCCTTTTGCCATCATATTTCTGAACCCGCCAGTTAATTTAAAATAATCTTGAATAGTTAAAGGCAACTCGCCAATATTATTGAAGTTTGTTATCAAATTGATACTGTATTTGGGATTGTAATAAAACAATTTAGGATTTACAATATACCTTTTGGTATCGTTAAGCCCTACTCCAGCAGTTACATCACCAAACCAAAAGTTTTTCTTTCCTGATTTGAGTTTAATGTTCATTGCCACATTATCCTGATTGTTTTCTACTCCTTTTAAAATAGAATTTTCATTGTAATTACGAAGAACTTGAATTTTATCTATCGCATCAGCCGGAATATTTTTAACGCCTAGTTTGGTATCGCCATCAAAAAAATCTTTGCCTTCAACCATTAATTTGGTCACTTTTTTTCCCTCTACCTCTACTTCTCCATCGGCGTTTACTTCTACTCCTGGAAGTTTTTTCAACACGTCTTCAAGTTTACGCTCGGTACCTGATTTAAAAGAATCGGCATTGTAAACTATGGTATCACCTTTTATGGAAACAGGCATTTCTCTAACTATTTCAACATCGTTCAATGCAATACCGTTGTAATCCATAGTGATATTTTGGGTAATGTTTTCACCCTTAGTAGCAATCGAAATTTCTTTATTTTGCATTCCGATATAACTAAGTTTTATTAAGTACTCGGTGTTTGCCTTTAAATTCAATACAAATTTTCCTTTATCATTTGTAATTGCATAGGCATCCATAGCCTTGGTTGAACTGTTAACCGCCATGACATTTGCCATTTCAAGTGGGATTTTATCAGTATCAAAAACTAGTCCTTCAAATTTTATGTTTTGAGAAAAAGAGAGCATTGAAAATAATGCTGTAGCAAATAAAATTAAATTTTTCATATAACTAATTATCTTCCCATTCTAATTTGCATGCCACCTCTTCCACCTTTTCCTTGATTCATTTCCTGAAATTCTTCCATTTTTTTAATCACGGTGTCATCGTATTCTTTTTGCGAAATGCTTTTACCTTTGGTAGAAGGCTTTATCTCAGCTTTATCTTTAGGATTAATAACAACTTTTGAACACAAAATTGTAGTTTTACCATCATTCACTTCCAAAATCAAACCTGGTAAACCCCAATAAAATTCTGGCCCTTGATTAACTGGTATTTCAGGAGTGTACCAAGCAGTTACAGTGATTTCTTTAGGCAATTCAAGGTTATCCATAAAACTAGTTTTTGTTTCTTTACCAGCATTTGCAATGGAATCTTTCTTTTTATCCTCTTCTTTTTTAGGTCTAAAATTTCTAAAATCGGTTTTGCTTGCAGGTTTAACAGCAGTTGCTTTGTAACATGTATAACCTCCAATTACACGGGTTTCTGAACCCATAGTCCAATTTAATTTTGGCAACGAATCGTTTACTAGAAACTCTTTTCCCATAAATTCTTTATCAACTGTATAGGCTTTTTCTTTCACATTTTTGTAAATTGTACCGCCACCGCCAGTCATGGAACTCATCATTCGCATGCCTCCGCCGCCTTGTGAAGTTGCATCAAGCTTTTCTTCTTCCTTATATATTGATGCTGATTTGTCAAAATTTAGGATAAATGTTTTTTCAAACATTTTTTTCATTCGTTCTTCAAACATTTTTTGCATTTCGGGTGTAATGTCTTTATTTCCTTCAAACCTTGATTTGAAATCGCCTGTGCTAGTTTTGGTTTCATAAACTGCCATTCCTTGAAAGTCTTTTTGAGCATTTGCATAAATTCCAGACATTAATAGGACAATTGTAAAGAGATTTTTTTTCATAAAAAAAGAATATTATTTTTTCGATAACAAATATGATCATTTGAATAGTAAATTGTTACAAAAAATATGTTAAAATATTAATTTATGTTGAAATTAATTAAAAGTTAAACCGTAATTTAGCCAAACGATGAAGATACTTATTTATTTACAGCTATTTTTAGTTTCATTTTGGGCAAATTGTCAAAAAATTGAGGCTATAAAAATTAGCACCCCATCATTAATTGCTGACGAATTTGTTGGTTGTGATGGTTTTGACAATTATTTTTACCTTAAAAACAATGTTTTTCATAAAATATCAGCACAAAGTGATTTTCAATATGCTAATTTTTCGTTAGGAAATCCTTCAAGAGTTGACCTCACCAACCCTTTAAAAATAGTTTTGTTTTATGAAAAATTCAATACCGTAGTTTTGCTTGATAATCAGTTAAATGAATTACAAAAAATTAACTTTTCAAATCAAAACACATCGCTAATAGCTTCATTTTCAAGCTTATCAGGTTTAAATTCTATTTGGCTTTTTGACAGCGTTCAACAGCAATTACTCCGCTTCGATTTACAATCAAACACCGCAACCAACATAGGAAACCCAATTCAAGGTTTGGCAAAAATTATCGGAACTAATTTTAATTATTTTTATTGGATTGACACACAAAATCAATTATTTTCACTTTCAGTTTTTGGTGATTTAAAACCTTTCGGCAAAGTACCAGAAGGCATTAACTATCAAATTAGTAACGATAGTTTTTTGATTTATGAGCAAAATAACGAATTAAAATTGTTTGATATTAATCGTAAAATTGAATACAAAATTGAAGTTGTTGAGAAACATTTTAAAAAATTTTATTACAAAGACCAAATTTTATCTATTTTTACCAACGAAGAAATTATAAATTATAAAATACAAGTACCGTAATGCACATAGCAGTAGCAGGAAATATTGGCGCAGGCAAAACCACCTTGACTAAATATTTAGCAAAACATTTTAAATGGGAACCCCATTTTGAAGACGTTGTTGACAATCCCTACCTTGACGATTTTTATCATCAAATGGAGCGATGGTCGTTTAATTTACAGATTTATTTTTTAAATAGTCGGTTCAGACAAGTGCTTCAAATTCGCGAAAGTGGAAAAAAAATCATTCAAGATCGAACTATTTATGAAGATGCACATATTTTTGCACCCAATCTTCATGCCATGGGTTTAATGACCAATCGTGATTTTGAAAATTATAAATCACTGTTTGACTTAATGGAAAGTTTGGTTCAACCACCCGATTTATTGATTTATTTAAGAAGTTCAATTCCAAATTTGGTTGGACAAATACACAAACGTGGCAGAGAATACGAAAATTCAATTTCGATTGAGTATTTAAGTAGGTTAAACGAGCGCTACGAAGCTTGGATTTCAACCTATTCAAAGGGTAAATTATTAATTATTGATGTTGACAATATAGATTTTGTTAACAATCCTGAAGATTTAGGAGAGATTATAAATAAAATTGATGCTGAAATTAACGGGCTTTTTTAGCCGATTTTGCATACACAAAAGCCCCAAATATTATTGATCATGCCCCAAAAAGTTAGACACTATTTGGGGCATTTTTTATGGAAAGAAAAGGAAAGTATGATTACGCATTTAAATTAGAATGTGTAGAACTGGTTTTAAAGAAACATTATTCAGATAGATATGTTTCAAAATTGAAACAAATTCCAAGATGGAATATACGTAAGTGGGTTGGTTTTTATAGAACTTACGGTGA
>JBILQQ010000024.1:0-34213 GCA_044373115.1 Flavobacterium sp.
TTTGCCCCAATAGAACTTTTTATTTCTAGTGCTGTTCGGGCAAATACAATTTCTTTAAAACCTTTGTTTATAGAATAGGCAACCATATCGTATAACATGTTCAAATAAAGCATTTTTTCCTTTTGAACTTCGTTATCGTAGCCTAAAAAATAGGTGTCCATTATGGCTCCGTTTTTTATCAAAGTTGAAAATCCAACCAATTTTTGATCCATAAAATAGCCATACAGTAAAAAATTGCTGCCTAGATTTTCTTTTAAAACACTAAAATGATTTTTTGCTAAAAAAAACGTATTGAAAGGGGCGTTTTTTGCCACATGTTCGTACAAGTTGTATATAGTTTCTTCGTGGGCAATAATGGCTTCTAAATCAAGCTTTTTCCTGTCAATTCCCTCTAATTTTTTGCGTGCTCTTTTGTACTGATCTCTGTATTTTTTGGTCAATGCAGCAACATAATCGGTTTCCGATTGCCATTCCTTTTTTATAGAAAAAACCATGTTAGGTTGCGCCGAAAATTGAAAGTAGGACTGCATACCCTGCACTGCCATACTGTTGGCCGTTTGTTTTTCAAAATCTTTAAAACTAACAATATGAATCTTTTTGCCGTTTTTTTCAAATTGTTTTTTCAAATCGGCTGTAGCATCTAGTAAGGCTTTTGTTTGGTTTTTAATCGAAATTTCAGCACCAAATCGAAACGCATTTTGACCCGTAAGCATATTATTTCCAATAAATAAAACATGCGAACAAAATTTCTTAAAAACAAAATTTCTAACAGCCGTTTTAAAACATTTGTCACGCTCACCAAACGATGCCAATTTATTCAAATCCAAAAATTGCGCAAGTGCAATCCCAACAAGTTGTTCGTTTTTATAAAAACCAATAAAAAAACATTCCATATTTTCAGGTTTGGAAAGCTCCAAAACTTGCAAATAGTTTTTTTGTAAAAAAATAGTTGCAACCGCCAAATCATCCCAAGTGCTTGGAAGCTCCGAAACCGATGTAAAAACAGAATTTGTAATAGTTGTTTTCAATAGAAATAAAAAAAATTGCCCCGCAAAAGTAGGGCAATTAATAGATAAAATCAGCTTTGTTTGTTAAAAATAAAAATAAAATTTGCTCATTTTTTTGCCACAGATTCCACAGATTCCACAGATTGTCAAGGATAAAATCTCTGAAATCTTTCAAATCTGTGGCAAAAAATTAATTTACCTGGCTAATTTTTAAATTCAAAAAACAAAAAAAATCCCATTCAACAGAACGGGATTTGATATATAAATTTTTAAAATACTATTATTCCTCAGCACCCACAAGTTTCATGGCGCTACGGTACGTATAAGTACTAAAAATGTGTCTTCTAGCAAAACGAGCAGGCGATTCAGCATTCACCATTTTCACATAAACGCTTCTTGGCACACCAAAATACTCATATTTATTACCGTCCAAAAACGTAACATACAACACTGTATCCTCAAAATGATAATCCGCCACATTCGATTCAGTAATCGTTTTTGTGTATTCAGCCTTGTCCTTATCCATCGTTTCAGGAGCAATACTCACCAAAAAATGATAGGCTGTAATAATCGTTTTACTCTTTTCCTCAGCAGCATTTCTTGCGTCATCATCCATCAAAGTATCCGGGTGATTATCCTTCATGAAATTTCTGTACTTCGTTTTCAACTCTTTTAAAGTTGTTTGTTTGGTACTATTGTACAATGCTCTGTACTCAATAATTTTTTTAGTGCTCATGTCTTAATTTTTACAAAACTACAACCTGTTATAATGTTGTTATACAGTTTATTACAGATTAATTCGTTAATTTTTTTGCAAAGGTAAGCAATTTATTTTCAAAAAACCATTTTGTTTTCATTTGGGCATGTCCCGTTTAGCCAATTCACGGTAAACACCCCATTTACGTTAAACGGGACCGGGCTGTCCGCTGTATCTTTTTTGCGGCTCCGTACCTCCGCCCCAAAAAAGGATGCCGCTCCCATCCCTCATGCGGGTTTACGTTTTCGGTATAAACATTTCATTGCAACGACTCTACTTCTGAAAAACAAAACGTCAAGTATAGCCCTGATGGAGCCGATATCCTTGCGTAGTTTACGGAGCAAGATAAAGGCGACAGCAGGACGGATTGTTCTTTGGAACGGGGTTGTGTGCTCCTAATTATTTGAAATTCTCAAATGCAACATTTTATAATTTGCTAATTATCCAATTGTAAAACCGAGGTACAATTGTTATATTTGCAGAAATTTATAGCGTAAGATGAAGAATTTAGTAGCAGAATTGCAATGGCGTGGTTTGGTTCATGATATGATGCCAGGTACTGAGGAACAATTGGTTAAGGAAATGACAACGACTTATATTGGGTTTGATCCAACCAGTGATTCGTTGCATATTGGGAGCTTGGTACCTATTATTTTGTTGGTTCATTTGGAACAATTTGGACACAAACCTATTGCTTTGGTGGGAGGTGCTACGGGTATGATTGGTGACCCATCGGGCAAATCGGACGAGCGTAACTTGCTGGATGAGGCTACTTTGGATAAAAATGTGGCGGGTATAAAATCGGTTTTGTCTCGCTTTTTAGACTTTAATTCGACGGCTGTAAATGCGCCAGTTTTGGTAAATAATTACGACTGGATGAAGGATTTTTCGTTCATTAATTTCGCTCGTGACGTGGGTAAGCGTATTACGGTAAACTACATGATGGCGAAGGATTCTGTTAAAAAACGACTCAGTGCTGAGGGTGAAGGAATGAGTTTTACGGAGTTTACGTACCAGTTGATTCAAGGATATGATTTTCATCATTTGTACAAAACACACGGATGTTTGTTGCAAATGGGAGGATCGGACCAATGGGGAAATATTACAACGGGAACCGAGTTGGTGCGACGAATGAATGGAGAGGGAGCGAAAGCTTTTGCGATGACGTGCCCCTTGATTACAAAGGCAGACGGATCAAAATTTGGTAAATCGGAAGGTGGAAATGTATGGTTGACTACTGACAAGACGTCGGTATATAAGTTTTACCAATTTTGGTTGAATACAACCGATGTGGATGCTGAAAAATATATTAAAATCTTTACTTTTCTTGATGAAGCTACTGTAAATGAGTTGATTGCAGCGCATGCAGAAGCGCCTCATACACGCGTACTACAGAAGAAATTAGCTGAAGAGGTTACCACTTTTGTACACGGAAAAGCAGAGCTTGACAAAGCGATTGCAGCATCGGGTATTTTGTTTGGTAATGCCACAGCTGACGATTTGAAAGGGTTGGACGAGGCTACTTTTTTAGAAATTTTTGACGGGGTTCCGCAAGCAACTATTGAGTTGAATCTTATTGAAAACGGCTTGAATATTGTGGAGGTTTTGAACGAAAAAACAGGTTTTTTGAAATCGAATGGTGAGGCTAGACGTGCCTTGAGTGCAAACTCAATTGCCGTTAACAAAACCAAAGTTACTGAAACTTATATTGTGACAACTGCTGATTTGATAAACAATCAGTTTGTTTTGTTACAAAGTGGTAAAAAGAATTATTTTGTGGTGCGCGTGGTTTAAAGCGTACTTATTTCGCCACATTTTTAAGGGATTTATATTGAAATGGCGTGCTATTGCACGCCTTTTTTTATTCTTTGAAATAAATTTCTAACTTGTTTGAATAGTAATTTCCTGAAATGAAATTGGGGTTTTCTAAAACCAACTCAAGTTGTTGTGGTGTTAAAATATTTGAAAATTCCTTTTTCATTAAAGTTAATTCAATCCTTAAAAAATAATGGTCTTGTTCATTAAAATAATATTCTAAATCTTGATTTTGTATGTATCGGTTTTTGTTCCAATATAATTTTTGATTGTATTGTTTAGATTCATTTGGGTGTAAATTGAAAACGGATTGCATAAGCGCCTTATTCTTTTTGTTTTGATAATACATTGAATCTTTTCTGTATTTTTCTAGTTCTATCAACAAAGAATCTTTACTTTTATTAAGTATTTCATCAATAGTATTGTTACTGTCTAATCCATTTGAAGTAGCTATTTTTCTAGTAAAAATTTTTGATAATTGTACTTCTTTATCATTCTGAAACAAAGTATATGTTGGTGAATAACGCAACGAACTTTCAACACTTGGAAAAATTGATTTTGTATTTAAAAAGAAAGAAACTTTATTGTTTGAGTTATTTTTTATTGTATAAAAAATAGAAAACTCTCTGCTTTTTTGTTCGTTTAAATCTGTATAAATTATAGAATCAATTACTATTTGAATTGGCTTTTGAGCCATAGAAATTGTTGTGAACAGAAGAAATAAAATGATTTTAATTTTCATATAATTAACCTTTAAAATTAACTTTCAATTTGTTAGACTTAAATTCTCCTTCAATAAAATTTGGGTTTGCATTTATTTTTTCTACATCTTCGTTTGATAATTTATCTTTAAAAAGATTGGTTTTTAAATCCAAAATTAATTCTATTTCAATATGATTATTTTCGTCTAAATAATATTCTAAATCATCATTTTTTATATGTCGGTTTTTATCCCAAAGTGTTTTTATTGTAAACAATTTTATTTCATTTGGTTGTAAAGTAACAATGTTGTCTAGTAATTTCTGACGTTGAAAAAACCATTTTACATCACTACTTGAGTTACTTTCTTTAAATTTTGTATAATAACTTAAAGCTTCTGCTTCTTGTTGTTTTTGAAGCTTTTTTACAATAGTAGTAGCTGCTTCGGATGTTTTATCTTCAATTTTGGCATATTCCAATTCGAGTTCAGTTTCGTACTCAAAAAAAGGACCATCCATGTCTTCAAAAACGCCGTTTTGGTATATTTTGTAAATAGGGTAAAGTGTTAATGAACTCGCGGCATTTGCAATCAATGCGTTTGGGAGAAGAAAAAATGAAATTTCGTTTGCTGTTTTGTTTTCTATTTGGTACTGAATGTGATATTCAGCTTTGTTTGCAGAAATGGGTGTGTCAGAAATTGAATTTAATGTCACTTCTATCTTTTTATTTTGGGCTAAAACGGAAAAAGAAACAAAGAGCAAAAGGTTTATATATCGCATATAAAAGTGTTTAATTTAATGAAAACGAAATTAGTACTAATTTATTACAATACCATCAAATTACAGCCTCGAATATCAGAATTGTCAAAACGCCCCAATACTTCAAAGGAATTATTGGGATATTTTTTTCCCAAATCTTGTGTGGCAATAAATGCACACGAATTGTAATTGGCTAAATCAATTACATTGATGCCTCCTGTTTTTTGAACCTCAACATAGGTAAGTGCGTCTTCGGTATCGCGAATAAGGATGTGCATCCAGTTGGGACATTCAAAAACACCTTCACCAAGAGAGTACGCTTGCGATAATAATTCGGTCATTCCGTATTCTGAATGAATGTTTGACACACCAAATCCTTCGCACAAGAGCTGATGCAATTCTTCCCGAATCATTTCTTTTCGTTTGCCTTTCATACCGCCAGTTTCCATGATGATGGTATTTTTTAATTCAAATTTTTGTATTTCAATTAAATCAAGCAAGGCATAAGTAACACCAATTAACAACACATTTTGTCCTGCCTTGTCAAGCTCAATTAGCTTGGTAGCCAACTCGTTATAATTATTAAGATAAAATCCACTTTCGGGATGGTTGGAACTATCTATTAAGTCCTTAACCATATAAATAAGTGACGAACCCTGACGGTCAAGATAGGACGGCAAAAGCGCAAGAACAGCATAATCTTCAATGTTGCCATAGAATTGTGCAAATGCTTTTCGGTAACTTTCTTCGTACCAAGAAGTATCTGTAATAAGGTGTTGACTTGTTAACATGCCGGTAGTGCCACTGCTTGTAAATGTTTGCTGAACGGGAGCAGATGAACTAAGCACTTGATGACTTTTGAAAAATTGAATGGGCAAAAACGGTATTTCGGTCAGCGACTTAACGTTGGATTTGTTTTTGTTGAGTAAATTACAAAATTGATTGTACACAAAATTATGATCATATTGATGTCGAAACACTTTAAGAGCCATTTTTTCAAACTCTTTTTTTGAACTAATTTGGAATATCTCTTCTTTTGTAATCATGGTGCAAAAATAGGAAACAAATACCAATTGATTTATAAATTGATGTTATTTTTAGAAGCACACCACCCCGTTCCAATCCTCGTCTTGTCCCGCTCTCGCCTTTATCTCCCTTACCCTCCGGTCCCGAACCGTCGGGACGGGAGGATATCGGCTCTCCCGAAACTTCGGGAGGGCTAGAGTTGACAAGTAAATTTCAGTTGACTATTGACTCTGCAACTTCATAAATAAAAAAAGCACTAACATTGTTAGTGCTTTTAGTATATGTAAAGTGAAATTAGTTTTTTACAACTTTTCTGCTTGTTTTAGCATATTCATTTTGAATAGTAACAATATATACGCCTGTAGATAATGATTGTGTATTAATAGATTCATTGCTATCCACTCTATTAGAGCTGAATAATTTACCGTCCATTGAATAAATGTTTACAGTTGCTCTAGTTGGCATATCGATAGTTAACGCATCAGAAATTACAGTCGCCATTTTAATTTGACTATCATAATCTACTTTATCTACTGCCATTGTTGCTTTATCATAAAACTTAATATCGTCAAAATAGATAACTCCACCACCAGTAGTGCCTGTTTCAGGGTAAACTCTTAATCCTGGTCTTGCAACTGTTGATGTTGCGCTAGGCATTGCTTCAGCAGTGAAAAACTGCCAAGAAGCTGAGTTTGCAGAGTAATCTGTTTGCTGTAAAGCATTTGTTCCTGTATCAGAGCCACCAGTACCAGCAACAGTTCTAAATTGGTTCCAAAATCTGAATCTTGCATTAACATCGTTGTCTAAATACCAACCTGAAAATACATAAGTAGCGCCTTGAGTTACTGGAGTATCAGTTGTTGGACTTATAGTTTTATTACTTGTTGCAGGAGATGTTAAACCTAAAGAACTTGTTCCTGCGTAAAAATTTGTTGTGCTTTGAGTTACTGTTGAACCAGTTGTGAACCAAGAATCAGGAACACCTGCAGTCCACGTTTCAAAACTTCCATTCGGAATTAAATTGGTTTGAGCATTTGATACTGAAATAGCAATAATAGCTAATAATGTGTAAAGTTTTTTCATGATTTATATGTTTGATTAGATCACAAAGATATATAAATATTTTTATATCATAAAAAACTCAATGTAAATAAATTATCAATTAAAAAATAAGTTATTTTACAATAAGTTTTCTTGTTTCAGAGGCATCTCCTTCTTTAAATTTAATGATATAAACCCCTGGAGATAAATTACCTATATTCAATTCTTTGCCGGAAAGTATAGTTTGAAGTACTCTTTTGCCTAGAACATCATAAATAATGATTTCTTTATCATCAGATGATTTTGATGTTATGTAAATTTTACCAGTATTTACTGGATTAGGGTAAAATGTTAAACCTTCAATAGCATTTTCTTGTGCTCTTGAAGATGATTTAATTTCTTGTGCTACAACCGAAGTGGTTGAAAACATCAGAAACAAAAGGGCGATATAAAAGTAATTTTTTGGCATATTCTAAAATTTTAGATGCGGGTGAAATATATTATAATACAAATGTATAAATAAATTATCAAAAAAAGTGCCAAAACAAAAAAAAATCCCTCGAAAAGAGGGATTTTTAATATAATTTAGTGTTTTTTCTTATTGAATAAGCGAAACTCCACCCACAGTTGACCACAAACCACCTGTTAAAGTAGCTCCAGTTGATGTTGTGCTTGTTGTATATTTTCCTGAAGGGAAAGTTACTACTAAAGCACCTGCGCCAGCGAATTGCGATGTTCCGTCGTTGATTTTAACATTAGTCAATTTGATTTTCCCACCTGTAACTTGGTCAGTGTTAGTTCCTGCATCTTGGATTCTTACCGCTGTTGAATTTGCAGTTGTGTAACCTGATATTAAGATGTTTGTAAAATCACCATTACCTTGTTTTTTGAATTGAATTGCATCGTACTCAGCAGCAGATGAACCACCTTCAGTTACAGTACCTGGAGCTCTTTTTAGAGTAATGTTTGAAATTACTGGGAAATACGCATTGTTATTGTTAGAAGCTTCAATTTCCATTCCAAAGTTACCTGTAGTTACTTGGTACGCATACCAGTTTGAGTTGTTTTGACCTTTCCAACCATCTTGCCAGTCAAAAGAGTCATCAAAGTTACCATAAGAAATTAGGTTTGAAGCACTTACAGTACCCCCGTAAAATTCAAAACCATCATCAGCTCCTTTGTAAGATACTAAATTTTCTAATATTGTTCCTGAACCAACTGAATAGAAAGAAAAACCATTCATTTCACTTGTTCCGTCAGTAATTTTTTTACCCGCATACTCCACTCTAACATAGCTTAATTTACCGCCATTGTGAGCTGCGTTTGTTCCGCCATAAGGCAAGTTTAAACCGTCTTCAGATGTTTTAGTTGCTACTGCACCAGCACCGTTTATTGGCGCATCACCATACATAATAATTCCGCCCCATGAACCTGGAGTTGCAGAAGGCTCAGTAAGAACAATTGGTTGTGCTGCAGTTCCGTTCATAATAAGTTTACCACCGTTTTTTACAACTAAAGCATCTACTCCATTTGTCGCATTTGCAGTAATTGTTGATCCTGCATCAAAAGTTACTGTTACACCAGATTCGATAGTAACAATTCCATTTAGCGTATAATTACCGTAAGCAATAGTTCTGTTGGCAGTTATTGATCCCGTTAATTCTCCTACTACTGGGGTGATTGTTGTGTCTTCGTCATCTTTTGTACAAGCTGTAAAAAGAGTAGCTAAAATTGATAAGCTTAAAATTAATTTTTTCATTGTGTTTTTGTTTTTAATTGTTTCAGCAAATTTATACCGAAAGTGTTTTTTAAATGTTTTCTTATTATTATAAAAAGGTTATTGTAAAATCAAAAAATGGTAAATTCAATGTAAGTTTTGTGTAAATAAAAAGAGCGACCATTTGGTCGCTCTTTTAAATTTAGAATGTGTAGGATATACTTGTTGAAAATCCAACTCCTCTTTTAAAACTAAGTAACATTAAGGAGCTTTCGCTTATTTGAAGTGTACTTCGGTCTCCCATTTCTCGGGTGTAAAGTGGATTTAGTATATTATCAACTGAAAATTTTAAATCCCATTTTTTATTGATGGTGCTTCCCCATACGAAATCTAATTTATGAAATGGTTTTTCGTAAATATGATCATTTCCAGCAATACCAACTGCATAAATTCTTTCGCCGTAAACATTATAAACTAAAGATGCAGTATTTTTTGATGTTGATCCAATGTTAAACTCATACTTTATATCTGAATTAATTAACCAATTGGAAGCACCTTGCAAGTTTCTTTTTTCAAATGTATCAAAATAACCAGCTCTGTTTTTGTTTACAGTTGCTTCAGTCATCATTAAAGAAGTGTTTAGACCAAAAGAGAAACCATTCAAATTGTCATGCAATCTATTTAATTGAACTAAAAATTCAAATTCTGCACCAAACAACGTTGCACTATCATTGTTAAAATAGGTAATTGTTTGACCGCTTCCAGTTGCGCTTGCTTGTACTGTTCTTTCAATTGGGTTGTTGATATGTTTAGCAAATAAAGTTGCAGCAAACAGTTCTTTACTTGTAGGAAACAATTCAAATTTTAGATCTGCATTTATATTCTCGCTATTTTCAATATCAGAATTACCTCGTTCAGTTGTACCATCGGCATTGATTAAGTTGATGTCTAAGCTTTCAAACAATACAGGTTTTGTATAAGTTTTAGAAACGGCTAAACGTAAATTACTTTTATCTGTGGTAGTATATTTAATGTTTAAGGATGGTAATATGTATAAATTTTCAGTTGTTTTTTTTCTGTAAGGATTTGTAATAGGGTCAACTATCGATTTGTATTTGTACTCTCTAATTGTGTTTTCAGCTCGTACACCTACATTAAATTCTAATTTTTCATTTACATTATATAAAAAATTAGTGTACAAACCATCAGCACGTTGTGACACCTTGGTTTTCCATTCAGCAGTTGATTGCTCTGTGAACGATACAAAATTATTTGTAACATCATTTTGTATGTATTGGTCAATTTCGTTTACTGGGGCATTGTATGGTGCTGATCCAGTGTTTGGATTTCCGAAAGAGAATCTAAATTTAGAGATCATATACTCTTCAAAACCGCTGTATCCAAAAGATAATTTATTTTTTCTATCTTCGTTTTTCCCAAATTTAAATACATATTCTAAGTTTCCAGAAACATGGTAATTGTTATCAATATTAAAAAACTGACGCAATAAGTTATTACTTCCGTATTGTGTATTAATATCGGTTTCATTTATTTTTGTACCAGTAATAAATTTTCTGTCAGGTTGGCTGTATTTTGTTCTTGTGTAAGAAATACCTGCGTTTACAGAGTGTTTGTCATCTTTGGAAAGTTTGTAGCTCCCAAAAAATTGATTTGTAAAATAATCAGATTGCTCATATTGATTTAATCGTATAAATTCATTTGGATTTTGAACAGCCGTTCTTGTATATCCAAGTTGGTCTTGAATTATGTTTTCGGTTGATTTTAAATACAAGCTATTGAAAAATAACTTTACTCTATCTGCTTTATATTGCACACCTAACAAAGCAGAAGCTTGGGTTTGGAATTTGAATTGTTTTCTGTTTAAATTATTGTCATAAATTCCTTGTCCTTGTGAAAAAGTTCTGTCAACACCTTCTCTTACTTGGTATTTATTGTCAAAATTTACTCCAAAAATGTATTGAAGGCTATTTTTTCCAACATTAAATTTACTAGAATGAGTAACGCCAAAGCTTGTGTTTAAAGGCGATTTTACTTTGTTTACATTCCAACTTGAATCATAATCATTATTTATTCTTCCTGCAGGTGTAACTCCGTAGCCCGAAGGCATTTTTCTTTCTTGACCTCCAAATCCAAAAAAACTTTTTGAATTATCTGCGTCTGATGAAATTAAAAAATCAGAAAAATTATTATTTGTTGTAAAACCAGCTCCGTAGCTAATCTTTGTTTGGTCTTTTACATATTGACTTGTTTTGATGTCAATTGTTGCTCCTGCAAAATCGCCGTAAATATTTGGATTAAAAGTTTTTAATACATCAATATAGCCAACAACATCCGTTGGAAATTGATCCAATGGAATAATTTTTTTGAAAGGACTGTTTGATGGTACTGCTAAATTGTTTAATAACAAATTATTGTATCGATCTTCTAAACCTCTAATAAAAAGTCCTTTTGACTCTACTTTGGTTATTCCGGTAATTTTTGTCAAACCTGTCTCTACATTGCTTACTCCTTTTCTAGACATTTCTTGCGCACCAATACTTTGTTTAATTTCGGTAGCATTTTTTTGATCTAATAAAAGGGCACTCTCTTTTTCTCGGTTTTTGGATACTGATTTAATTACAACGTCTTCCAGCTTATAACCGCCTGATCCAAGAGCTTTGTTTACCGTAAGTGTTTCACCAGCTTTTACGTCAACAGTGGTTTCAACTGATTCATATCCAACAAAACTAAATTGAAGTGTATGTTTTCCTGCGCTCAATGCTAACGAATATTTTCCGTTTTCATCAGTAGTAACGCCTACTGACGTTCCTTTAACCAATACATTTGCAAAGGGTAAAGCTACATTGTTTGCATCTTTGTCGGTGATTACACCAGAAATTGTACCTTTGCTTTGTGCAAAAGATATAATACTTACTAATAAGAATAGAAATGATATTTTCTGTTTCATTTTTTGTGTTATTTTTATGGTGCAAAGAAAATGACTTAGTGTAAACTCGATGTTACATAAGTTTTATCATTGTGTGTTTTTAATATTAATTTAATGTTACTAGATTAAATTTGAGTTAATACTCAAGTTGTTAAAATTTGGTGCTAATAAAATATTATATTTACATTTTTAAATAAATAATTCAAATCGTATAATGAAAAAGAAAGAGATAAAGATTCTACTTGTAGATGACGAGCAAGATATTCTTGAAATTGTTGGATACAATCTTTCTCAAGAAGGATACAAAATTGTAACAGCATCTAACGGAAGAGAGGCTATTGCTGTAGCAAAAAAAGAACTCCCACATCTTATAATAATGGACGTAATGATGCCCGAAATGGACGGAATGGAGGCTTGTGAAGCAATTAGAAAATTACCAGAATTAAACAATGTAATCATCACTTTTTTAACCGCTCGAAGCGAAGATTACTCACAAGTTGCTGGTTTTGAAGTTGGCGCTGATGATTATATAGCCAAACCAATTAAGCCAAAGTTATTGGTAAGTAAAGTTAAGGCTTTATTAAGAAGACTTAAAAATGAAAATGTTGATGCTACTGAAAATTTAGTTTTAGGAAATATCACTATCAACAGAGAAGAATACAAAATTATTATTGGAGATAATGAAATTTCGTTGCCAAGAAAAGAATTTGAATTGTTTTATTTATTGGCTTCCAAACCAGGAAAAGTTTTTAAACGTGAAGAAATTTTAGACAAAGTTTGGGGTAACGAAGTAATTGTTGGCGGAAGAACTATAGATGTTCACATTCGAAAATTAAGAGAAAAAATAGGGGAGGATCTTTTTAAAACCATCAAAGGAGTAGGATACAAATTCGAAAATTAATTACAATAAACGCCAATGACTTCTGTTAATTTTAAAAAAACCTACCGTTTTGCTATAAAATCTGCGTTTTATGTAATGCTTTTTTCAACGGGCATCGTAGGTGTTTTGCTTACTATTTTTTTTAAATTTTCTGTAGAATTTTGTTTGCTATTTGCTTTGTTTATAGGTGTTTTTTCTTTTTTTGTAATACAATATAGAGTGGAACATTTTATTTACAAAAGAGTTAAAAAAATATATGATGACGTTTCCCTATTAGACGCAGCTACTTTAAGAAACCAGCCCATAACAACCGATATGGCTACCTTAACTCGTGAAGTAAAAAAGTTTGCAACCGACAAAAAACTTGAAATTGAAACTCTAAAAGTCCGTGAAGAATACCGCAGAGAATTTTTAGGTAATGTTTCGCACGAATTAAAAACACCACTTTTTACCGTTCAAGGATATTTGTCAACACTTATTGATGGCGCCGCAAATGACAAAGTACTCCGAAAAAAATACTTGGAACGTGCCGAAAAAGGTGTGGAACGATTGGTATATATTGTGAATGATTTGGACATGATTTCCAAATTTGAAATGGGCGATATGCACGTTGAAAATTCTGTTTTTAACATCATAGATTTGATTCAAAATGTTTTTGATTTGCTTGAAATGCGTGCCGACAAAAAGAATATTCTTTTAATGTTTGATAAAAAATACCGAAAACCCATCAATGTATTAGCTGATAAAGAAAAAATAGAACAAGTTGTTACTAACTTAGTGATGAATTCTATAAAATACGGTAAAGAAGATGGAACTACTGAAGTAAGTATTGAAGATTTGGTTAAAAACAAAATTATTATCAGAATCCGTGATAATGGGGAAGGCATTGAAAAACAAAATATACCCCGTTTATTTGAACGTTTTTATCGTGTTGACAAAAGCGGTGCCCGAAGCGAAGGCGGATCGGGACTTGGATTGTCAATTGTAAAACACATCATTGAAGGGCACGACGAAAAAATTTATGTGGAAAGTGAATTCGGAAAAGGATCAGAATTTTCATTCACCCTTGAAAAGAGCGAATAACTGACTCCAATTAGCCTCCGTTTTCAGTTTTGGTAAACCCCTAAACGAATCAATTTGTTTTAAATCTGAAATTACAAAATCATCCTGCGATGCCGTGGGAACAATGTTAATTTCATGATACATTTTCGCTAAATATTCTTGTTCAAATTGACCAGGCGTTGGAATAAAAAAGGCTTTCTTTTCTAATTTTGCCAAATCCATAACCGTTGTATAACCCGATCTGCACAATATTTTAGCACTACTGTTAAACGCTGTTTGTAATTCAGTAGAAGTCATAAAGTTATAGTAAACTATATTGTCTTTTTTCTCAATTGTTTGCTCGGGCTCTATTTTTCCTTTCACAAACAAAACAGATTTTGAAAAATCATTTAACTCAGTAATCAATTTTTCTTCAAGCATGGTGCGTTGTGGCTCTGGCCCAGACAATATAACCATTAAATCGTATATTTCGGGTAAATTTTCTTTCTCTAATCTACTTAAAACACCAATATATTTAAGATTTACATCAAATTTTTTCACATGTCCCAATTTACCCGACAAGTTAGGAAAACCTTCCACATCGGGCACCCAACATTCGGTGTATTTTTTTATTAATTTTTGATGAATTTTTGACGAAATCCAAGTTGTTTTACCCGACATTACTCGAATTTGATGAGTGATAAAAACCGATGGCACTTTTTTACTATGCACCCCAAGTCGGTTGTCTGAAATGATTCCTTCTAAATCATATTCCGATATCCATTTTTTAACTAACTTTTTTTCACTTAAAATAGCATTAATTGTATTTGGGCTATTTTGCAGTAATTTCCACTTGAAGTTTTTACCCTTTTTAGCATATTCAATGTTATAGGATGGTAACTCTAGTGTTTTTAAATGAGGAAACTCTTTGGATAGTAATGCTAATGCAACACCGTCAGATGCAATTATTGGGTTAAAGCCTTGTTTTTGTAACTCATTTATAATTGGTATGCAACGAGTAGCATGACCTAATCCCCAGTTTAAAGGTGCAACTAAAATATTTTTCATGTGTAGTATTATAGGTAAGAATAATTATTTTTTAATCATTGAAAAAAAAGTTTGTGCCAATTGGCTTTCTTTTAAATCTTCATCTTCTGGAAAAACAGGATTGTCATGTTCGCTGTATTTGTACATTTTCCATTCTTTTTTGTTGTATTCCAAAGCAGTCAAATTTTCTATCCAATCACCAGAGTTTAAATACATAGTACTCCCTTTTTCATTGGTGACTTGCTCCATTTTAGGTTCGTGAATATGTCCACATAGCACATAGTCAAACTCATTTTCAATTGCAAGATCGGTGCAAATGTTTTCAAAGTTTGAAATAAACTTTACTGCCGATTTAACATTTTGTTTTATTCTTTTTGACAATGAATAAGGCGGTTTGTTGAATTTCATTAAAACCCAATTCAAAAACCTATTGATTAATATTAGCATATCATAACCCCAACCCCCAAGCTTTGCCAACCATTTAGCATGAGTTATTGAAGCGTCAAAAACATCTCCGTGAAAAATCCAAGCCCGCTTTCCATCAATTTCCAAAATTAGTTTATCTAGCAAACTCATGTTGCCAATTTTTAAATCGGTAAACTTTCGCAACAATTCATCGTGATTGCCCGTTAAATAAAAAACTTCGGTGCCCTTGGTGCTTAAAGCAATAATTTTTTTCAACACCTTTAAATGGGTTACAGGGAAATAAGATTTTCTAAATTGCCAAATATCAACAATATCACCATTAAGGATAAGTGTTTTGGGTTTTATCGTTGACAAATAATGCAGGAGTTCTTTTGCATGACAGCCATACGTACCTAGATGAACATCTGAAATAACAACTATTTCAACAACTCTTTTTTTCAATTTGAATTATTTTTAGCAAATTAATCCTTTTAACATAAAGTAGATGTTATTTTAATATTACCAAAACTTTATATCCCATATTTATTCACTAATTTTGCCAAAATAAAAAACACAAAATCCAGTGGGAAGCAAAAATAAACTCAAACGATTCAAAGAAAACGAAACTTTTACCAACGTATTTCAGCCCACTCGGGATGAGGTGGTTAGTGATCAATTTATACACAAAGGTAAGTGGGCTTCTGGTTTTTTTAAAAATAACAACCCAATCATAGTTGAGCTTGGTTGCGGAAAAGGTGAATACACCATTGGTTTAGCCGAAAAAGATCCCAACACAAATTATATAGGTATTGACATTAAAGGCGCACGATTTTGGCGCGGTGCAAAAACTGCCGTGGACAATGGTTTACAAAATGTAGCATTCGTCAGAACCCAAATTGAACTTGTAAACCACATCTTTGATAACCAAGAAATTGACGAAATTTGGATCACTTTTCCCGATCCTCAAATAAAGTATAAACGGACAAAACACAGAATGACCAATTCTGAATTTCTTCAGTTGTACAAAAAAATTCTCAAACCCAACGGTATAGTTAACCTAAAAACCGATAGCGAATTTATGCACGGCTACACACTTGGACTGCTGCATGGCGAAGGTCACGAAGTGCTTTATGCCAACCATAATGTATATAAAAATGAAGGTGCTCCCTCCGAAGTTACCTCGATTCAAACATTTTATGAAAAACAATACCTTGAAATAAACAAAGCAATTACGTATATTCGTTTCAAAATAAAATAACTTAATGACGTTAGTTTTACCCTATTTTTTCGGTTTTATTGCAGCCATTGTTGGGGTGTTACCTCCAGGGCTTATCAATTTAACTGCCGCAAAAATTAGCCTAAATCATTCCAAAAAACAAGCATTTCAATTTGTTTTAGGGGCGGTAATCACTATTTTTTTTCAAACCTATATCTCTGTTTTATTTGCACGTTTATTGGATCAAAACCAGCAAATAGTTATTGTTTTTCGTGAAATAGGCTTCGTTATTTTTTCAATTTTAACCCTTTATTTTTTTAAATTTGCAAAAAAACCAACGCTACAGCAAACTACTGAAAGCAACAACGTTAGCAACTTTTTACTTTCAGGCATCGGAGTTGCAGCCATAAACGTTTTCCCAATTCCCTACTATGTTTTTGTCAGTATTTCAATGGCATCTTACTCAGTTTTTAGCTTTCAAACAACCCAAATACTTAGCCTCGTACTTGGAGTAGTAACTGGCTCGGCACTCATATTTTACTGCTATGTAGTTTTCTTCAACCGATTAAAACAAAAAACAAAAGCACTCCAAAACATGAACAAAATTATTGGCTCAATCACCGGTATTGTAGCTTTAGCCACACTTTTCAATCTACTCAAATATTACTTTCATTTGTAACCAAAATGTCTTCCACCATCCCCAATCAAGGCTCCTTTTTTGACCGAGTTTATGCCATTGTTCAGCAAATTCCTTACGGAAAAGTAACCTCCTATGGCGCCATTGCTAAGGCTCTTGGCTCGGCACAATCCTCCCGAATGGTAGGCTGGGCAATGAATGCCTCGCACAACCTCCCTCATATTCCTGCACACCGAGTGGTAAATCGTAACGGATTATTAACAGGCAAGCACCATTTTCAAGGAACCAATTTAATGCAACAACTACTTGAAAACGAGGGTGTTAAAGTTGTAAATAGCCAAATACAAAATTTCGAAGACCATTTTTGGCAACCCAATTTATAATTTTAATGAGGCCTATCCGGCTATCCGCTCTAGCTTTCGTCATAATTGCTTTTTTTCTTTGAAACAAAAAGAGCTCCTGGCGTCGCTTTTTTGTTTCAAGAAAAAAATAGCAATTATTTCCTCAAGGCTGCCGCTACTATCCGGGGCCCGGGAACAGCTTTTCAGTTGATATGTACCTTACAAAATAAGAAATTCACAACAAACAAAACCCCAGCCAAACATCTTTTTAATAAAACTATAGTTGAAATTAAAAAAAAATAATTACTTTTGCACCCTTAACGAGAGGAGGTGTCTATATTATGTTAATTATACCAATTAAAGACGGAGAAAATATCGATAGAGCATTAAAGCGCTACAAAAGAAAATTTGATAAAACAGGAACTGTTCGTCAGTTGCGTGCACGTCAAGCTTTCATCAAACCTTCTGTTACCAATAGAATGAAGTTCCAAAAAGCGGCTTACATTCAAAACATGAGAGACAACTTAGAAAGCTAGTAGTTTTTTTAAGTCAAAATAATATCGTTAGTGCCAAAGTTTCAAACTTAGTACTAACGATTTTTTTTGCAATACATTTTCATAAATTATTCACAAAAAAAGTCTGCGTTTTCAAAAAAAAACTATTTTTACTTTACATTTTTTTAAACTCATTATTTATATACAAAAAAATTACCCATCCATGAAAAAGTATTTTTTAACATTCCTTTTAGCTCCATTCGTTTTGTTTGCCCAAAACGATAACCCAACCACCGTTGATTTATTTAAAGTCAACATTTTAAATCCCGGTATCACTTATGAAAAAAGTTTAAGCAAAAACACAACCTTATGTTTAGATGCAAACTTGAGTTTTGGAGTTGCAATACATGAAAATCACACTATTTTTTTAACCGTTCCATACCTAAGAGGACAATACAGATATTACTATAATTTAGACAAACGAATTTCAAAAGGAAAGGATGTTTCTCGCAATTCAGGTGGTTTTATAGCACTTAACACATCTAATTATTTAAGTCCAATTGGAAATGATACCTATATAAGTAATTACGACGGCTTTACGCTTGGAGGCGTTTGGGGATTTCAAAAAACATACAAAAGCGGATTCAATTTAGGGGCTACCGCTGGCTTAGGAAATAATTTTAGCAGCAACCAAGTACATAAAGTAATGCCGATTTTAAATTTCACAATTGGATGGGTAATAGGAAAATAAATAAAATAAGTGTTTATTTGATTTGTCATTATTAAAAACATGTTCATAATAATAATCGTTAGTACCAAAAGTTTCATAACTTTGTACTAACGATTTTTTTTATTTTAAACTGTAATGGATTCTATAAAAGCATTTCAAGAATACCTTCTTCACGAAAAAAACTATTCATTACATACCGTTAACGCTTATGTAAACGATTTACTTTTTTTTCAGAAATTCATCGAAACAAATTTTGATGCAGTACCATTACAAAGCGTTAATTACAGTTTAATTAGAAGTTGGATTGTTGAAATGGTTGAAAACGAAATTTCAAACAGTTCAGTAAACAGAAAAATTTCGTCATTAAAGTCGTTTTATAAATTTTTACAGAAAATAAAGCAAATTGAAATCAATCCTTTAATTAAACATAGCTCATTAAAGTCTCCTAAAAAAATTCAAATTCCTTTTTCAGAAAAAGAACTTGATAACGTATTAAATAACATCAAATATCCAGACGGATTTGAAGGGATAAGAGATAAGTTGATTATTGACCTTTTTTACACTACAGGAATAAGAAGAGCCGAATTGATTAATTTAAAGTTGCAAAATATTGATTTTCATTCTAATACAATTAAAGTGTTAGGTAAACGAAACAAAGAACGAATTATTCCAATAGTACCAATAATTACTCAGCAGTTAAAAATATATTTAAACGAAAGAACTGAAATTGAATATGTTAAAGATGATGAATATCTTTTTTTAATGTTAAAAGGCGTTAAAATTACAGAATCGTTTGTATATCGTTTAATTAATTATTACTTTAGTGGTGTTTCCGAGAAGGTAAAAAAAAGTCCGCACATATTAAGGCATACTTTTGCAACCCACATGCTCAATAACGGAGCTGATATGAACTCTGTTAAAGAATTACTTGGTCATTCAAGTTTAGCTTCAACTCAAGTTTACACACATAGCAGCTTGGCAGAACTAAAAAAAGCATATGGTAAAGCGCACCCTCGGAATCAAAATAATTAAAGCAACCTATAAAAATTTTGATTATGAAAGTAAATGTGCACGCAGTTAACTTTAATGTTGACAGAAAATTAGTAGATTTTATCCAAGAGCGATTGAATAAGATAGAAAAATTTTATGATAAAATTGTTTCAACAGATGTTTTTTTGAAAGTAGAAAACACTAGCGATAAGGAAAATAAAATAGCTGAAATTAAAATTCACGTACCTGGTGACGATTTTTTAGTAAAAAAACAATGTAAAACATTTGAAGAAGCAGTTGAATTAGCCTCAGAATCACTAGAAAGATTAGTCGTAAAACGAAAAGAAAAAATAAGTTCACATATTTAATTGAAAAAACACAAAAAAATATTTTGATTAAAAAATAAAATGTTTACATTTGCAGTCCGTTAGAAATAGCGGACTTTTTTAATGTGTATTGCCAGCGTAGCTCAGTTGGCTAGAGCAGCTGATTTGTAATCAGCAGGTCGTGGGTTCGAGTCCCTCCGCCGGCTCTTTGATTTATTGAAAATATTGGTTAGGGGAGATACTCAAGCGGCCAACGAGGGCAGACTGTAAATCTGCTGTGAAAACTTCGCAGGTTCGAATCCTGCTCTCCCCACTAAAATGAAAGTTTAAAAGTTTCAAGTTTCAGGTTGTTGATTTGACATGGAGCTTTAAACATGAAACTAAAAACTTTACCGCCGGTGTAGCTCAGGGGTAGAGTGCTTCCTTGGTAAGGAAGAGGTCACGGGTTCAATTCCCGTCATTGGCTCAAAAAAAGAATATTTGAACACTAATAAATATAAACTAAGATTAAAAATTAAGTAAAATGGCAAAAGAAACCTTTAACCGTTCGAAACCACACTTAAATATTGGTACGATCGGACACGTGGATCACGGTAAAACAACTTTAACAGCAGCAATCACGAAAGTATTATCTGATGCTGGTTACTGTCAAGCAAAATCATTTGATCAAATTGATAATGCTCCAGAAGAAAAAGAAAGAGGTATTACAATTAATACTTCACACGTTGAGTACGAAACAGCTAACCGTCACTACGCTCACGTTGACTGTCCAGGTCACGCGGATTACGTAAAAAACATGGTTACTGGTGCTGCTCAAATGGATGGTGCTATCCTTGTAGTTGCTGCTACAGATGGTCCAATGCCACAAACACGTGAGCACATCCTTTTAGGACGTCAAGTAGGTATTCCAAGAATCGTTGTATTCATGAACAAAGTGGATATGGTTGATGACGCGGAATTACTAGAATTAGTAGAAATGGAAATCAGAGATTTATTATCTTTCTACGAATATGATGGAGATAATGGTCCTGTAGTTCAAGGTTCTGCTTTAGGAGGATTGAATAACGATCCTGCTTGGGTACCAAAAATCATTGAATTAATGGAAGCTGTTGATGCTTGGATCGAAGAGCCAATCCGTGATACAGAAAAACCATTCTTAATGCCAGTTGAGGACGTATTTACAATTACAGGTCGTGGAACTGTTGCTACAGGTCGTATCGAAACTGGAGTATGTAATACTGGAGATCCAGTTGAAATCATCGGTATGGGTGCTGAAAAATTAACTTCAACTATTACAGGTATCGAAATGTTCCGTCAAATCCTTGATAGAGGTGAGGCTGGAGATAACGCAGGTATCTTGTTAAGAGGTGTTGCTAAAGAAGATATCAAAAGAGGAATGGTAATTGTTAAGCCAGGATCTGTAAAACCACACGCTAAATTTAAAGCTGAGGTGTATATCTTGAAAAAAGAAGAAGGTGGTCGTCATACACCATTCCATAATAACTACCGTCCACAGTTTTACGTACGTACAACTGACGTAACAGGAGTTATTTCTTTACCAGCAGGTGTAGAGATGGTAATGCCAGGTGATAACTTAACAATTGATGTAGCTTTGTTAAGCCCAATTGCAATGAACGTAGGTTTACGTTTCGCTATCCGTGAAGGTGGTAGAACAGTTGGTGCAGGTCAGGTTACTGAAATTGTAGAATAATTTCTATAAAATAAATTTTCAAAACCAGTAGTGTATTTGCACTACTGGTTTTATAATACGGGCGTAGTTCAAGGGTAGAATAGCGGTCTCCAAAACCGTTGATGGGGGTTCGAATCCCTCCGCCCGTGCAATAAAAAATAATATCATGTCAAAAGTATTAAATTATTTTTCAGAAGCATTTGAAGAATTAAAATCAAATGTTACTTGGCCAGAATGGGCCGAAGTACAAAAACTTACTATAGTTGTAGCTGTATTCTCTATTGTGTTTGCGCTACTAACTTGGGGAGTTGATGAACTTTTTGCAAAAGCAATTGAAGGTTTTTTTAATTGGATAAAAGCATAATTTTCTTATGGCTGATAATAATGTAAAAAAATGGTACGTAGTTCGTGCTGTTAGTGGTCAAGAAAATAAGGTTAAATCTTATATAGAGACTGAAATTAACAGACTTGGACTAGAGGACTATATTTCTCAGGTATTAGTACCTACAGAAAAAGTAGTACAGGTACGTGATGGAAAAAAACTTATCAAAGATAAAGTATATTTTCCAGGGTATGTCATGATTGAAGCCGTTTTAACAGGAGAAATTCCTCACATAATTAAATCTATTACAAGTGTTATCGGTTTTTTAGGTGAAGTTAAAAATGGTGACCCTGTTCCACTGCGTTTGTCAGAGGTTAATCGTATGCTTGGTAAGGTTGATGAATTAGCTGTTACAGCTGATACACAATCAATTCCTTACAAAGTTGACGAAACAATTAAGGTTATTGACGGTCCTTTTAATGGTTTTAATGGAACTATTGAAAAAATTAATGAAGAAAAGCGTAAACTTGAAGTAATGGTGAAAATTTTCGGTAGAAAAACACCACTTGAACTTAGTTTTATGCAAGTTGAAAAAGTATAATTTTTTGTTACATAATAAATAACATCAATCGCTTCCAATTGAGAGATGTATTAAATTTTTAAAAAATGGCTAAAGAAATTAGTAAAGTAGTTAAACTACAAGTTAAGGGAGGTGCTGCGAACCCGTCGCCACCGGTTGGACCTGCTTTGGGAGCTGCTGGAGTTAATATCATGGAGTTCTGTAAGCAATTCAACGCTAGAACACAAGATCAACCCGGCAAAGTTTTACCAGTACAAATTACTGTGTATAAAGACAAATCGTTTGATTTTGTTGTAAAAACTCCACCCGCTGCTATTCAGTTATTGGATGCTGCTAAATTAAAATCTGGATCAGGACAACCTAATCGTAAAAAAGTTGCTAGTGTAACTTGGGAACAAATTAGAGCTATTGCTGATGACAAGATGACTGATTTGAATTCATTCACGCCTGAATCTGCAATGAGTATGATTGCTGGAACTGCTAGATCTATGGGTATAACTGTAAGTGGAGATTCTCCTCTAAAATAAGAGTAAGATATGGCAAAATTGACAAAAAAACAAAAAGAGGCTGCTTCAAAAATTGAAAAGAACAAATTGTATTCACTTAAAGATGCTTCATCTTTATTGAAAACAGTTGCTTCTGCAAAATTTGATGAGTCTGTAGATATTGCTGTTCGTCTAGGAGTTGATCCAAGAAAAGCAAATCAAATGGTAAGAGGTGTTGTAACATTACCTCATGGTACTGGAAAAGATACTAAAGTATTAGCTTTAGTTACACCAGATAAAGAAGCCGAAGCAAAAGCTGCAGGTGCTGACTATGTTGGTCTTGATGACTACCTTCAAAAAATTAAGGACGGTTGGACAGATGTTGATGTAATTATCACTATGCCAGCTATTATGGGTAAACTTGGACCATTAGGACGTATTTTAGGACCTAGAGGTTTAATGCCTAACCCTAAAACAGGAACTGTAACAATGGAAGTTGGTAAAGCAGTTGCTGAGGTTAAAGCTGGTAAAATTGACTTTAAAGTTGATAAAACTGGTATTGTTCACGCAGGTATTGGAAGAATCTCTTTTGATTCTGATAAAATTGTTGAGAACGCTCACGAAATTATTCAAACATTAATTAAATTAAAACCAACTGCGGCGAAAGGTACTTACATCAAATCAATTTATTTGTCAAGTACAATGAGTCCTGCTATTGCTTTAGATCCTAAAGCTGTATAATTGGTAGTTAAACATATTTTATTATGACTAGAGAAGAAAAATCAATCGCGATAGAAGATTTAACTGCAAAGTTGGCTGAAAGTAATATCATATATATTGCTGATACTTCTGGTTTAAATGCAGAAACTACTTCAAACTTAAGAAGAGCTTGTTTTAAAGCTGGAGTTAAACTTGAAGTTGTTAAAAATACATTACTTGAAAAAGCAATGGAAGCTTCGGCTAATGATTATGGTGATTTACCTTCAGTTTTGAAAGGAAATTCATCAATATTTATTGCTGATGTTGCAAATGTACCTGCTAAAATTATTAAAGATTTCCGTAAAAAATCAGATAAACCTGTTTTTAAAGGTGCTTTTATTAATAATGAAATCTATATCGGTGACAACCTTTTGGATAGTTTAGCAGCTCTTAAATCTAAAGAAGAAGTTATTGGAGAAATCATTGGATTACTTCAATCTCCTGCACAACGCATTATTTCTGCTTTGTTAAACAATGCAGAGCAAAAAGGCGAAAACGCAGAATAATTAGTACGCACTGAATAAAAAAAATAATTACAAAACATTTTAAACGATAGAAAAAATGGCAGATTTGAAACAATTCGCAGAACAATTAGTAAACTTAACAGTTAAAGAAGTTAATGATTTAGCTACAATTTTAAAAGATGAGTACGGTATTGAGCCTGCTGCTGCAGCTGTTGTAGTTGCTGCTGGTGGTGGTGATGCTGCTGCTGCAGAAGAGCAAACTGAATTTACAGTAGTATTGAAAGATGCTGGTGCTTCTAAATTAGCAGTTGTTAAAGCTGTTAAAGAATTAACAGGTTTAGGTCTTAAAGAAGCTAAAGATATTGTAGATGGAGCTCCAGCTAATATTAAAGAAGGAGTTTCTAAAGCAGAAGCTGAAGGTTTGAAAAAATCTTTAGAAGAAGCTGGAGCTGTTGTTGAGTTAAAATAACTTTAACATAGTTTTAGAACAAGGTTTAGGTCTTGAGTTTAGTCGCTCAATGACCTAAACCATTTTTCGTATAATAAAATTTTATTAAGTTTTATTATAAATTAAGTTTAAAATACGAAAAAGTTTTTGATCCATACGAAGAAAAAAAATATCCTGATTTTATTAGCCTATTTTTAAAGATGTATCGATTATAAAAAGAAAGTATAAATTAAACAGTGTTTTACACAAAAATTACTTTTTTTAAATCAAAATTTTGTCCATTGATGATAACAAATCAGACTGAAAGATTGAATTTTGCCTCAACTAAAAACATACCTCAATATCCAGATTTTTTGGATGTTCAGGTTAAATCGTTTCAAGATTTTTTCCAATTGGAAACTAAATCTGATGAAAGAGGCAACGAAGGGCTTTACAATACCTTCATGGAAAATTTTCCAATTACTGATACAAGAAACCAATTTGTATTAGAATTCCTTGATTACTTTGTTGATCCACCTCGTTATACCATTCAAGAGTGTATCGAAAGAGGTTTAACGTATAGCGTGCCTTTAAAATCGCGCCTTAAACTATATTGTACAGATCCTGAACATGAGGATTTTGAAACAATAGTTCAAGACGTTTATTTAGGTACTATACCTTACATGACTCCTAGCGGAACTTTTGTTATTAACGGTGCTGAACGTGTTGTAGTTTCTCAATTACACCGTTCTCCAGGCGTTTTCTTTGGTCAGTCATTCCATGCTAATGGAACTAAATTATATTCTGCAAGAGTAATCCCTTTTAAAGGTTCTTGGATTGAATTTGCTACCGATATCAATAATGTAATGTACGCTTATATTGATAGAAAGAAAAAATTACCTGTGACAACTCTTTTACGCGCCATTGGCTTTGAAAGAGATAAAGATATTCTTGAAATATTCGATCTTGCTGAAGAAATAAAAGTTTCAAAAACAGGTCTTAAAAAATATATTGGAAGAAAATTAGCTGCGAGAGTATTAAACACTTGGCACGAAGATTTCGTGGATGAGGATACTGGCGAGGTTGTTTCTATTGAACGTAACGAAATTATTTTAGATCGTGACACTATCTTGGATAAAGATAATGTTGAAGAAATTCTTGACGCTGATGTAAAAGTAATTTTATTACACAAAGAGGATAATAATCAAGTTGATTATGCAATTATCCACAACACTTTACAAAAAGATCCAACAAACTCTGAAAAAGAGGCTGTTGAACATATATATAGACAATTACGTAATGCTGAACCGCCTGATGAAGAAACAGCTCGTGGTATTATTGATAAATTATTCTTCTCTGACCAACGTTATAACTTAGGTGAAGTTGGTCGTTATAGAATGAACAAAAAGTTAAATCTTGATATTCCAATGGAAAAACAAGTTTTAACTAAAGAAGATATCATTACTATCATTAAGTATTTGATTGAATTAATAAATGCGAAAGCGGATATTGATGATATTGATCACTTGTCAAACCGTCGTGTAAGAACTGTTGGAGAGCAACTTTCTCAACAATTTGGAGTTGGTTTAGCTCGTATGGCTAGAACTATTCGTGAGAGAATGAACGTTAGAGATAACGAGGTGTTTACACCAATCGATTTGATAAATGCTAAAACCTTATCGTCGGTTATTAACTCTTTCTTTGGTACTAACCAGTTATCTCAATTCATGGATCAAACCAATCCATTGGCTGAAATTACACACAAAAGAAGATTATCTGCACTTGGACCAGGTGGACTTTCAAGAGAGAGAGCCGGATTTGAGGTTCGTGACGTTCACTATACCCACTACGGACGTTTATGTCCAATTGAAACTCCTGAGGGACCAAACATTGGTTTGATTTCATCTCTTGGTGTATATGCTAAAGTGAATGGTATGGGTTTCATTGAAACTCCGTATCGTAAAGTAACTAACGGTGTAGTTGATTTAATTTCTACTCCTGTTTACCTAAGTGCTGAAGAAGAGGAAGGTAAAATGATTGCACAAGCAAACATTGAAATGGATGGTTCTGGTAAAATTACTGCGGATAAAGTTATTGCACGTGAAGAAGGAGATTTTCCAGTTGTTGATCCAACTTCTGTTCATTTTACAGATGTTGCTCCAAATCAAATTGCATCGATTTCTGCTTCATTAATTCCTTTCTTGGAACATGATGATGCGAACCGTGCGTTGATGGGATCTAATATGATGCGTCAGGCTGTACCTTTGTTACGTCCTGAAGCTCCAATTGTTGGTACTGGTTTAGAACGTCAAGTAGCTTCTGACTCAAGAGTATTAATTAATGCTGAAGGAGAAGGTACTATTGAATATGTAGATGCAAATAAAATCACTATCAAATATGACCGAACTGAACAAGAAAGAATGGTTAGTTTTGATACAGACGAAAAAACATATCAGTTAATTAAATTTAGAAAAACCAACCAAAGTACTTCTATTAATCTTAAACCTATCGTTAGAAAAGGTGATAGAGTAACTAAAGGTCAAGTGCTTTGTGAAGGTTATGCAACCCAAAACGGTGAATTAGCAATTGGTAGAAACTTAAAAGTTGCATTTATGCCTTGGAAAGGGTACAACTTTGAGGATGCAATTGTAATTTCTGAAAAGGTGGTTCGTGATGATATTTTCACCTCTATTCATATTGATGATTATTCATTAGAGGTTAGAGATACTAAATTAGGTAACGAAGAATTAACCAATGATATTCCAAACGTTTCTGAAGAAGCTACTAAAGATTTGGATGAAAACGGTATGATTAGAATCGGAGCCGAGGTTAAACCTGGTGATATTCTTATCGGAAAAATTACACCAAAAGGTGAGTCAGATCCAACACCAGAAGAAAAACTTTTAAGAGCTATCTTCGGTGATAAAGCTGGTGATGTAAAAGATGCATCATTAAAAGCGTCTCCTTCATTACATGGTGTTGTTTTAGATAAAAAATTATTCGCAAGAGCGGTAAAAGATAAACGTAAAAGAACTCAAGATAAAGATGCTTTAACTTCTTTAGAACTTGAATTTGAAACTAAATTTGTTGAATTAAAAGATAAATTAGTTGAAAAATTATTCTTTATAGTGAATGGTAAAACTTCGCAAGGTGTAATGAATGATTTGGGTGAAGAAGTATTGCCAAAAGGTAAAAAATACACTCAAAAAATGCTTTATGCAGTTGAAGATTTTGCACATTTAACTAAAGGACAATGGGTTGCAGATGATGAAACCAACCGTTTAGTTAACGACTTAATTCACAATTATAAAATCAAATTAAATGATTTACAAGGTGCTTTAAGAAGAGAGAAATTCACAATTACAGTTGGGGATGAATTACCAGCAGGTATTTTAAAATTAGCTAAAGTTTATATTGCTAAAAAACGTAAACTAAAAGTTGGGGATAAAATGGCGGGACGTCACGGTAACAAAGGTATTGTTGCTCGTATCGTTCGTCATGAAGACATGCCTTTCCTTGAAGACGGAACACCTGTTGATATTGTATTAAATCCACTTGGGGTACCTTCTCGTATGAACATCGGACAAATTTATGAAACAGTTCTTGGATGGGCTGGTCAAAAATTAGGACGAAAATTTGCAACGCCAATTTTTGATGGTGCAACTTTAGATCAAATTAATGAATTAACCGACGAAGCTGGTGTTCCAAGATTTGGTCATACTTATTTATACGATGGAGGAACGGGAGAACGTTTCCACCAACCTGCAACTGTTGGAGTTATCTATATGTTGAAACTTGGACACATGGTTGATGATAAAATGCACGCACGTTCTATCGGACCTTACTCATTAATTACGCAACAACCACTTGGAGGTAAAGCTCAATTTGGAGGTCAACGTTTTGGAGAGATGGAGGTTTGGGCACTTGAGGCTTATGGAGCATCAAGTACACTTAGAGAAATCTTAACGGTTAAATCTGACGATGTTGTTGGTAGAGCCAAAACTTACGAAGCAATCGTAAAAGGTGAGTCAATGCCTGAACCGGGATTACCAGAATCTTTCAATGTGTTAATGCATGAATTGAAAGGTCTAGGATTAGATATTAGATTAGAAGAATAGTTTCTTGTTTAAAGTTTCAGGTTGCATTTGTAGCCTGAAACTTCAAACGTTAAACAGATTATTAATAAGTTTTTAAGGATTTATACCCGTAAACCGTTCCGATTTTTTATAAAGTGATTCATTTTATAACTAGCACTTCAACATAGCGGTTGAAGTTTAGAGAAGTAATTCGAGGTATATTTTAGTCCAAAGTTTGAAAGTCTAAAGCCCAAAGTCGTTCGTGACTTTATTAACTTTATGACATTTGACTTTCGACTTTAATAAGAATCAATTTTTTAATTGCAAATAAATCAATAGTAAAGACTATGATGAATAACAGAAACAAAGACAAAGGTACAGCACCTAAAAGATTTGAAAAAATTTCAATTGGATTGGCTTCTCCAGAATCAATTTTGGCAGAGTCAAGAGGTGAAGTTTTAAAACCAGAAACCATAAACTATAGAACGCATAAGCCAGAACGTGATGGGCTTTTCTGCGAACGTATTTTTGGACCTGTAAAAGATTTTGAATGTGCTTGTGGAAAATATAAAAGAATCCGTTACAAAGGTATTGTTTGTGACCGTTGCGGAGTAGAAGTTACTGAGAAAAAAGTACGTCGTGATAGAGTAGGGCATATAAACCTTGTTGTGCCTATTGCTCATATTTGGTACTTCCGCTCTCTTCCAAACAAAATTGGATACATACTTGGTTTGCCGTCTAAGAAATTAGACATGATTATTTACTATGAAAGATATGTAGTAATCCAAGCTGGTATTGCTAAAAATGCTGACGGTGACGAGTTAAAAAGACTAGATTTTTTAACCGAAGAAGAATATTTGAATATTTTAGATACTCTTCCGGCTGATAACCAATATCTTGACGATTTTGATCCAAATAAATTTGTTGCCAAAATGGGAGCAGAGTGTATCATGGACTTATTAGCAAGAATCGATTTAGATGCACTTTCTTATGACTTACGCCATAGTGCTAATAACGAAACTTCTAAACAAAGAAAAACAGAAGCATTAAAAAGATTACAAGTTGTTGAATCTTTCCGTGACTCAAACTTAAATAGAGAAAACCGTCCTGAGTGGATGATTCTTAAAGTAATACCAGTTATTCCACCAGAATTGCGTCCATTAGTGCCTCTAGATGGTGGTCGTTTCGCAACTTCAGATTTGAATGACTTATACCGTCGTGTAATTATTCGTAACAACCGTTTGAAAAGATTAATGGAAATCAAAGCTCCAGAAGTAATCTTAAGAAACGAAAAACGTATGTTACAAGAATCTGTAGATTCATTATTTGATAACACGCGTAAGGCTTCTGCTGTAAAAACAGAATCAAACAGACCATTAAAATCACTTTCTGATTCGTTAAAAGGTAAGCAAGGTCGTTTCCGTCAGAACCTTTTAGGAAAACGTGTGGATTATTCTGCTCGTTCGGTAATTGTTGTTGGACCAGAAATGAAATTGTTTGAATGTGGTCTTCCTAAAGATATGGCTGCCGAACTTTATAAACCTTTCGTTATTCGTAAGTTAATCGAAAGAGGAATTGTAAAAACAGTAAAATCAGCCAAAAAAATAATTGACAAAAAAGAACCAGTAGTTTGGGATATTCTTGAAAATGTAATTAAAGGTCATCCAGTTTTATTGAACCGTGCTCCTACGTTACACAGACTTGGTATTCAGGCATTCCAACCAAAATTAATAGAAGGAAAAGCAATCCAATTGCACCCTTTAGTTTGTACTGCGTTCAACGCGGATTTTGATGGTGACCAGATGGCGGTACACTTGCCATTAGGGCCAGAGGCAATTTTGGAAGCTCAATTATTAATGTTGGCTTCTCATAATATTTTGAATCCTGCAAATGGTGCTCCTATCACGGTACCATCTCAAGACATGGTTTTGGGTCTTTATTATATGACCAAAGAGCGTTTGTCAACTCCTGAGCATGTAATTTTAGGTCAAGATTTGACTTTCTATTCGGCGGAAGAAGTAAATATTGCTTTAAACGAAGGAAGATTAGAATTGAATGCTCGTGTAAAAGTACGTGCAAAAGATTTTAATGATGCTGGAGAATTAGTATACAAAGTAATTCAAACTACCGCTGGTAGAGTTTTATTTAATGAAGTGGTACCTCCTGCTGCGGGTTACATCAATGAAGTTTTAACAAAAAAATCATTACGTGATATTATTGGTAAAATTTTATCTGTAACAGATGTTCCAACAACTGCTGCTTTCCTTGATAATATGAAAGATATGGGATACAAGTTCGCCTTCAAAGGTGGATTGTCATTCTCATTAGGAGATATTAAAATTCCTGAACAAAAAACACAATTAATCGCTGACGCTAGAGTTCAAGTAGAAGGTATTTCTATGAACTATAACATGGGATTAATTACCAATAATGAACGTTACAATCAGGTAATTGATATTTGGACTTCTGCCAATGCTCAATTAACAGAATTAGCTATGAAAAATATCCGTGAAGACCAACAAGGTTTTAACTCGGTATATATGATGCTTGATTCTGGAGCAAGGGGATCTAAAGAACAAATTCGTCAGTTAACCGGTATGCGTGGATTGATGGCTAAGCCTAAAAAATCAACCGCTGGTGGTGGTGAAATTATTGAAAACCCAATTCTTTCTAACTTTAAAGAAGGACTTTCAATTCTTGAATACTTTATCTCTACCCACGGTGCTCGTAAAGGTCTTGCCGATACCGCTCTTAAAACTGCCGATGCTGGATATTTAACAAGAAGACTTCATGACGTTTCACAAGACGTTATTGTAAACTCTGTTGATTGTGGTACATTAAGAGGAATTGAAGTTTCTGCCTTGAAGAAAAACGAAGAAATCGTTGAAACTTTAGGAGAACGAATTTTAGGACGTGTGGCGTTGCAAGATGTTATCAATCCATTAACCTCTGAAGTATTAATTCATGCTGGTGAACAAATTACTGAAGCTATTGTTAAAGCCGTAGAAGAATCACCTCTTGAAAAAGTGGAAGTTCGTTCACCTTTAACTTGTGAAGCCAAAAAAGGTATTTGTGCAAAATGTTATGGACGTAACCTTGCCACAGGTAAAATGACCCAAAAAGGTGAAGCAGTAGGTGTAATTGCAGCTCAATCTATTGGTGAGCCTGGTACACAGTTAACACTTCGTACATTCCACGTAGGTGGGGTTGCCGGTGGTGTGTCTGAAGAATCTAGCATTGTAGCTCGTTTCCCAGGTAAACTTGAAATTGAAGATTTAAAAACAGTAGTAGGAGAAGATGGCGACGGAAATAAAGTTGACATTGTAGTTTCTCGTTCTACAGAGTTAAAATTAATTGATGTAAAAACAGGTATTTTATTAAGTACTCATAACATTCCTTACGGTTCTAGTATTTTTGTAAAAGACGGCGACGTTCTTGAAAAAGGTGCTGAAATCTGTAAATGGGATCCATATAATGGAGTTATCGTTTCTGAATTTACAGGAAAAATTGCTTACGAAGATTTAGAGCAAGGTCAATCTTACATGGTTGAAATTGATGAGCAAACTGGTTTCCAAGAAAAAGTAATTTCTGAAGGAAGAAACAAAAAATTAGTTCCTACATTATTAGTATATGGTAAAGACGGCGAATTAATTCGTTCCTACAATTTACCAGTTGGGGCGCACCTTATGGTTGACAATGGCGAAAAAATTAAAGCAGGAAAAATCCTTGTAAAAATTCCACGTCGTTCATCTAAATCAGGAGATATTACAGGAGGTTTACCTAGAATTACTGAATTATTAGAAGCTCGTAATCCTTCAAACCCTGCTGTAGTGTCAGAAATTGATGGGGTAGTTACTTTCGGAAAAATCAAACGTGGTAACCGCGAAATCATCATCGAATCTAAATTTGGTGAAGTTAAAAAATACCTAGTAAAATTATCAAGTCAAATCTTAGTTCAAGAAAATGACTTCGTTAGAGCCGGAGTACCTTTGTCTGATGGAGCTATTACTCCAGATGACATCCTTAGAATTCAAGGCCCATCAGCTGTTCAACAGTATTTGGTAAATGAAATTCAAGAAGTGTACCGTCTGCAAGGTGTAAAAATTAACGATAAACACTTTGAAGTAGTTATCCGTCAAATGATGCGAAAAGTACGTATTGAAGATCCAGGAGATACATTATTCCTAGAAGAACAATTATGTCATACAAGCGATTTTATCGTTGAAAATGATAAATTATACGGAATGAAAGTGATTGAAGACGCAGGAGATTCTCAAAATCTTAAAGCAGGTCAAATAGTATCGCCTAGACAACTTCGTGACGAAAATTCATTACTTAAACGTAATGATCAAAATCTAGTAGTAGCCCGTGATGTCGTTACAGCAACAGCAACACCAGTACTTCAAGGTATCACAAGAGCCTCTTTACAAACCAAATCATTCATCTCAGCAGCTTCTTTCCAAGAAACAACAAAAGTATTAAACGAAGCAGCAGTAGCTGGAAAAGTAGATACACTTGAAGGATTGAAAGAAAATGTAATTGTTGGACATAGAATCCCTGCAGGTACAGGTATGAGAGAATACGACAACAGAATCGTTGGAAGTAAAGACGAATTCAACGAACAAACAATTACCAGTGAAGAATTTATTTACTAAATAAATTTCAACTTAATTCCAAAACCACTTCTAATGCAAAACATAAGAAGTGGTTTTTTTTAATTGTAACCCTTTTTTTAATACATTTGAAAACCTAAAAAAAAAATAACATGAACAACAACGAACAACAAGGACAAATAAACATAGAACTTGACGAAAAAACTGCCGAAGGAATCTACTCCAACCTAGCCATCATCAACCACTCACAGTCAGAATTTGTACTCGACTTTGTAACCATCATGCCAGGCGTACCTAAGTCAAAAGTTAAATCAAGAATCATCCTCACCCCACAACACGCCAAAAGATTACTTAAAGCAATAGGCGAAAACATACACCGCTTTGAAAGTGCACACGGCGAAATCAAAGACACCGAACAACCCCATATACCAATGAATTTTGGTCCTACAGGGCAAGCATAAATCTTTAAAACCTCTAATTTGAGGTTTTTTTTGTACTTTAAATAATCTTATATAAAAAAAATTGGGCGTGCCCTATTGGGATAAAATTTTAGAAAAAAAAATTTTATCCCAATAGGTCAGGCTTTCCGTTCCAAGTCCTCGCAACCTTCCGCTGTCGCTACAGGCTGCTGTGGGCTTTCCACTGCAATCCTTCACGCATCACAACTATCTTCAAATGAAATATCCAGATCTTAATCTACATGATTATAAATAAATAAATTTTTATAATTGAATTTTGAACAATAAACCATTCTGGGAAGGATGGTTTTTTTTTGTGGCATTTTGCGTTATAGTAAAAATTCTACAACACGACAAAACTGTTTCTACAAGATGCTTTTTTTTAACTTATTTATAGCCAGTATATTTGTACCATTGAAATCAGAAATCATATTAGTTCATTAAGCGCCAAAAAAGTTAAAGTTA
>JBILQQ010000021.1:0-42014 GCA_044373115.1 Flavobacterium sp.
GTTACGAGCCTAAATAATTTATTTGATAAACGCCATCCTTTTATTAAAATAATAAAAACCAAAATAATACTCTTGATTACAAGCCAAAACACAACAATAAACCATTCTGGGAAGGATGGTTTTTTTTTGTGGCATTTTGCGTTATAGTAAAAATTCTACAACACGACAAAACTGTTTCTACAAGATATTTTTTTTTAACTTATTTATAGCCAGTATATTTGTACCATTGAAATCAGAAATCATATTAGTTCATTAAGCGCCAAAAAAGTTAAAGTTAGTTACGAGCCTAAATAATTTATTTGATAAACGCCATCCTTTTATTAAAATAATAAAAACCAAAATAATACTCTTGATTACAAGCCAAAACACAACAATAAACCATTCTGGGAAGGATGGTTTTTTTTATGTTCCTTTATGATATAGTAAAAATTCTATAATGATACAGAATTGTTTCTACAGATTTTTTTTTTATAACTTATTTATAGCCAGTATTTTTGTATTATATAAATCAGAAAACAATATAACTCATTAAACGCAAGAAAAAGTTAAAGTTAGTTACGAGCCTAAATAATTTATTTGATAAACGCCATCCTTTAATTAAAATAATAAAAACCAAAATAATACTCTTGATTACAAGCCAAAACACAACAATAAACCATTCTGGGAAGGATGGTTTTTTTTATGTTCCTTTATGATATAGTAAAAATTCTATAATGACACAGGATTGTTTCTACAGATTTTTTTTTATAACTTATTTATAGCCAGTATTTTTGTATTATATAAATCAGAAAACAATATAACTCATTAAACGCAAGAAAAAGTTAAAGTTAGTTGCAAGCCAAAATAATTTGTTTGATAAACGCAATCTTAATTAATTAAATACAAACCAAAATAAAATATCTTTATTACAAGCCAAAACACAACTATAAACCATTCTGGGAAGGATGGTTTTTTTTATATTACTTTTTGATATAGTAAAATTTCTATGGTGATAGTGAATTGTTTCTACAGCTTTTATTTTATAAGGTACTTTATATAGTAATATATTTGCATCATAGTTAGTAAAGGTTACTATTTTTAATTATAAGCCATATAGATTTTCAACCATCCCAAAAGAGGATGGTTTTTTATTTTATTTCATGTTTGTCAGTTATAAAACTTTTTATAAAACACTCATTTAGATTATATTATTGTTTTTGATTTTATATTCAATCTATATTTAACATTCACTTTTTATTAAAGATTTAATTCCGTTTACTATAATTTGCTTCTGCTTTAAAGAAGATTGTCATTTTTACTTTATTTCTGTAGTAAAAAAATATGATGAATTTTATTCGATTATAGGAATTACAATAATGGTTTAAATTAATCTTTGCATTAAGTGTTATACCTTAGTGTAATATTTTAAGTAATCTTGAATTAGATTTAGCACTTTTGTTTGGTTTTTATATGATTAACTAAATGTTTATAAGTGTGTTTGATTTTTATATTATTTCCACCGTATTTGAGTTAAATTTATGTAGTAAATATTCTACTAATTTTTTAAATTATCTCTACTCTTTATTTTTTTAAATGCAATTAATATGGAGTAGTTTTGTCAATTCAATGCCAAATCTGTAATTTACGTTTCCACGCCTTGTTGCAATTAAAAAATCATCCTTCAAAGGATGATTTTTTTTATTAATTAAAGTTGAAATTTTTAATTTAATTCAGATGTAAAAAATAATTTTACGTTTGGAAATTTACTTTGAGTCATTTGAATTGTAAAATCAGAATCGGCTAAAAAAACCAATTGTCCGAATTTATCGTGTGCCATAAATTTTTGTTTTACACGCCTAAATTCTTTAAATTCCTCGCTTTTTGGATCATCGGGTTTAACCCAACATGCTTTGTGAACTGGAAAATTTTCATAGGTACATTTTGCACCATATTCATGTTCAAGACGATATTGAATTACTTCATATTGAAGTGCTCCAACTGTTCCGATTACTTTTCGGTTATTCATTTCAAGTGTAAATAACTGAGCAACACCTTCATCCATCAACTGATCAACTCCTTTTTCAAGCTGCTTTGCTTTTAACGGATCAGCATTATTAATGTATCTAAAATGTTCTGGCGAAAAACTTGGAATTCCTTTAAAACTCATCATTTCACCCTCGGTTAATGTGTCGCCAATTTTAAAATTTCCAGTATCATGAAGTCCTACAATATCACCAGGGTAAGATATATCAACAATTTCTTTCTTTTCTGCAAAAAAAGCATTCGGACTTGAAAACTTCATTGACTTATTGTTTCTAACGTGTAAATAAGGCTTGTTTCTTTCAAAAGTACCCGATACTATTTTGATAAACGCTAACCTATCTCTATGTTTTGGATCCATATTGGCGTGGATTTTAAAAACAAAACCAGTTAATTTTGTTTCATCAGGTAAAACCAGTCGTGTGTCTGATTCCTTTGGCTTTGGAGTTGGCGCAATCGAAATAAAACAATCCAATAACTCGCGCACTCCAAAATTATTAAGTGCTGAACCAAAAAAAACGGGTTGTAAATTTCCGTCTAAATATTCTTGTCTGTTAAATTTTGGGTAAACTTCGTCAATTAATTCAAGCTCTTCTCTTAGTTTTAAAGCTGCTTTGTCACCCACTAGCTTATCTAATTCGGGACTTAAAATGTCTGATATAGCAATGGTGTCTTCAATATTTTTTCGACTATCTCCGCTAAACATATTGATATTTTGTTCCCAAATATTATATATTCCTTGAAAATCGTAACCCATTCCAATTGGAAATGAGAGTGGCGTAACATGAAGCCCTAATTTTTTTTCAACTTCGTCCATCAAGTCAAAAGCATCTTTACCTTCTCTATCCAATTTATTTATAAAAACAATAATTGGAATTTTTCTCATTCTACAAACAGCAACTAATTTTTCTGTTTGTTCCTCAACTCCTTTTGCAACATCAATTACTACAATTACACTGTCAACTGCTGTTAATGTTCTAAATGTGTCTTCGGCAAAATCTTTGTGACCAGGAGTATCTAAAATATTTATTTTTTTGTCTTTATAAATAAATGCCAATACGGATGTAGCAACCGAAATTCCTCTTTGGCGTTCAATTTCCATAAAGTCACTTGTAGCTCCTTTTTTAATTTTATTGTTTTTTACAGCACCAGCCTCTTGAATTGCTCCTCCAAAAAGAAGTAATTTCTCGGTTAGTGTTGTTTTACCCGCATCGGGGTGCGATATAATACCAAAGGTACGTCTGCGTGCAATTTCTTCTGTAAAGCTCATAATTTTTGTAATGGATTGCAAAAATACTATTTATAAACCAAATATTGCACACCTTTTTTTATTTTGAATCAAGAGATTTTACCGCTATATATATAGGTAAACTTTTTTTTGTTGCTTTGTTAAACTAAGTTTATTAAAAAATAGGTGACTAAGTGTTAATAAATTTTTGTTAATACTAACTCTATTTCTTGTTTAATCCCTTTGAATTGTTACTTTTGTTGATTGTAATTAATTTTTATTAAAACAACAAAAATTGATAAAATAATAATATGAAACGAGTATTTTTAGGGCTTATACTATTTTTTAGTTTATCCGTATCGGCACAAGTAAAAGCAAAAGAAGTGTTATTTTCTGTTGATCAAAAGTCATACTACACAGACGAATTTATTAGAGTTTATAACAAAAATTTAGATTTAGTAAAAGATGAATCACAAAAAGATTTGAACCAATACTTAGAATTATTTATTGGATATAAGCTTAAAGTAAACAAAGCCAATAAGTTAGGTTTGCAAAAAGGAAAGCAATATATGTCTGAATTAGATAATTATAGAACTCAATTGGCTAAAAATTATCTTACCGATTCAAAAGTTACAGACGCATTAATTGAAGAAGGGTATAATAGAATGAAAAAAGAAATTAATGCCTCTCATATTTTAATAATGGTTGATGAAAATGCTGCTCCTGCTGATACTTTAGCTGCTTACCAAAAAATAACAGAAATAAGAAATAGAGTTTTGAAAGGTGAAGAGTTTGGAAAACTTGCTCAAGAGGTTTCTCAAGATCCATCTGCAAAAGATAATCTAGGAAATTTGGGATACTTCACTAGCTTCAGAATGGTTTATACTTTTGAATCCGCTGCATTTAAAACCCAATTAAACGAAGTTTCGCAACCTGTTCGTACTCGTTTTGGCTATCATATTATTAAAGTAAATGACATTCGCGACAATAGAGGAGAAATTTTAGTTGCCCATATTATGTTAATGAATCCAAAAGAAGGGGAAACTAAAACAGCTGAAGAGGTTCAAAAAACAATACAAGACATTTATAAAAAAATTCAGCAAGGAGAAAAATTTGATGAATTGGCACAGCAATTTTCAGAAGATAAGTCAACAAGTGGTAAAGGAGGTGAATTATCTCGTTTTGCTTCAGGTCAACTTAGTTCGATTGAGTTTGAAAACCAAGCCTTTTCATTGTCAAAAGAAAATCCAATTTCAAAACCCTTTCAGACCCAATTTGGATGGCATATTGTAAAATTTATTGATAAATTCCCTTTGCAATCGTTGAAGGATTTACGTACCGAACTTGATAGTAAAATAAGTAAAGATGAACGTTCTCGAATAATTGAAAAATCGATGAACACCAAACTTAGAAAAAAATACACTATTAACAAAGATAAAAAGATGATTGCTTCTGTAAATAAGCAAGTTACCGATTTATTTTATGATTCTAAATGGGAATTACCTAAGGATTCCGTAGCATTTTCTTCAAAATTATTTACCATCAATACAACTGAAATTTCTGGCTATTCTTTCTTAAAATATATAAAAAATCAGGAAAAAAGAGCTGTTTCAATTAAACCAATTACCAAACTCACTTCAGTTTTATTAGAAGATTTTGTTGATGAGCAATTGAATAAATACAACAATGATAATTTGGAAAACGAACACCCAGAATTTGCAGCTGTGATGGAAGAATATAGAGATGGGTTATTGTTGTTTGAATTAATGGAAAAAGAAATTTGGCAACGTGCAAAAACCGATACAATAGGACTCACATCCTTTTACGAAACAGTAAAAAACAACCACCAATGGAAAAAACGAATTGATGTTATTTTGCTGTCTTCAACTAATAAATCGGTTGCTGAAAAAGTTCTTTCGCTACTAAAAAAAGGTAGTTCGACGCAATTAATTAAGGAAAAATTAAACACCAAAGAAGTAATTAATGTTATGGTATCAGAATCGGTTTATGAGGAAGGAGCACCTGCATTACCTAAAGATTTACCTTTTAAAGAAGGTATATCCGAAATAATCAAACAAGGAGATTATTATTATGTTGCAAAAATCAACAAAATTATACCTGAAGGAAATAAATCATTGGATGAATGTAAAGGTAAAGTGATTAACGAATACCAACAATATTTAGAACAAAATTGGGTTAATGAACTAAAGAAAGAATTTACTATAAAAGTAAATCAAGATGTTTTTGAAAAAATAAAAATACAATTAAAGAAATAAATAATGAATTATAAAATGAACAAAATTGTAACCCTTGTAGCCTTATTTTTGTTTGGTTATTCAACTATAGCACAAGAAATTATACCCGAGGTGAAGCCGGTTGTTAAAGTTGATACAGTAAAAAAGTCAAATAAACGACAAAAAATTGACGGAATCATTGCGACTGTTGGAGATTACAATGTGTTAGATTCGGATATTGATAAGTCATTTTTGGAATTATCTAGTCAAGGTGCATCAGTAAAAGATATTTCTCGTTGTCAAATGTTAGGTAAGTTGCTTGAAGATAAATTGTACGCACACCAAGCTATTCAAGATTCAGTCATTGTAAATGATGAAGAAATCAAAGAAAAGTTGAATTCAAATTTAGCTTACATGTTGCAAGAATTGGGGACAATGGAAAAAGTAATCAAATATTTTAATAAAAATACTGAGGATGAATTTAGATCAGAGTTATTTGAAATTCTTAAACAACAAAAGTTAGCTGCAGAAATGCAACGTAAAATTATTGACGATATTCAAATTACTCCTGAAGAAACACGAAATTTCTTTAAGAAAATTCCAGATGCCGAAAAACCTGTTTTTGGTGCCGAATTGGAAGTTGCCAATATAGTGGTTGTTCCTAAAATTTCTCAAGAGGAAAAACAAAAAGTAATTGATAAATTAAAGCTGATCAAGCAAGAAGTGCTAGCTGGTTCAAGTTTTAAAACTCGAGCTGTTATCTACTCCGACGATAGAGGATCAGCAGCATCAGGGGGATTTTATAAAATTAATAGAAAAACAGGATTTGTAAAAGAGTTTAAAGACGTTGCTTTTTCATTAAAAGAAGGCGAAATATCAGAACCATTTGAAACCGAATTTGGTTTTCATATAATATTAGTTGAGAAAATAAAAGGACAAGACCTGGAATTAAGACATATTTTATTAATGCCCAAAGTTACAAACGAAGCATTAAATGAGGCCAAAGAAAAAATTGAATTAATAACAAAGCGAATAGAAGCCAAGGAAATTTCATTTGCAGATGCAGCTAGATCAATGTCTGACGAAAAAGAAACTCGTGCAAACGGAGGTACTTTGATAAATCCAAAAACACAAGATTCTCATTTTGAATTAACAAAAATGGATCCTGAAATGTATGGTCAAGTGTCTAATTTAAAAGACGGAGAAATTTCAAAACCTATTTTAATTGACGACCCAAGGGAAGGAAAGAAATTTAAAATTGTAATGGTTACCAACCGTATTAATGAACACACTGCAGATTACAGTAAAGATTATACCAAAATTAGAGAATTGGCATTGAAAGAAAAGCAAATTAATGCTATTGCTAAATGGTTTGATGAAAAAATTAAAGAAACATACATCAAAATAAATGGTGAATATAAAGATTGCGTTTTTACCAATAATTGGACAAAAAAAATCTAAGTAAATCAACATTCGTTTAATATAACACAAACTACTATGTCAGACGTTGCTGCTATACAAAGTTTAGTTCAGAAAAAAGATGAATTAAAAAAGGAAATTGCCAAAATAATAGTAGGTCAAGACGCTGTTGTTGACCAAATACTGTTAAGTATTTTTTCGGGAGGGCATGCCTTGTTAGTTGGAGTTCCTGGATTAGCCAAAACATTAATGGTTAACACAATTTCATCTGCTTTAGGACTCAATTTTAAACGAATTCAATTTACCCCAGATTTGATGCCTTCGGATATTTTGGGAAGTGAAATTTTAGACGAAAACCGTCAGTTTAAATTTATTAAAGGACCCGTTTTTTCTAATATAATTCTAGCAGACGAAATTAACAGAACACCGCCTAAAACGCAAGCAGCTTTACTCGAAGCTATGCAAGAACGATCGGTTACTATTGCAGGACATAATTATAAATTAGACTTGCCTTACTTTGTTTTAGCGACCCAAAACCCAATTGAACAAGAAGGTACTTATCCTTTGCCAGAAGCGCAATTGGATCGATTTATGTTTGCTATTAAACTTGATTATCCAACTTTTCAAGAAGAAGTTTTAGTCGTAAAAAGTACAACTTCAAATCTAAAGCCAATTATTACGCCATTATTTATGGCTCAAGAAATAATTGATTTTCAAGAGTTGATTCGTCGAATTCCTGTTGCAGATAACGTTATTGAATATGCCGTTACTTTAGTTGGAAAAACCCGACCTAAAAGTCCTCTTTCTACTGATTTTGTTAACAATTATCTTGATTGGGGAGCAGGGCCAAGAGCTTCCCAGAATTTAATATTAGCTGCAAAAACTCACGCTGCTTTTAATGGCAAATTTTCGCCAGATATTGAAGATGTAAAAGCAGTAGCTACAGGGATACTTCGACACAGAATAATTAAAAATTATAAAGCTGACGCAGAAGGAATTTCTGAAGAAATGATTATTGACTCCTTGTTGTAAAATACTATCAAATTGTAGTGAAGACTTTAGTAGTATCTACTAAAGTCTTTTTTATTTTAACAAATTACTTTTTTTAACTTATTTCTTTTTAGGACCTTTTTTTTGCTTTTTTTTTAAAAATAATCGGCTAAATCTTATTTTTAATAAAATATCGCAAACGTTAAAGATAATTGATTAAAAATTTTTAAATCGATTTCTGTTTTCTTAAATTTGCTTACAAATTAAACTTATTTCACATTATGGCTTTAGATAATAAAATGAATCTGTACAACGATTACATTCAAGAAATTGAAGAAAGAAAAGGGCAAGGATTACATCCAAAACCAATTGATAGCGCCGAATTACTAAGCGAAATTATCTCGCAAATCAAAGAAGACAATTCTCCAAATAGAGAAGTTTGTTTGCACTTTTTCATTTACAATACTTTGCCTGGAACAACTAGTGCTGCAGGTAAAAAAGCCTATTTCTTAAAAGATATCATTCTTGGTAATGAAGTTGTGAATGAAATTACACCTGCCTTTGCGTTTGAATTGTTGTCTCACATGAAAGGTGGAACTTCTATTGAAGTTTTGCTTGACTTAGCTTTGGGTAACGATGTTGTTATTGCAAAACAAGCTTCGGATGTCCTTAAAACACAAGTGTATCTTTATGATGCCGATACAGATCGATTGAAAGAAGCCTACACGAAAGGAAATGCAACTGCAAAAGATATATTAGAAAGTTACGCTAAAGCGGAGTTTTTTACAAAGCTGCCAGAAATGCCAGAAGAAATAAAAGTTGTTACGTTTATTGCTGGCGAAGGAGATATTTCAACTGATTTATTATCACCCGGAAACCAAGCACACTCTCGTTCAGATCGTGAATTGCATGGTAAATGTATGATTACTACTAAAGCTCAAGATGAGATTAAAGCACTTCAAACACAACATCCTGATAAAAGTGTGATGTTAATTGCCGAAAAAGGAACAATGGGTGTTGGCTCTTCTAGAATGTCAGGTGTGAACAATGTGGCTCTGTGGACAGGAAAAAAAGCAAGTCCTTACATTCCGTTTGTAAATATTGCACCAATTGTAGGTGGAACCAATGGAATTTCACCAATTTTTCTTACTACTGTTGACGTAACAGGAGGTATTGGAATTGACCTAAAAAACTGGGTTAAGAAAACCGATACTAATGGTGAACTTGTGCGAGATGAAAATGGTGATCCAATTTTAGAGCAAGTGTATTCTGTAGCTACAGGAACGGTTTTAACCATCAATACTAAAGCTAAGAAATTATTTAATGGTGATCAAGAATTGATCGACTTGTCAAGATCTTTTACACCACAAAAAATCGAATTTATTAAAGCAGGCGGATCGTATGCAATTGTTTTTGGTAAAAAAATCCAAACTTTCGCTTGTAAAGTATTAGGAATTGATATTCCAACTGTTTTTGCACCTTCAAAAGAAGTTTCGGTTGAAGGGCAAGGACTAACTGCAGTTGAGAAAATTTTCAATAAAAATGCAGTAGGTAACACTCCTGGTAAAGTATTACATGCAGGTTCGGATGTTCGTGTAGAAGTTAATATTGTTGGTTCGCAAGACACAACAGGATTAATGACGGCTCAAGAATTAGAATCGATGGCGGCTAAAGTGATTTCGCCAATTGTTGACGGAGCTTATCAATCAGGTTGTCATACAGCTTCAGTTTGGGATAAAAAAGCACAAGCTAATATTCCGAAATTAATGCAATTCATGAATGATTTTGGTTTAATCACTGCACGTGACCCTAAAGGGGAGTACCACGCCATGACAGATGTTATTCATAAAGTATTAAATGATATTACTATTGATGATTGGGCAATTATCATTGGAGGTGATTCACATACAAGAATGTCAAAAGGAGTTGCTTTTGGTGCCGATTCGGGTACTGTTGCAATAGCTTTAGCTACTGGTGAAGCGTCAATGCCAATTCCAGAATCGGTTAAAGTAACCTTTAAAGGAACCATGAAAGAATACATGGATTTCCGTGATGTGGTTCATGCTACGCAAGCACAAATGTTGCATAAATTTGGTGGAGAAAATGTATTCCAAGGTCGAATTATCGAAGTGCATATCGGTACATTAACTGCTGATCAAGCCTTTACTTTTACAGATTGGTCTGCTGAAATGAAAGCAAAAGCGTCTATCTGTATTTCTGAAGATGATACATTGATTGAATCATTGGAAATTGCCAAAGGTAGAATCAAAATCATGATTGATAAAGGCATGGATAATGCAAAACAAGTGCTTCAAGGTTTAATCAATAAAGCGAATAAACGAATTGAGGAAATTAAAACGGGTGATAAACCAGCTTTACGTCCTGATGCAAATGCAAAATATTATGCAGAGGTTGAAATTGATTTAGATATTATCAATGAACCAATGATTGCTGACCCGGATGTAAATAATAAAGATGTTTCTAAACGTTACACCCACGATACAATTCGACCATTATCTTTTTATGGAGGAACTAAAAAGGTTGATTTAGGATTTATTGGTTCGTGTATGGTGCACAAAGGCGATATGAAAATATTAGCTCAAATGCTTAAAAACATTGAAAAACAAGAAGGTAAAGTGGAATTTAAAGCGCCTTTAGTGGTTGCTCCACCTACTTACAATATTGTTGATGAATTAAAAGCGGAAGGCGATTGGGAAGTATTGCAAAAATATTCTGGTTTTGAATTTGATGATAATGCACCTAAAGGAGCAGCCCGAACAGAGTATGAAAATATGTTGTATTTGGAGCGTCCAGGTTGTAACCTTTGTATGGGTAACCAAGAAAAAGCGTCTAAAGGAGATACCGTTATGGCAACATCTACTCGTTTATTCCAAGGAAGAGTTGTTGAAGACACTGCAGAGAAAAAAGGGGAGTCATTATTATCCTCAACTCCGGTGGTTGTTTTATCTACTATTTTAGGAAGAACTCCTTCTATTGAAGAATACAAAAAAGCGGTGGAAGGAATTAACTTAACTAAATTTGCTCCATCCCATAAATTGTTGGTTAGATAACAATTTATTATATAAATAAAAATGCCCTCATAAAGATTTTCTTATTGAGGGCATTTTTTTATAAAAAAAAATAGTCTAGTAGTACATAAAACGTCTTACTTTGGCAATATATTTTGCTAATCGAATTACTTGATGGCTATAACCATACTCGTTATCATACCAAACATACAATACAATATTTTTTCCGTCAGCAGATACAATCGTTGCATTGCTGTCAAAAATAGCTGGGGCAGAAGTACCTACAATATCTGACGAAACCAATTCGTTGTTTAGTGAATATTTAATTTGCTCTACCAATTCACCTTCTAGTGCATATTTTTTCATGATGTTGTTAATGGCTTTTATGTTGGTTTTTTTTCCAACTTCAAGATTAAGAACAACAAGCGAACCATTTGGCACTGGGACTCTAATGGCATTTGAAGTTAGTTTACCTTCAAGGCTAGGCAATGCTTTTGCAACAGCGCTTCCAGCACCAGTTTCAGTTATAACCATGTTTAATGCAGCAGCTCTACCACGACGGTATTTTTTGTGCATATTATCCACAAGGTTTTGGTCGTTTGTGTAGGCATGAATGGTTTCTAAATGACCTTTTGTAACTCCCAAAGTGTCTTCAACCGCTTTCAAAATTGGGGTGATTGCATTGGTTGTACATGATGCTGCTGAAAATATTGAAATTTCATCAGGGTTATATTCTTCATGATTTACACCATATACAATATTTGGAACGCCTTTTCCTGGAGCAGTAAGTAATACCTTGTCAACACCAACAGAAGATAGATGTCTTTTTAAAGCCTCTTCGGTAGTGAATGCGCCGGTATTGTCAATTACCAATGCGTCTTGAATACCGTATTTTGTATAGTCAATTTCTTCAGGAGTGTTGGCAGAAATGATATGAACAGTTGTACCATTAATCAGTAACGCATTGTTTTTTACATCGGCACTAACACTTCCTTCAAAGTCGCCATGTATTGAATCGTAACGCAATAGTGAGGCTCTTTTTTCTAAAAAAACGGCATCGTTTTTATCTCTAGTAACAATGGCTCTGAGGCGTAGCTGTTGACCTTTACCAACTTTACTCATCATTTCACGCGCAAGTAGTCGTCCAATTCGTCCAAAACCGTAAAGCACAACGTCTTTTGGTTTTAACTCTTCGGTATCTTTTGCGTTTTTTAATTTGTCGATTACAAAAGCACGAGCATTATTGTACTTATCGTTATCCAAATGGTACTCAAACGTAAGTTTACCAATATCAATACGTGATGGAGGTAAATCAAGGTTTAAAATAGCCTTTGCAATTTCAACAGAATCAAAAACATTGATTGGCTTTTCAACAAATTCAACGGCATATTCGTGCAAATTGATAATGTCGCTTACATTTCTGTCAATCAACTGATTTCTGAAAAGTACTAATTCGATGGATTTATCGTACCATAAATCACTGATAATTTTAATAAACTCAACACCTGCTTTTCGTCTGTCGGCTTGGAGTGCAATTTCTTTTTCGTAGTTGGAATTACTCATTTTTATTTTTGTAGTTTGTGTATGTTTTTGAAATTTGATGCAAAAGTAATCAACTATATCGTTTTCGTGAAATATTTTATACTTTTTTTATGCTTTTTTTCTGATTTCTTCTGAAATGTAAAAGTCAAATTTAGCCCCGATTGAGCCGATATCCTCCTGTAGTCCCGAAGGGCAAAGGAGATAAAGGCGAAAGCGGGACAAATTGTGTGAGAAAGAAGTACGTGTGCTACCAAAAAACCACTTCCAAACTAGAAGTGGTTTTGAATTAATAATTTACTTTTTTTAAATAATGGTTCTACCACGAAATGTGTGGGTTTCTAACAAATGTTTAAAATTAAAAAACAATTATTCAAAAATTTAAACCATTAAGAAATTTAGGTAATTAAGACTTAATGAAACTTAATATCTTAATGGTTTAAAAACAAAATTTAATAAATTTTAATTGGAAACCCAAACAAATGGTGATAGAACCTAAATAATAATGCGGGTTATTTGTCCTGATTTTGTGATTATTCGAAGGCTAATTCCTTGGTTTTCGTCTTTGTTGTTAAGGAGTCTAGAAACGGTTTCTACATCGGTAGCAGCCTCATTATCAATGTTTAATATAATGCTACCAACCAGTTCTTCTTTGTAGGGAAGCAATCGTTCGTTGATAACGTCACTAATTTTTACGCCGTAGTCAATGCGGTATTTTTTCTTGTCTTGGGCTTCAATATTTTCAATTTCGATGCCTTTTAACTCCGTTTTTATCATGTCGTTTTTTACCAACACAACCGGAATCGATTTGGTGTTTCCGTCTCTAATCAAGGTTACATTTACCTTGTCATTTGGGCGCTTAGTATTGATGTAGCCTGATAGTTCAGAAAAACTACTCACAGATGTATTGTCTAGTTTTATAATTATATCGCCTTTGGTTATTCCCGCTTTTTCGGCGCCCGAATTTTTATTTACTTTCTTTACATACACACCTTCGGTTTGTTTAACGCCCAATTCTTTAGAAACGGTGCCATTCAATTCGGTTATTTCAACGCCTAAAATACCTCGTTGTACATTGCCAAATTCCATAATATCTTCAATAATTTTTCGAGTAATATTGGACGGTACTGCAAATGAATACCCTGCATAACTGCCGGTTGGCGACGAAATCATGGTGTTTATTCCAATCAATTCGCCATTAGTATTTACCAGCGCACCACCTGAATTTCCTGGGTTTACCGCCGCATCGGTTTGGATAAATGACTGAATGCCTTTGGTGTCCAAATTTCGAGCCTTTGCCGACACAATTCCTGCCGTAACCGTCGATGTTAAATTGTATGGGTTGCCCACCGCAAGCACCCATTCGCCCACTTTCACGTTGTCCGAATCCGCAAATGAAGAGAATGGCAATTTTTCATCGGCATCAATTTTCAGTAAGGCAATGTCCATTTTACTATCTGTCCCCACCAGTTTTGCCTTGTACACTTTTTTGTTATTGAGCGTAACTTCCAGCTCCGACGCGTCTTTTATCACATGATTATTGGTCACAATATACCCGTCTTCCGAAATAATTACTCCACTTCCTGTACCCACTTGCTCCTGTTGTTGCCCGCCTCTAGACCCATAAAAAAACTCCATAATGGGGTTATAAACGGTGCGCACCGACACATTTTTTACGTGCACCACGCTATGCACCGCCTTGTCTGCAGCATCAACAAAATCTACCGCTTCACTAGACAATCCAACACTTCTACCAATACCATTGGCTTGGGTTACAATAGAATCTCGATCTGCCCCTTTTTCAATAAATAATTTGTAACCGCCCAAAGTAGTAGCGCCACTCAATAAAGAAACCAAAAATAAACTAGATACTTTTTTCATAAACATTTTTCAATTTAACAAAACAAATCAACCCATAAAAAATGGTCAAATCCGTTTCAACGTTACTAATTACTTTACTAACACCAAAATTAATAAAAAAGTATTTTCATAAAATTGCTTTAACGCTCGTTTAACACACTTTAACGTATCATTAATATTTGTAACTTTGCTTTTCATTTGTAGCAAAAGGCTCGGGCTTTTTCTACAAACCATTTTCCTGCTATCGCCTTTATCTCCCTTGCCCTTCGGGACTTCGGGAGGATATCGGCTCTATCAGGGCTAATCGATTTATCATAAAAACCAAACGCAAGCAACAGTGAAATTTTACAAATACCAAGGAACCGGAAACGATTTTGTAATGATCGATAATCGCGATTTATCATTTCCAAAGCACAATACAGCACTCATCAATACACTCTGCGACCGCCGCTTTGGCATTGGCGCCGACGGACTAATATTGCTAGAGAACGATTCTAATGTAGATTTTAAAATGGTCTATTTCAATGCCGATGGTAACGAAAGTTCCATGTGTGGCAACGGCGGACGATGTATTGTAGCCTTTGCAAATCACCTCAAAATTATTGAAAACACAACCCATTTTATCGCCACCGATGGACCACATTTTGCAACCATCCTTGAAAACGGAACCATTTCATTACAAATGAAAGATGTAGAAGAGGTTTTTATTCACGATAACTATGTTTTTTTAAACACAGGTTCACCACACCACGTTACCCAAGTAGATGACTTACAACAATTTGATGTAAAACAAAATGGAAAAACCATCCGCTATTCTGATTTATATGGTGATGCAGGAAGTAATGTTAATTTTGTATCTCAAATTTCAGTTAATCATTTTGCAATCAGAACCTACGAAAGGGGAGTAGAGGATGAAACACTCTCCTGTGGTACAGGTGCTACAGCTGTTGCAATAGCCATGAACGCGCTTAATAAATCAACTAGCAATACCATTACGATTGATGTGCAAGGTGGTCTATTGGTTATTTCTTTTCAAGAAACACCAACTGGGTATCAAAATGTTTTTCTGCAAGGTGCTGCTCAACTTGTTTTTGAAGGACAAATAAACATCAATTTATAATGCTCACACTACACGGAAACCTACTTTATTTACGAGCTTTAGAGCCTGAAGATCTTGATTTTATTTACACAATTGAGAACGACGAATCCATTTGGAATGTGAGCAATACGCAAACGCCTTATAGTAAATTCTTGATCCGTCAGTATTTAGAAAACGCACATCAAGACCTTTTTGAAGCCAAACAATTGCGCCTCGCAATTTGCCTAAAGAGCACTCAATCTACCATCGGATTAATTGATTTATTTGATTTTGATCCCGTTAATAAGCGCGCCGGAATTGGAATTGTAATACAGCATCAAGCCAATAGAGGCAAGGGTTTTGGTGCAGAAGCACTACAGCTACTCATTAATTATAGTTTTACTCATTTGCAATTGCATCAATTATATGCAAATATTGGCACATCAAATGTGGCTAGTTGCACGCTTTTTACTACTTTTGGGTTTGAATTAGTAGGTATTAAAAAAGAATGGATGCTTCAAAACAATCAATTTCAGGACGAAGCCCTTTATCAATTAGTTAATCATCATCAAAAAATATGATCAATTTTACAAAAAAAAATAAAATAATAGTTGGAGTTTTGTCTTCAATACTAGTAATTACAGTGGTTGCCACAGTGTTGCAATTTTTTGTTTCAAACACCAATTTACCCAAAGAAGAGTTTTATGTTACGGTGCCAACTGGATCAAATTACGAAGATGTTAAAAAAATAATGGCGCCTTACTTGAAAGGAATGAGTGGTTTTGAAATGATGGCAAGTATAAGGTCCTATAATAAAAATGTTAAGCCAGGAAGATTTTTGCTAACTCAAGGAATGGGGAATTATAAGATAATTGCTTCCTTACGACGCAATATTCCTGTAAAAATAGCCTTTAATAACCAAGAACGCTTGGAGGATTTATGCGTTAGATTAAGTTCTCAGCTAGAACCCGACACTACCAAATTACTTTCTGTTTTCAAAGATTCGGTATTTTTGGCTCAAAATAATTTCACAAAAGAAAATGTTTTTGCCATGTTTATTCCAAATTCGTACGAGTTTTATTGGAACGTTTCAGCCGAATCTTTTCGTGAAAAAATGATTTCAGAGTACAAAAAATTTTGGAATACAGACCGTTTGGCTAAAGCCAAAAAACTAAATATGTCGCCACAACAAGTAATAACATTAGCTTCAATTGTACATAAAGAAACTGTAAAATCAGACGAAAGACCCCGAGTTGCAGGTTGTTATTTAAACAGGCTCGCCATTGATATGCCTCTTCAGGCTGATCCAACGGTCATTTATTCATTAAAACTAAAAGAAAATAATTTTAACAAAATTATTAAACGTGTTTTGTATAATGATTTGTTAATTCATTCGCCTTACAATACTTATATTAACAAAGGATTACCACCTGGGCCAATAGCAATGCCCGATATATCTGCAATTGACGCAGTTTTAAATCCAGAAAAACATAACTATATTTATTTTTGCGCTAGCATTGAACGATTTGGCTACCATGATTTTGCAGTAACCTATCCTGAGCATCAAATTAATGCAGTTAAATATGCAAAATGGATAAATAGTTTAGGCACTAAAAGATAAATTTGTAAGGTTCAAATAACGCTAACTCCTTTGTTTACAATGGTCTAAAGGTGCTTTTGCAAACATTTAACATATTGATTATCAGGCTTGTATTTTTTTGTTGTATATTTGCAGCTGTAATTCAAGATAGTGACAGTGCTTGAGAAAACTACTTTATGTTAAAAAAATGGATTTTTTATTTATCAATTATTTTGGTTGTTGGTTTCGTTAGTTCGTCATTTAAATCAAATAAATCAAGATTAAATTTTTCTGAAGATACCACAGCATTTTTGTTTTATCAATTCCCTTCAGAACAACCTTCAGATTATATTAACAATTCAATTCCCTTTATTGGCAAACGTTTTATCGGCTTTAAAGAAGCTGTTGCCCAAAAAGAATCTCAAGGGAAATACCACAAAATCAACTCATTAGGCTATTTAGGAAAATACCAATTTGGTTCAAAAACTTTGGAATCAATAGGTGTAACTGATAAAGACGAATTTTTAAAATCGCCAGCAATTCAAGAAAAAGCATTTATTGCCTTGCTTCAACAACACAAATGGTCGTTGCGCAAAATAATCCGTGAATACCAAGGTCAAGTTATTGATGGCGTAATGATTACCGAGTCAGGAATATTAGCTGCAGCCCATTTAGGAGGAACTGGATCGGTTCGAAAATTTTTAAAATCTAACGGAAAATTTAAGTGTAAAGACCAGTACGGTTCGTCTGTACAGCATTATTTGCATATTTTTTCAGGCTACGAAACCCATAATATTAAAGCAGATAAATACGCAAAAGTTAAAATGTAAATTTAATTCATTTTGTGAATTATGTATATTGCAGGACAATTTTGCAAATCAATTTTTTGTTTTTTCCATTCCGAAATCCGCATTGTTTTGATAAATTCACTTTCTAATGTTATGTCAGCCGCAATACATAAATGTGTATTGGGGTGTAATGTTTGAAGTAAATCTTCAATAAACTTGTTGTTACGGTAAGGTGTTTCAATAAAAAGTTGTGATTGATTTTTTTCGAAAGATATTCTTTCAAAATTTTTTAAAGCCGCTTTTTTATCATTTTTATCAATAGGTAAATAACCGTTAAAAGCAAAACTTTGACCATTCATACCACTTGCCATCATTGCTAATAATAGTGACGATGGACCAACTAATGGTACTACTTGAATCCCTTTTTCGTGAGCAAGTTTTACAATTGCAGCACCTGGATCTGCTACTCCTGGGCAACCCGCTTCACTCATTAATCCTATCGAAATTCCGTTAAGGCACGGCTGAATCATTTCAGTGTGTTCAGCAATTTGGGTATGTTTGTTTAAGGTGCTTAACTGCAAACTTGATTGTGCTTTTTCAGGCATAATACTCTTGATAAATCGGCGTGCAGTTTTTTCATTTTCAACAATATAACTATCAATTTGATGAATTACGCGATTAATTGTATGCGGTAATACATCAGCAGGATTGCATTCGCCTAAAGTGATTGGAATTAAGTATAATTTACCTTTGGATGGTGTCATTTAGTTATGTTTCGCTATTAATTTTTGTGCTAAAATAGTACAACTTTTGTCTAAAAGTGTAAAAACTTCTTCAAAAGCAGTTATTTCATCATAATAAGGGTCGGGAACTTCGGCTTTTTTACTTGGAAGTAATGACTCAAGTACAAAATGAACTTTAGCTATATGGTCTTGATTCTTAGCTAATTGGATTACATTTTTATAGTTGGATTGATCCATTACAAAAATATAGTCATAATTTTCAAAAAAATCTGCTGTAAAATGAATTGCTCTTTGTTTTGCAATATCGATTCCGTTTTTTTTAGCGACTTGTATTGATCTTTTGTCTGGTGGCGTGCCCACATGCCAATTACCTGTTCCTGCTGAATCGACTGTAAAATTATTTTCGGGTAGTTTTGACGCAAGTATTCCTTCTGCTAATGGAGATCTGCAAATATTACCTAAACAAACCATTACAATTTTTATAGGCATAACAAATTATTAAACTGTTTTTGAAATAATTACGTTTTTATAAAGATAATTTTTTGTGAATATCTTCTACAAATTTTTTGAATTGCTTGTCAGTTGAAACCAAATTATCAACAGTTTTGCATGCGTGTAAAACTGTGGCATGGTCTCTGTCGCCAATTTGTAATCCAATGTTAGCTAATGAGGCTTTTGTGAATTTTTTTGCAAAAAACATAGCTAATTGACGAGCTTGCACAACATGGCGTTTTCTTGTTTTTGATTGCAATGTGTCCAAATCCAATTGAAAATATTCAGAAACTACTTTTTGAATGTAGTCAATAGAAATTTCTCGTTTTACATTTTTCACAAATTTTTCAACAATGCCTTTTGCTAATTCAATCGTAATTTCTTTTTTATTGAATGATGATTGAGCAATTAAAGAAATGATAGCTCCTTCTAGTTCTCTTACATTCGATTTGATGTTTTGTGCAACATATTCAATTATTTCGTTTGGCATTTCAACACCATCTCTGTACAAAATATTGTTCAAAATTGAAACTCTAGTTTCGTAATCAGGTTGATGCAGTTCAGCAGAAAGTCCCCATTTGAATCGAGATAATAAACGTTGTTCAATATCTTGCATGTCAACAGGTGCTTTGTCGGATGTTAAAATTACTTGTTTTCCGTTTTGGTGTAAGTAATTAAAAATATGAAAGAAAACATCTTGTGTACCTGTTTTTCCAGAAAAGAATTGTACATCATCAATAATTAAAACATCAATTAATTGATAAAAATGAATAAAGTCATTTCGGTTATTTTTTCTAACCGAATCAATATATTGTTGTGTAAATACTTCAGCAGAAATATATAGCACTGTTTTTTCTGGATATTTATCTTTAATTTCTACACCAATTGCGTGGGCAAGGTGGGTTTTACCTAAACCTACACCTCCAAAAATAAGTAAAGGATTGAATGAAGTTCCGCCTGGTTTATTGGCTACGGCCATACCCGCCGATCTTGCAAGGCGGTTTGAATCTCCTTCAAGAAAATTTTCAAAACTATAATTAGGGTTAAGTTGCGATTCAATTTTTAAATTTCGGATACCAGGAATTACAAATGGATTTTTAAGCTCTGGATTCAAATTTTTGAAAGGAGCGTCAACTTCTTGCGATTTTATAGGACTTTTGTGTGCACTTGGTAATTGTTCTGTAAAAGGTTGTTTGTTACCATAAGTGTTCTCCATCTTAATTTTATATAGTAACTTTGCATTTTTACCAAGTTCTTTGGTTAGGGCAACTTTAAGTAATTTCACATAATGTTCTTCCAACCATTCGTAAAAAAATTTACTCGGAACTTGAATATACAGTGCATTATCAGTAAGTTCAACGGACTTGATTGGTTCAAACCAAGTTTTGTATGCTTGTTCATGGATATTGTCTTTTATAAACAATAGACAATTTTCCCATACCGATTGAGCAGTTTTATTCATAATTCTAGTAAAAATGTTAATTTTTAATTTGGTTTTCCAAAGGTGTTTTTTAGGGCATTTTTTGTTGCTTTTTTTGGAGTAACAAATATGTGAACAATTTTTGTTTAAAAAAAATAAATTGGACATAATTTTTAATTATTTTTTTTGTATGTAACTTTTTATAATCTAATATATTCATTAATAAACACATGGCAGAACATCAAGTACAAGTACGCGTTAGGTATTCAGAAACAGACCAAATGGGGGTTGTTTATCACGGTAGTTACATCCCTTATTTTGAGATAGGTAGGGTGGAATGGCTTAGAAACAAAGGGATTTCATATAAATCGTTAGAGGAATCAGGTATTGCGCTGCCTATTGCTTCGATGACGTTAAATTATAAAAAATCAGCCAAATATGACGATTTGTTAACCATTAAAACTAAATTCAAAAAGTACAGTGGTGTAAAGATTGAATTTGAATGTGAAATTCTCAATGAAAACGAAGAGTTATTAACAACTGCTCAATTTTTATTGGTTTTTGTTGACACGAAAACAGGAAGGCCAATTTGTCCTCCCGACGAAATTTTAGCAATAGTTTCAGAATAAATTATAGGGTCATTTTTTTAATTGAAATTTCATGTAAATTTGAAAAAATGTCGAAAATTATTTCGGCATTTTTTTTTCGTGTAGCTACCTCAATTTCGCAATTGAGTTCCATTTTTTGTGAAATTATTTCCACATTTTTTTCTTTAATAATTCGCATTACCTTGTTTATGTTTTTGTAATCAAATGAAACTAGGTAATGTATATCAATCGTTTTTTGTATAATTTCTGCATTTTCAAGACTCATTTGTGCTGCCGTTTTGTAGGCAACAATCAATCCGCCAACGCCTAATTTTATTCCGCCAAAATAACGTACAACTACAATGAGCAGGTTTGTTAATTGATGCGATTGTATTTGACCATAAATAGGAGCTCCAGCCGAGTTACTGGGTTCGCCATCATCATTAGCTCTGTACGAAATTTTTTCAGTTCCAATTTGATAGGCGTAACAAAAATGTACTGCTCCAGCATGCTTTTTCCGTAATTCGTCCAGGTGTTTTTTTATTTCATCCTCCGTTGCAACTGGAAAGGCGTATCCAAAAAACTTACTGCTTTTTTCTTTAAGTAAAATTTCTTCCGTAGGCGCAGCAATAGTTTTGTATGTGTCGAATGAGTTCAATCAGAGGGGCTTTTTTTTATAATTACAAAGGTAATTGTTTTTTAGAAAATAAATCAACTACATCTTCTTTGCCAACCTGCAAATTCCATACATGTATGCCAATTTCAGCAGCTGCATCAGTATTTTCTTTTTTGTCATCAACAAATAAAACATTTCTTGGACTCAACTCATATCTATTTAATATGGCTTTGTATATTTCAGGTTGAGGTTTTCGCATTCCCATTTCGTAGGAGTAAAATACCTTTTCAAAACATCTGTAAAAATCTGTGTAAAACGACATACCCACACTTTCTTCAAAATAAGCAATATGAATTTCATCTGTATTTGTTAGTAAAAATAGGCGGTATTTTTGCGAAAGCAGTTGTAAAAATTCCAATCTGTACAATGGAAATTCCCCAATAACTACGTTCCAAGCTGCTTTCACCTCTTCAATAGTACATGTTGGTAGGTATTTTAAAAAAGTGGTTAAAAATTCATTTTCAGATATTTTACCTTTTTCAAACAATTCATTTTTCTCTAATAATTCAGGATTTGAATTATACAGCCCTAATTGTTCAAAGGCTTTTTTGGAAGCTTCTTTTTCCAGATTGATAAAAATATCACCAAAATCAAACAGTATTGTTGTTATCATAAGCGTACAAAATTACTAGTTCATCATTTATTATTGATTGTTGTGTGATTACAAAGCTATCAATTTTTGGAGCAAAAACTCCTTCTTTCAATGTTGATTTTCCTCTAAAAATTCGAGCTTCGTCCCACAAATTTGCATCCAAAAACGTTTGAATAGTTTGTGTACCGCCTTCAATAATTAGAGATTGAAGGTGGTGTTCAGCTACTATTTCGCAAATTGTTTGTGCAAGTTCTGAATCAAATATACAATTTTTAAAGATAAGATTGTCAGTTGATTGGGTATTTTTTTTCTCAGTAATAACTATTGTTTTTATTTTTTCATCAAAAACTGCAAAGGAACTATCTATTTTACCGCTTCGATCCAAAATAATTCGGGTAGGATTTTTACCATACCAATCTCTGGTGTCTAATTTTGGATTGTCATCTAAAACGGTGGTTGTACCTACCAAAATTGCTTGTTCTTCACTTCGCCATTTATGGGCTAGTTGTCGGGAATATTCATTTGAAATCCAAACTGGTTTTTTTGTTTCTTTATTCAACGGTGCCATAAATCCATCAGCACTTTCGGCCCATTTTAAAATAATGAAAGGACGTTTTTTTTCATGAAAAGTAAAAAACCGCTTATTTAGTTCTTTGCATTCATCTTCCAAAACACCAATAGTTACATTTCTTCCAGCTTCTATCAGTTTTTTTACTCCTCTACCCGAAACTTTTTCATTACTATCGAGACATCCAATAACTATATTTGGAATTTTTTTTTCGATAATTAAATCGGCACAAGGTGGGGTTTTTCCAAAATGACTACAGGGCTCTAAACTAACGTAAATAGTTGATTTAGAGAGTAATTCTTTGTTTTTTACTGATTTTATGGCGTTTACTTCTGCATGAGGTTCGCCCGCTTTTTGGTGCCAACCTTCGCCAATTATTTTACCTTCATAAACGATGACGCTGCCAACCAATGGGTTCGGGTAGGTGCTTCCTAAACCATTTTTGGCAAGCTCTATGCAACGTTGTATGTATTTTTGATGTATCTTCACACCACAAAAATACTATTTTAGTTTTAAAATGATGCCTATACTTATTAGAGAAATTCAGCAAAAAGATAACAAAGCAATTGCTAATGTAATTCGGACTGTTTTTATTTCAGATGATTATCCAAAAACAGGAACTGCCTTTGAAGATCCACAGTTAAATCAGATGTTTGAAACCTACCAACACCCCAATTCGATTTATTTTGTGGTTCAAAGTGGTAACCAAATTGTTGGCGGAGCAGGAGTTAGCCCGCTTCAAAATTCAGAGGCGAGTATTTGTGAACTGCAAAAAATGTATTTTTTAGAAGAGGCTAGGGGCAAGGGATTAGGATTTCAAATGATTCAAAAATGTTTGGAAAAAGCAAAAGAATTTGGATACCAAAAATGCTATTTGGAAACACTTCCCGAAATGAAAAACGCCCAAAAATTATATCTAAAAGTTGGGTTTCAATACATCGACTCACCATTAGGAGAAACAGGTCATTCAAGTTGTCCTGTTTGGATGATTAAAGTTTTGTAACTTTGTAACATGAAAATAACTCAGTTTAGACCCTATTTTATTGATCAAGTTGCTCCTTTTTTTGACAAAGAAGAGGCAGAAAGTTTTTTTTATTTGATAATTGAAAATTTTAGAAATTTAAAACGAGTTGATTTGGTTATGCAACCCGATTTGTTTTTTTCTGAACCCGAACTAATTCAATTAGAACAAGTTATTTCTGAATTAAAACTTCAAAAACCCATTCAATATATATTGGGGACTACCGAATTTTACGGGTTGCAATTTCAAGTTAATCCACACACATTGATTCCAAGACCAGAAACGGAGGAATTAGTCGATTGGATTTTGAAGAGTCAAAAGTTGGAAGACGGAAGACGGACGACGGAAGACAAATCCATCAAAATCTTAGACATTGGCACAGGAAGCGGATGTATAGCCATTTCGTTGGCGAAAAATTTACCCCAAGCACGAGTATCTGCCATTGATGTTTCTGTCGAAGCATTGGCTACAGCCAAAAAAAATGCAGCTTTAAACGAGGTAGATGTTCAGTTTATATGTCAAAATATTCTAGAAACTCGCTCGTTAACAACAACTTATGATATTATTGTTTCCAATCCGCCTTATGTTAGAATGTTAGAAAAACAAGAAATTAAAACCAATGTTTTGGACTTTGAACCTCACTTAGCGTTGTTTGTTGAGGACAATGATGCCTTGTTGTTTTATCGAAAAATAGCGCAGTTAGCGCAACATAACTTGAACGAAAATGGGCTTTTGTTTTTTGAAATCAATCAATATTTGGCAAAAGAAACTATTGAATTGCTTGAAAATTTACATTTTAAATCGATTGAACTCCGACAAGATATTTATGGTAATGACCGAATGATTTGCTGTAAAAAATAAAGCTTACTCGTACCTTAATGCCTCAATTGGGTCAAGTTTAGAAGCCTTTAAGGCAGGATAAAGCCCAGAAACAATGGCTACAATAAAACTTGTAATAACTGCTGCAAAAATTGCCATCCACGGAATTGTAAATGTAAAATCAATGGCGGTAGCAATACCAAAACCAATTAATATTCCTAAAATTATCCCAACAAAACCACCAATTTGACCAATAATTAATGTTTCCATAAAAAACTGCCATGCAATAGTACTTCGCTTGGCACCAAGTGATTTTCTTACACCAATTTCTCGTGTTCGTTCGGTAACCGAAACAATCATGATGTTCATCAATGCAATAGACGAACCAAGAATAGTAATGATGCCAATTATCCAAGCCGAAGCACTTAAAACACCAGTCATTTCGGCAATTCGGTTTACCAAATCATCACTTCTAGACACTCCAAAATTATTATCTTCAACAGGGCTAAGGTTGCGCACTTGTCGCATGGTCACCATGGCATCGTTTACAGCTTCGTCCAAAAATTCTTTTTTATCAATCATTGAACTTACATCGTAATTAATATTTGGAATTGAAAATAACGACCTAGCCAATTGAATCGGAATCAACATTCGTAAATCTTGGCTGTTTCCAAAAGTTGAACCTTTTTCTTTCAATACCCCAATTACTTTAAATTTTGCGCCTCGAACCGAAATTATTTTATCAATAGGATTTACATTTTTCAGTAAACCTTTCGATGCAAAATCACTCCCCAAAATACAAACATACGCATTGTTTGAAATGTCAAAATTACTAAAATTTCTGCCCTGAACCACTTCCAAACCTGAGTTAACAGTAAAGTAATCATCAACTCCGAGTACCTGAATTTCAGGGTCGGTTTTTTCATTTTCAAATTTTACTTCGGCAGCTCTAGTTGCTGTAAACGATATAGAAGTGTGGGTTAAAGGGTAGGTAAATTTTTCTTTATAAGCCTTTGCTTCAGCATACGAAATGATTGGATTTATTTTTTCAACTTCACCGCCGCCGTTGTTTCGGGTAGTAAATTCATACTGATTGATGGTAAATGTATTGGAACCCATTGAAGCAAAATTAGAATTCAAGGTATTCTCAAGAGCTGAAACGATTGTCAAAATAGCAACCAAAGCTGTAATTCCAATAGCGATAATTATGATGGTAAGCACCGTTCGTAAAATTTGTGTACGAATTGAGCCAAAAGCAATTTTAATATTTTCTCTGAATACACTTGTCATAATTAGTACTTCTGTTTTATTGTTTCTTGTAATTTTTGATTGAAAAATTTCAATATTTTTCCAAATTATTTACATCAAAAAAGACTATAGCTTGATGCTACAACAAAAATTAGACACGAAAATACGGTTTTTGTTACAACTTTATACCAAATCCAACATAAAATTATTGTAAAAGTATGATATTTGCAAAAGAAATTAAATTTTTAAAATAGTAAAATGGCATCTAAAGCTAGTATTCCAAAAGGAACGAGAGATTTTTCTCCAATTGAAGTTTCAAAACGTAATTATATTATTTCAATCATGCGCACCCATTTTGAAAAATTTGGATACCAACCGATTGAAACACCAAGTTTTGAAAATTCGGATACGTTGATGGGAAAATATGGTGAAGAAGGTGATCGATTGATTTTTAAAATATTAAACTCAGGTGATTATTTGGCGAAAGCCGATTTGAATGCTTTAGAAAATAAGGAAAGCAATAAATTAACAGCAAGCATTTCAGAAAAAGCCCTTAGATATGACCTAACCGTGCCTTTTGCAAGATATGTTGTTCAGCATCAAAATGAGATTGAATTCCCGTTCAAAAGATATCAAATTCAACCTGTTTGGCGTGCCGATAGACCACAAAAAGGAAGGTTTAGAGAATTTTACCAATGCGATGCTGATGTGGTTGGGTCAACCTCTTTATGGCAAGAAGTAGAATTGGTACAATTGTATGACGCTGTTTTTACCAATTTAGGATTAGAGGGCGTTACAATTAAAATCAACAATCGAAAAATACTTTCCGGTATTGCTGAAGTAATTGGCGCATCAGATAAATTGATTGATTTTACAGTTGCTTTAGATAAGCTAGATAAAATTGGCGAAGATGGCGTAAAAAAAGAAATGATTGAAAAAGGAATTTCGGAAGAAGCGATACAAAAAGTACAACCATTATTTTCGTTTTCGGGAACTATTCAGGAAAAAATAGCACAATTAGCCGTTTTGTTAACCAACTCGGAAGAAGGTAAAAAAGGAATAGAAGAATTACAGTTTATTTGCAATAATGTGCTTAAATTGGGCTTGAAAACTGCCCATTTAGATTTAGACGTAACCTTGGCTCGAGGACTCAATTATTATACCGGAGCCATTTTTGAGGTTACAGCACCACAAGTTGCCATGGGGTCTATTGGAGGTGGCGGAAGATACGATGATTTGACGGGTATTTTTGGTTTAAAAAATATGAGTGGCGTTGGAATTTCGTTTGGATTGGATCGAATTTATTTGGTTTTGGAAGAGTTGAATTTGTTTCCCGAAACAGTTTCGTCAACGGTACGATTTTTCTTTGTTAACCACGGTGAAGAGCAAGCATTTGAGGTATTACAATTTATAAAAAAAATGCGTGAACAAGGCATAAAAACCGAGATGTATCCCGATGCAGCCAAAATAGACAAACAGTTTAAACACGCCGAGCGCAAAGGCATTCCGTATGTTGTTAAGGAAATAAACGGGCAGCAATTAACGGTTAAAAACATAGCTACTGGCGAACAAAAACAAGTTACTTTGGAAGAGTTACTGCTTATGTAGTTTTTTAGAGTTTATAAAAGTTGCAGGTATTTTGAAATCGGAGTGGAAGAAGTGATTTATGCTTTAACCGATTGATGCAATTGCCCTACTAAACTCTAAATACCTTATTATTACTAAACGTACTTACTGCCGTGATTTTGCATGAGGGATTGAGGCGGCATCCTTTTGCTTGCCCTTTTTTTGGGCAAGTAAAAGATACAGCCGAAAGCCCGACGGCAAAAGCCCTATGCGGTTGCTTGGTTTGGGCTTTTGCCGGCATGCCCTTATGGTTTTGTTGTTAAGTATTGTTTTGAATAAAATGTTTTGCGTGTTCAATTAGTTGTTGAAGCGCGGTGAGTTCCATGGGGAAGTGTCCTCCTTTTTCGAGTATTTTTATGGTAAAAGGAGCTTTGCAGTTGTGCATTGAAAGTTGACTTAATTCAAGGGGTGTCCAAAAATCGTTTTCGGGCTGGGTGAGTAGGATGGGGCATTTGTTGAAAGATTCAACTGGAATTGCACTTTTGTAGGTCATGTAACTGTACAAAAATTGGAGTTGCACGCTGGCGCCCGCTGAGGTTTTGTCGGACAAAAAATGAGGGAGTGCTTCAGGATTGTTAACCAAAAGGTTCATTTTTGAGACTGCCTTCATGGAAATGGGGAAGGTTTTGAGGGTTGTTTTTGAGAGAATTTTCATTATTGGGAGTAAAAACCAGTTGGTGTTTTTGTATTTTGCAGTTAGGTTGCCCACGGTTTTGTTGTCGTTTTGTAAAAAGCATAATCCGATGATTCCGTGTACTTCGTCCATAAGACATGCTGCGTTGTAAGCAAGCATTCCGCCAGCACTAAGTCCGAAAAGGATTGGTTTTTTGTAGTCTTTTTGGGTTTCGTGGTTTACAAAATCGGCAAAAGCGTGTACCCAATCGCTGTAGTTTATATTTTTCTGATTTACTTGCGTCATTCCGTAGCCCAAATTGTCAAAGGCTATTACATCATAACCTAACTGAGCCATTTTATGTCCAAAAATCAAGTTCATTTGTCGGCCATTTGTACCTACGCCGTGATGCAAAAATAGACGGTGAGTTGCTGTTGGGTTAGGGTAGCGGTCCAGGTGGATTTTGTTGCCGTTCCACTCCCAAATTTCTTCAACAGGTAGGTTGTTTGGAGCCATTTGAAACTCAACAGGTAGCATTTGATTGATGGTATTCCAATTTTGATTTTGTGCGTAGTTTTTCATTGTAAAAGGATTTTATGGTGAAATTGGATGCTTTATTGATGTGTAAATGGTTTGTAACTAGCTCAAAAGTAGTTAATTTTATAATAGGTTGTGTGTTTTTTTATGTTTTTTTAAGGTAGTAATTGAGGATTTTTTTTGTGGATTTGAGTTGTGTAATTGGGTTACAATACATACATCTTCAAAAATTACTTTTGTTAATAAAGCTGAGCAAATGAAAATGATTTAGCCAACTAGTAACTAATTGGAGGCAATTCTTATTGTTAAAAAACTGCTTATTTTATGGCTATCTCCATTTAATTTATATGAATACTTTTATTAGTTTGGTAATGCTTTTTTATGAGCTTTTTATACATACACAAAGTGTATTGAAACAAGTTTGAATAAACCTTTGGGAGTAGTTTATTTTATAATGCTTTACAGTATTTTTACCAACTATTTTTGACTAGTAAACAAAAAAATAAGACCCAAAAAAAACCCGCCGAAGCGGGTTTAAAATATCTATTAATAAAAAAGATTAGAATCTAAAACCTAAACCAATTTGAAGAATTGAATTTTTTATGTTATTTCCACCGCTTGCGGCATCTCCAATTTGAGTCAAACCACCTTGATATCTAGCATTTGCAAAGATTACATCAGAAAATTCATAATTCATTCCAATCCCCAAGCCTATATCAGTTGATTTCAAATTATCATTCATGTCAATAGTTTCTGTACCTAATCCCTCAATTTTAGCTTTTAATTTAGAACTAGCTAAAAATCCAACATAAGGGCCAGCCTCTAATGAAAAATTTTTATCAACATGGTATTTAAACATCAAAGGAATATTAATGTAATTAAATTTTAGTGTAGCCTCAACATTATAAATAGTTCCTTCTACATTAAGAGGTCCTTCTGATTTTGAACCCTGAGCTGAATATAAAATTTCAGGTTGGAATGTAAATTTATCAGAAATTGGAATTTCAACAAACAATCCCGCATTAAATCCAATAATAATGTTTGCATCTCCTGCATCTGATCCAGCTAAATTAGCTAGGTTCATCCCTAATTTAGATCCTAATTTAGTCTCCTTAACTGGTTTGTCTTTTTCTTGTGCGCCGGCATAAACAAAAGCTAATAAAGCCAATGTTGTAAAAAATACTTTTTTTATGTGTAGTTAAATATTAAAAATTAATAGTGTACAAAATAATATTAAATATTCATATTCTTACATTTTATTAACTAATTATTAAATTGCATCTGTTCTCCTCGGTTTTCTTCTGTACTTGCATGAGCAATTTCATAAGGTAATGGTTATTTTATCTTTCGTAGAACGAGAGAAATGATAGTTCAGCGGAGCAAAACCTCCTATGTCGCGGATATATCCTATAACGTATAGCGCATTCTGTGCCCACAAAGTAATTCAACCCTGATAGAGTTTAAACTGTAACAGGGTTTTAACTTGAAACTTGAAACCAAATAAACTTGAAACAAGCAACAAAAAGTGAACTGAAAAGATACATGTCAAGTATAGCCCTGATAGAGCCGATATCCTTGCGTAGTTTACGGAGCAAGATAAAGGCGATAGCAGGACAAAATAGGTGTTGGAACGGGGTTGTGTGCTACTAATAAAATGAATTAGGTGTACAAAAAAAGCCCAGTCGTTAAACTGGGCTTTACTTAGTAGCGAGAGGGAGATTTGAACTCCCGACCTCAGGGTTATGAATCCTGCGCTCTAACCGACTGAGCTACCTCGCCAAAATATCGGTTGTGCATCATGTTCAATGCGGGTGCAAATATAGTACTATAAAGTAATTTTGCAAATATTAATTTGAAAAAAAAATATTTTTTTTATTGTGGTTTTTTTTAAATAATATTATATATTTCGGAAAAATTTAGAGCATGTCTGCAAAAGTACGTTTCGAGATTGAATTTCCGATTAATTCATCGTCCCATTTGTTATATCCTTATATTTCAACTCCATCAGGTTTGCAAGAGTGGTTTGCAGATAAAGTTAATTCGCGTGGTGAAGTTTTTACTTTTCATTGGGATGATTCCGAAGAAATGGCTAAATTGATTTCCAAAAAAACAGGCGAAAAAGTCAAGTTTAAATGGCTTGATGAGGATAAAAAAGACACTGATTATTATTTTGAAATTAGAATTTTGGAGGACGAAATAACCAAAGACGTATCGTTAATGATAGTTGATTTTGCTACCGAGGATGAAGTGGAAGAGTCGATGCAGTTATGGGAAAATCAAGTTTCGGATTTAAAACATATCATTGGGTCGGTTTAAAATTTAATTTTAAACTATATTTGTCGCATTAATAAAATGGGACTTTTATCATGATCAATTACAACGGAGCAATCGTTACTGACCAAACTATTCTATCAAACTCTAATCGTGCTTTCTTGTACGGAGATGGTGTTTTTGAAACACTTAAAGTATATAATAAAAACATCTTATATCTTGAGGATCATTATTTTAGATTAATGGCATCCATGCGAATTGTACGCATGCAAATCCCCGCTAATTTTACCTTAGAGTTTTTTGAAAGTCAAATTATTGACTTAGTTAACGCATTGCAAATTGCCGAAAGTGCACGGGTACGATTTACTGTTTTCAGAAATGACGGTGGTTATTATTTACCTCAAACTAGGGAAGTAACCTATTTAATTCAAGCTTCAGCGCTTAGCACAACCAAGTACGAGTTGGACATAAAGCCCTACGAGGTTGATTTGTACAAAGATTTTTTTGTTCCAAAAACATTACTCTCAACACTCAAAACAACCAATAAAATGCTACATATTACGGGTAGTATTTATGCAAACGAAAACGGATTGCAAAACGCAATTGTACTCAATAACGACAAAAACGTTGTGGAAGCATTGAACGGTTCACTGTTTATGGTTATGGGAAATAAATTAATTACGCCACCTTTATCTGAGGGGTGTTTAAATGGTATAATGCGTAAGCAATTGTTACAATTGGCAAAAAAAATAGAAGGAGTAGAGGTTGTTGAAGAAATTATTTCGCCATTTGATTTGCAAAAGGCCGACGAACTATTTGTATCAAATGTTATTGCAGGTATTCAATCAATAACACAATACAGAAAAAAAAGCTACAATAATGATATTGCTAAACAGTTAGTACCGTTATTGAATGCTGGTTTTTAATGTGGTTTTTATTAATATTTTGAACTAGTTTAAAATGGGGTCTTCGGGAGCATTGGACCAAATTTTGTATTCGCCACCAAGTTCGTTCATTTTTTGTTTCCAAAAATCGATACTAGATTTTTTTAATAATTTGTTTTTGTGTTTGTTACACCACGGAATCCAAGATTTGTTTTTTATTTCTGATTCAAGTTGTTGCGATGTCCATCCGGAATAACCAAGAAAAAAACGAATTTCTTCCTTGTTTATTTTGCCCTCATTGATTAAATTTTTGGTTAATTCAAAATCACCTCCCCAAAAAATTCCGTCGCAAATTTCGATACTGTTTGAAATTAATTCGGGTAAGGTATGCACAAAATACAGATTATCTTGTTCAACAGGACCACCGTCATATACTACAAAAGCAGCATTTATTTCGGGTACTAAATCGTTTAGTGAGTGGTGTGTAGGTTTGTTTAAGATAAAGCCTACCGACCCGCTTTGGTTGTGCTCTGTCAATAAAATAACACTTCGGCTAAATGTACCATCAGCATTATTGGATGGGTCTGAAATGAGTAAAATTCCTTTTTGTAAACGTGTTGTATCCATCCTATTTCAATTTTATATAAAAGTAAAAAAAAGAATTTTAGTAATGAAAATAAAAATAGTATTTTTTGGTTACTAATTTGGTATTAAATCCAATACAGGAACTAAAGGACAATATTTTTTTAAATAAAAAAAAATCACCCGAAAAAATCGAGTGATTTATTTATTTTAAAACTGAAAATTAGATTAGTTTACAGCACCTTCTAATTCAGCACCAGCTTTAAATTTAACTACATTTTTAGCAGCAATTTTGATAGTTTTTCCAGTTTGTGGGTTTCTACCATCTCTTGCAGCTCTGTTTGATACAGACCAAGATCCGAATCCAACTAAAGATACTCTACCTCCACCTTTTAAAGTAGAAGATACATTTCCTAAAAATGACTCTAAAGCTAATTTTGCAGCAGCTTTGGTGATACCTGCGTCAGCAGCAATAGCATCGATTAATTCTGATTTGTTCATAATAATTGTTTATTAATGTTGGGTTAAACTTTATTGTTAATCAAAACAAATTTAGTAGAAATTATAGAGCGTGCAAGTGGTTGACGTGTTTTTTAGATGCTTTTGTTGATAACTCGATGCTTTTGTTGATAAAGCCGCTATTTTTGTAGGCTATATTTTACATTAGGTGTCAATTATACCGCTTTTATTGGCTTGCTGAAAGACATTCCATTCAGTATTTCATGAATTTTCATGCGTTTTTTTCCTGGTAACTGCATATTTTTTATGTTTATGTACCCATTAATAACCGCTATTTTTAGTTCTTTTTTACTTACTATTAGTTCTCCTGGGTGATGATTGTGTTGTTCGGGTTCAAAAAGTGTTTCATAAATTTTCACATTCCATTCTTCAGTTTCGTTTTTTAAATAACACCAGGCAGTAGGGTAGGGTGATAAACCTCTTATTTGATTGTAAATTGCTTCGCCTGGTTTTGTAAAATCAATTTGGCAATTTTCACGGTTTAATTTATAGGCTGTTTTTATAGCTTCAGGTTCGGTTTGCAATGTAGTTGCTGCGTTGTTGTTTTCAATTAATTCCAACGATTCAACCACGGCTTTTTGTCCAAGCACCATCAGCTTGTCGTGTAATTCGCCTGCATCTTCAGTTGGAGTTATTGCACACTCTTTGCTTAATAAAATAGCTCCGGTATCAATTTTATCATCAATAAAAAAAGTAGTTACTCCTGTTTTTGTTTCACCATTAATAATTGCCCAATTTATAGGAGCTGCTCCTCTGTATTGTGGTAATAAAGAAGCGTGTAAGTTGAAAGTGCCAAATTTTGGCATGTTCCAAACTATTTCGGGTAACATTCTAAAGGCTACTACAACTTGTAAATTAGCATGGTAACTTTTTAATTCTGAAATAAAATTCTCGTCTTTTAAATTGGTAGGTTGTAATAGCGCCAATCCTTTTTCAAGAGCATATTCCTTTACCGCTGAATATTTTATTTTTTGTCCTCTACCTGCAGGTTTGTCTGCGGCAGTAATTACCGCTACAACTTCATAGTTTGCTTGAATGATAGTGTCTAAAATACCAACAGCAAATTCGGGTGTTCCCATAAAAATAATGCGTAGTTTTTCCATTTTATTTTAGTGTATAGTCATTATTAGGTTTAATATAAATTGTGTCATTATCCAGCAAATATTTAAGTGCATCCAAAATTACATCTTTTGAAAATTGTGTTTTCTGCTCAATTTGTCTAGAGTTAAGGTCTTCATTTTGTAATAAATCAACGATGTTTTTTTTCGCCAATTCAGTTTGCTTTTTTGCATTTTGAGTTGCAATACAATACGAGCAAATACCACAGTTTTCATTTATTTGTTCGCCAAAATAGTTTAAAAGTAGTTTGCTTTTGCAAATTTTTGTTTCATTTATATAATTAAGAACTGCCTGAAATTGCTCTTTTTTTAGATTATTCTGAATGTCTAAAATTTTACTAATTCTATTGATGTTTTTTTCGTCTTCTCTAACTTCATTGAATAAAATAGTCGCATCATTGTTGGTAGCAAACAATTCAATACAATTTTTTCCCTCTAATTTATGCAAAACGGCAAGTACTGTACTTTCATTTGTTCCTGATTTTTTTGCTATAAGCGTAACATTTATCGCCGTTTTTGTTTCGTAAATGCCAGGATTTGTTCGTAATAGTGCTAAAATAACGGGTTCGTCAGACGGGTTTAGGCTAATATATCGAATAACTTCTTTGGAAGGGATAATAAATTGTAACGCAACTTTTGACGAAAATTCTTGGGTCATAGTAAGTACACCTTGACGGTCCAAAAACTGTAGTGCTTGGTATGATTTTAAAATAGGGAAACTGTATTTGGAACAAAAATGATGTAAGTTAAAACTGAATTGTTCGTTAAATCCTTCGCCATAAGCAATTTGAAAATAATTATATAATTTAATCAAGAGGGATGTTAAAAACGTTTTGTCACTCAAAACCGAAATAAATTGTGACTCGGCATTCATTGTATCCGATGAATTGATTAACAAAACGGCGTAGGCATTTTGCTCGTTTCTTCCTGCTCGTCCTGCCTCTTGGTAATAATTTTCTAAATTTGGTGGTAAGTGTAAATGGACTACCGATTTCACATCGGGTTTATCAATTCCCATTCCAAAGGCATTGGTTGCAACAATAACTTGCGCTTTGTTGGTCATCCATAAACTCATGTTGGCGTCCTTTTCTTTGGGTTGCAAGCCACCGTGATAAAAAGTAGCCGTAAAACCTCGTTTTTCTAACTGATACGAAGTCTCCAAACAAGCCTTTCGGTTGGTAACATAAATTATTGCCGATTCTTTATTTTTGGTTAAAATTTGTTCTATCAAATGCAATTTGTCTTGTGTATGCAATACCATATAAGCCAAATTTTTGCGCTCAAACGATTTTGTAAATACCTTAGTATTAGTTAGTTCAAGTTGTTGAATTACATCATCTTTCACTCTAGCGGTGGCTGAGGCAGTAAGTGCTAAAAATGGAATTTTTGTAAAATGTTTTTTTAATATATTTATTTTAAGATAAGCCGGCCGAAAATCATGCCCCCATTGCGAAACACAATGCGCTTCGTCAATTGCTATTAAATTGATAGGTAGTGATTTAATGCGATCTAAAATCCATTCGTTTTGTAATCGTTCAGGAGATAAATACAAGAACTTATAATTTCCAAATTGACAATTATCCAATAAATCAATCATCTCATCGGTGCTAATTCCACCCGTTAAGGCAATTGCCTTAATGTTTATTTTTTCTAAATTTTTAACCTGATCTTTCATCAAGGCAACCAAAGGCGAAATCACCAAACAAATTCCCTCTTTCATCAAAGCAGGTACCTGAAAACAGATTGATTTTCCGCCGCCAGTTGGCAATAGCGCCAGGGTGTCATTACCTTCAAGTACCGAGTTGATAATTTCTTCCTGAGGTAATCTAAAGCCTTCGTGTTTCCAATATTTTTGTAAAATTTCTACAGGTTTCAAAGGCGTTTCGATTTAAATAATGAACGTTAATTGATTTAATTTATTGGTTTGCCAATCACTTTTTAGTTGAAGATAAAGAACTTAAAATATAGTTAACTCTATTTTCTACAGTGTCTTTTGGTACTTCAATGATTGTGTACCCATATTTTTGATACGTTTCAGTAAGGTGATTATGAATTAATTGGGCTTGTTCAAAATTTTCGTAACGTTCATTATCACTTTCATAAATATCCTCCCAAGGCGGAAGTATAAAAATGGAATTGTAAGTGCTATCTTTACAAGCCTGGTCAAAAAAAGAAGGATAACTGTCGCCAATATAGTGCATATATGCCAAAATATCAGGAATACCTCTGTCTAAAAAAACAATTTCAGAAGCCTCGTTTTTGGCATTTTCAAATTGTTTTTTTCTTCCTTCTAATAATAATTCACTAAAAAGCAACGGATTTTCAAGAAACAATTGTTCAATACCTTGTTTTTTTGCCTCAAGAGTTACTTCCCTCGAAATTTCGGGGTAACAACAATGCCCCATTGATTTTAGCGCATCAATAATGGTTGTTTTGCCCGTTCCCGGACCGCCAATAATTACTACAATTTCTTTTTCCAATATAATTTATCTAGTGTGCAAATTTATTGAAAGAATTTATATTTTAATGTATGAACCATTTTTTTTTACAAAATCAATTTTTTTAGTATAAAACAAGTTTCTAAAACCCCAAAAAAAACCTAAAATAGCACAAAAACAAACGATTAAAAAAAATCTAAATACTACCATGTACTATTTGAATTCAAAAACGTATATTTGCCTTTCATATTTTTTGGATAGAATGGATAAGAAAACAGAAGAATTTTACATAAGATTAAAAGAAGAACTAGCTTCAACATCTCAATGGCCATCGGAATACCTATACAAATTTATTGTACCAACCGATACAACAAAAATTCTGGAGGTAGAAAAAGCCTTTGATAATATGGGAGCAGTGATTAAAACAACACCTTCCAAAACAGGAAAATACACTAGCGTATCAATAAATGTATTGATGCAGGACCCTGACCAAGTGGTTTCAAAATATTTAGAAGTTTCAACAATTGAAGGAATAATTTCATTTTAACATGGATAACAAATATATAAAAGAAAACGCAAATGATATTGTTTCTAATTTGGAATATAATGCGGAACGCTCGCATTTAATTATTCCAGAATACGGACGTCATTTACAAAAACTAATTGATCAAGCCACCGCTATAACCGATGATGTAGAGCGCAATAAAGCGGCCAGATACATCATCAGAGTAATGGGAAGTTTAAATCCACACCTGCGTGATGTACCTGATTTTCAGCACAAATTGTGGGATCAGTTATTTATAATGTCTGATTTTAAATTAGTTGCCGATTCGCCTTATCCAATTCCAACAAGGGATGTTATTAATTTAAAACCCGAAACGTTAGATTACCCTCAAAAATTTCCAAAATACCGTTTTTATGGTAATAACATCAAGTACATGATTGACGTTGCCAACAAATGGGAAGCAGGCGAAAAAAAACACGCTTTAGTTAGGGTAATTGCCAACCACATGAAAAAAATGTACCTAAGTTGGAACAAAGATATGGTGGAAGACACCGTTATTTTTGAACATTTATTTGAATTGTCCGACGGAAAATTAAACCTTATTCAAGACGGTGAAGAGCTTGTAACTACTACTGAGTTAATTAAAATTAATAACAAAGTATCTAACAAATTACTAGCTACACCTTCAAAAAATATGAAAATTCAATCGTTTAAAAAAAATACCAATGGTAAAAAACCATTTGTAAAAAAAAATAATAACCAACAGTAAACAAAGAAAAAATCTTTGATACCAATCATAACTTGATAAAAATGGGAACTTTTAAAATTGAAGGCGGAATTCAACTAAAAGGCGAGGTAACTCCACAAGGCGCAAAAAACGAAACATTACAAATTTTATGTGCTGTATTGTTAACTCCTGAAAAAGTAACAATAACAAACATTCCAGACATTATTGATGTCAATAAACTAATTACCCTTTTAGGAAATTTAGGCGTAAAAATTCAAAAAACAGGACCCGGCGCCTACACCTTTCAGGCAGATGAGGTAAACGTAGGTTATCTAGAAACCGAAGCATTTAAAAAAGAAGGAGGTTCACTACGTGGTTCCATCATGATTGTTGGTCCATTATTAGCTCGTTTCGGGAAAGGATATATTCCAAAACCTGGAGGAGACAAAATAGGTAGAAGAAGATTAGATACCCATTTTGAAGGATTCATAAACCTTGGTGCAAAATTTAGATACAACCGAGAAGACCATTTTTATGGTGTAGAAACCGAAGGCAGATTAAAAGGTGCCTACATGCTCCTCGACGAAGCTTCTGTTACAGGTACTGCCAATATCGTAATGGCAGCCGTACTTGCCGAAGGAACCACAACAATATACAACGCTGCTTGCGAACCCTATTTGCAACAATTATGCAAAATGATGAATGCCATGGGAGCTAAGGTTTCGGGTATTGGATCCAACTTAATTACGATTGAAGGGGTAGAGGCTATGGGCGGTTGCGAGCATAGAATACTTCCTGACATGATTGAAATTGGTAGCTGGATTGGGCTTGCCGCAATGACCAAAAGCGAAATTACAATCAAAAACGTAAGCTGGCCAAACCTTGGGGTTATTCCAAACACGTTCCGTAAACTTGGAATTACTTTAGAACAAAAAGGAGATGATATTTTTATTCCAGCTCATACCAACGGATACGAAGTAAAAACAGATATTGATGGCTCTATACTTACCATTGCTGATGCACCTTGGCCAGGTTTCACCCCCGATTTGCTAAGTATCGTTTTAGTAGTGGCAACACAAGCCAAAGGCGACGTATTGATTCATCAAAAAATGTTCGAAAGCCGTTTGTTCTTTGTGGACAAATTGATTGACATGGGAGCTAAAATTATGTTGTGCGACCCGCATAGAGCTGTAGTCATGGGACATAACTTTCAATCGCAACTCAAAGCAACCACCATGTCTTCACCCGATATTAGAGCCGGAATTTCATTATTAATTGCAGCACTTTCGGCAAAAGGTACAAGTACAATTCAAAATATTGAGCAAATAGATAGAGGTTATGAGCGAATTGACGAACGTCTTCGTGCACTTGGAGCCAATATTGTTAGAGTATAATAAATCACATAACAAGCCATAAATCAAATCCAAAATCCAAACTATTGGATTTTGGATTTTTTTAATTCAAAAAAATGGAAACTTATATAATTATAGCACTCTGCATCGCCTCATTCTTTGCCGGATTTGTAGATGCAATAGTAGGCGGCGGCGGATTAATTCAAACCCCAGTGGCATTGATACTAATGCCCAATTTAGCCGTTTCCACCATCATAGGCTCATTAAAAATCCCAGCCTTCTCCGGAACCAGTTTTGCCGCTTTTCAATACCTCAAGCAGGTAAAAATGAACTGGAAACTACTCATTTCAATGGCTATTGTAGCATTTATTTCAGCCTTTTTTGGCTCCCTATTACTCACACAAGTCAGTAACGATTTCATGAAACCAGTATTGTTTTTCGTCTTGATAGCTTTGGCAATTTACACATTCATAAAAAAAGATTTCGGACAAAAAAAAACAACACACCTTTCAAGTAAACGTGTAGTACTTTACGCAATGATTTTAAGTGTTTTAATTGGGTTTTACGACGGATTTATTGGTCCAGGCACCGGAAGTTTCCTAGTGTTAGGCTTTGTTGCACTACTCGGATTCGATTTTTTAAACGCCTCTGCAAATGCCAAAATGGTCAATCTAGCTACCAATTTCGGCTCCATTTGCCTATTCATTAGCAAAGGAAAAATCATGTGGAGTTTTGCCTTGCCCATGGCACTTTGCAACGCACTTGGCGGCTGGCTTGGCGCAAAACTAGCCATCAAAAAAGGCAATCAATTTATACGTTACTTCTTTTTAGTAATAGTAATTGGCACCTTACTTCGTTTTGGGTATGATATTTTCCTAAAATAAATCATCAGGAGCAACACACTAGGCATTTTCAACCAAGGACAGTTCCCGCCATCCATTTCAATCTTTTTGTTTTTGAAAAAAAAACAAAAAGGATTTCCACTTCTGTCGGGGCTAAAGAACAAAGGCTTGGGGGTAAAAATGGGATTCAAGCTTGAACCAATTCTTACCTTCCTTGTGTTTTAAATTAAGGCATGAATATAATTAGCTGTATCTTTTAATCCAACTTTTCGAAAACTCTCCAAAACTTCAAATTCATCCATTTTTGGATTTTTTCTGTTTACTACCATTTCTTTGAAAGCTTTGATAGCAATTATAGGGTTTAAGTCAATAATATCCGTTAAAAAATCATCTGCACTTTTGGCTTTTACTCCAAATGAGTTTAAATATACTTCAGGAAAATCTTTAAGATTATTGGTCACAATTACATTTGCATTAGATTTTATGGCCGCCGCAAGTACATGTCTATCCTTCACGTCAGGCAATTCTAATGAATCTATTAACTTTTCATAATTGTTAACTAATGCATCCGGAAAAGCCGTGTTTGCTCTTTGTATTCTTTTATTTGCTTCTTCAACAGACAAACCTTTTCTTATCATTACCTCTTTCCATTCATCAAAAATAGTGGTACTCCATTTAGGTGTATATAATTCGTAATACGCAAACCAAAATAGCAAATCACGAATAACAATTGGAAAAATGACATTCGTATCCAATACCGCTTTAAATTTTACGCTATGAATCATACAAACCTAATTCTTCATCTTGGTTCATCATATCAATAATATGTTTCTTTTGCTCTGCCTTCATTTTTTGTTTGTGTTTCATTACATCTTCAAACAATATTCTTCGGTGTTTACCTATTTTCACAAAATTAATTTTACCCTCTTCTAATAGTTTTACTAGATGCGGACGCGAACATCCTAGTATTTCAGCAGCTTTTTGAGTGGTAACTTCAGTAGCTACTGGCACTATCGAAATAGGCTTTCCTTCACTCATCGCTTTTAAAATATCACCCAAAAGCAGTAAAGCACGTAACGGAATAACAATTTTATCATGCGTTTCTTCAATTTCGATTTCTGTTTCGGCTTCTTTTATATGTGACAAAGCCGCTACCAATGCAGAATAGGACTTTAGAGCTGTTTTTTGCTCAATTTTTGTAGGTCTATTTATGTTTTCAATAGTTTCCATAACTCAATTTATTAGATCACAAATATACAAAAAATACGAAACAAACGAAATAAACGAAAATATTTTTAATCATTTTTTTATTTGTATAATTAAATTGTCACGCTATATTTGCACCTGTACAGCTCCAAGGATAGTATCCTTGGACCGATGCCCAGCCTAACCGTTGGGCATTTACATTTTATGTGTTTTCTTTTATTCTTCCAACTTTTTATTCTCAGCTAAATCTATAAAATTTTGCTTGCTTACAATTTTAGTTCCTGATTTTTTTTCCAATTCTTTTCTTGCATTACCTGCAACAGTTCCACCAGCTTTGGCAGCTTTATGATTTTCTACAAAACCTTGTGCGTCTTTATTTTTTGCAATTTCGGTAGTAGAAGCTTCCCCCAACATGGTGAAGATTAACTCTAAATCGGTCATGTGGTCTCGCAAGTTTTCAGATGATTTTGACAATCCTTTTAAACTTTTATACTCACTCGGAATGATTCCAAAAGTAGCTTTGCTAATTTCGGCGGTAAGAATCGAATACTCTTTACCTTCCTTTACACCACGTTGCTTCCATTCGTTGGTTAGTTCATCACGAACTTGTATGCCTCTAATTCTTTTTTCTATCCACGCATCGCTATATCCTTTGGCTTTGTAAGTGGCTCTAATGCGTGCTTGTGCCAACTCAGGGTTTTCTATTTCGGCAATGCGTTCTGCACCTACTTGAGCCAGCCATTGTTTGAAAGGTTCAGCTTTTGGCGAGGGAATGGATTGAATTAGTCTTAAAAGTTGCTCTGTATCAGCAACATCAGTCATTCTCATCTTGCCATCAATGGCAAGCATTTTCAAAGCGTTACAA
>JBILQQ010000037.1:0-20360 GCA_044373115.1 Flavobacterium sp.
CACTCGATTTGGCAAACCATTTAATAGGTTCGTTCCAAAACACGTTTTGCTCGCCTTTTCGTGTACGCTCAATCAATGGCTCCAATTCTTCATAGCTGGAAACGGGAACTCTTTCAGCAAACGAGGCATAACTTTTTATTGACTCAAAATCATACGTTTCACCCACAACAGTCGCCTCTGCTTGTCGAATTAAATTCAGCAAAAGCTCGTTTTGGACTTCATTTGGGTATTTCAAAAACAACTCAATTTGATGAATACGTTGCTTTAAAACCCACGATGCTATAGAATTGATAATTGGTAATGGCATTTCAATTATGATTTGTGAAACAAGAATTATAACTTTACCAAAAATAACAAATTTTGTTGAACTTTAAAATTTTAATCACAATAGAATGATATATCAAGGCGTATTAACCAAAATGCAAACCGAATTTTTAACTCCTATTCAGTATTATTTAGTTTTTGAAAACAGCTTTCTCAATCTAAATCAGGTACTTGATAAAAATATTGAAATACATTTTGAAGGTTATCAATGTTTAAATTGTAATAAAAAGAAAAAAATTTTTCGTCAAGGTTTTTGTTATGATTGCTTCATGTCGAGCCCTTCTGCTGGCGATTGGATCATGAAACCCGAACTTAGCACGGCACATCTTGACATTGAAGACCGAGATTTAGCCTATGAAAAAAAAGTGCAACTCCAACCTCATATCGTTTATTTAGCCCTTTCAAGCGAAGTAAAAGTGGGCGTAACTCGCAAAACGCAAGTACCAACTCGTTGGATTGATCAAGGTGCCGTTCAAGCAATTCCAATTGTTGAGGTACCCAACAGATACCTTGCTGGAATCACCGAAGTTGCGCTGAAAAATCATTATGCTGACAAAACAAATTGGCAAAAAATGCTCAAAAACGACTATACACCTGTGGATTTAACCGCCGAACGAAACAGCCTTAAGCACCTCATTCCAAACGAAGTAGCTCCTTTTTTTGAAACCACGAACACCCATTTGTATCAACTCAACTTCCCGGTTTTAACCTATCCAACCAAGGTAACAAGCCTCAATTTAGACAAAACACCACATTTTTCAGGAAAACTAAAAGGGATAAAAGGACAATATTTACTATTTGAAGATGGTACCGTTTTCAACATCCGAACCTTTGAAGGCTATGTGGTTTCCATCAAGTTATAATTTTTTTGGGCGTGCCCTAGTTGCACAAAAATTGTTTTCAAATGCACGATTTCGTTGGCAACTAGGTCGCGTTTTCCGCTGTATCTTTTGCTCCGCTGCCGCTACACAAAAGGATGCCGCTCCAACCGCTCACGCAAACCACTTAAAACAGAACTTTTTGTTTTCCAAATAATTACTACAACCCATAAGATATTAATTTAACAAAATTAATGTATTTTTGCAATCAATATTTAGATTTTAAAGCCTAACCTATGAACAAAAACACAATCAAAACATTGTTTTTACTGCTTGTAACTTCAATTACAACTGCACAAGAAATCACCCCTTTTAAGGAACAATTTAAAACCAATATAAAAGGCGACTTTATGTTAGTTTCCAATAATATTGTAAATAGATCGGCCAGTTTCCAAAATCCAAATTCGCCCTCAAACGAAACTGGTCCGTCTGCGCAACTCAATGACGAATATGAAATGAAATATATTGACATTGATAATGATTCATCAACATTTTCATCAAGTTCGGCAGCTCTTACACTGCCAGTTTCCAACAGCAAAATTGTTTACGCAGCTTTGTACTGGTCAGCCACTTACAATAGCGATGCTAGTACTCAAAAAAGTGTAAATAAATACAAAATCACTGATAAAAATAGATCCAAATCCTTAAACGAAATTAAATTTAAAACGCCAAGTTCAACCTCGTATCATACTGTTTCAGGAAAAATTATTTACGACGGAAATAAAAAAGACGCTCCTTTTTTTAACTCAAGTCCGTATGCTGCTTTTGCTGATGTTACAGCAATAGTAGCTGCCCAAAACGATCCAAATGGTAACTATACTGTTGCCAACGTTGCGGCTACTCAAGGCACAATTGAAGGCGGTGTAGCTGCTGGCTGGACGCTATTTGTAGTTTACGAAAACGATGCATTGTCAGCTAAATTTATTAGTAGTTATGATGGTTTTGCTGCCGCTAATGACGAACCAATTACTATTGATTATTCGGGTTTTACAGCAGCACAATCAGGAATAATTAAGGCCAAAATTGGATTGGTTGCTCTGGAAGGTGATCATAACCTTGTTGGAGATAGTTTTTTGGTAAAAGCTTCTCAAAATAAAAATTTCACAAAACTTGAAACTAATAGTCGTAAGGCAAATGGTTTTTTTAATAGCTCTATTACAAACGAAAATGAAATGGTAATGACTCGCGAACCAAATAGTAAAAACACCCTTGGTTACGATGCGTGTACATTAACTGTTCCAAACGAAAATAACGCTGTTTTTAATGCCGAAACTAATGGTGCAAGTTTGAGATTACAAGCATCAGGCGACAGATATTTTATGTTTTTCAATGTGTTTTCTATTGAGTCAATTCCGTTTGAAACACCCAAAAACACTGAAATTGTAGCCGCCGTTGTAGCTGAAAGCACATCAGTTGAGCCACCCGTTGTTAAAGAAGTAAAAAAATCGAAATCAAAAAGCAAGGAAAAAGTGTCAAAAGCCAAGGAATCGCTGCCTGAACTAGTTGAAAAACCAATTCAGAAAATCGAAAAAATCGAAAAAATTGAAAAAATTGAAAATCCAATTGCAGAAAAACCTCAGGCTAAAACCAACATTCCAAATGCTTTAACTACAATTTCTTATGAAAAAATGGAAGGCGTTCAAAAAGGATATTATATAGTGGCTAATGTATTTTCAAAACCTAAAAATGCTACAAATTTTAAAGCAAAATTAATTGCTGATAATATTGGTTCACCTCAAATTTTCAGAAATCCATTGAATAATTTTGACTATGTGTATATTGAAAAATTTGATACAGAACAAGATGCTTTAACTGCTTTCCAAGCTTTTAAAAACGGAATTTATTCAGATCCACTTTGGATTAAAGCAATAAATGTACAATAAAAAAAAACGACCTTAGGGTCGTTTTTTTTTATTGTTGTCTTTGATACTTATGGTTTTTTCTTTTTGAACAATCCATTAAGTAAATCTTTTGCTTGGTTTACAGCTCCTTTTGTTTTGGTAGTGTCGCCGTTTTTTGTGTTTTTATTAATCAGTTCTTCCAAAGCACTACTACCTTTATTAACCAATTTGTTTTTTTGCTCTTTTGCGAAATTTGAAACTAAATTTGCAGTTGCCTGTTTTACATCAGTAGATACTTTTGGAGCAGAAAAACTTCCTGTTACACTGGCATTAATAGGAACCGATAATTTTGATACATCTGACGGAGAAAGTTTTGCTATCAAAGCACTTGCATCATTCCCTAAATATTTGGCAGGAACATCAAATTTAAGATTGTAATTCATACTTTGATCAAATCCATGCGTACCGCCCACATTAACGGTAATATCTTGGTATTTTATATCAAATGGTTTGATAGTTACTTTTCCATTTTGAAATGAAATTGCTGTTTTTAAATCATTCAAGTTTACTTTTTTCAAATCAATAAAATTCAATTTACTGTCCAATGCGTTAAGTAGTGTTGAACTAGTTGGATTTACTGTGGTAGAAAGCAATTGACCCAATAAATCACCCGTTAAAGTAGTTAAGTTGGGAGTCATTTTTTTATCATTCAAATTTCCAGATAATGTCATGGTCGAATTCAACTTTCCGTTTATTATTCCTGCAATTGGTGCTATTTTTTTTAACATATCCAATTGGGTAAATGTTTGGTAAATATCAACTTGATTCAAATTCATTTTCATATCAAATTTCGGAGTTTTCTCTTTGGTTGAAACAGATCCGTTAAAGCCAATTTGACCACCAAAAATAGCTGTTTTTACATTTTCCAAAGTTACTTTTTGGTCTTTTATCACTAGTACACCTTCAGTATTTTTTAAAACTAAATTATCATACAAAACCGTTGTTGCTTGGGCTTTGATTACACAATTTAAAAAAGCAGGTATTTTCATTGCATCTGTATCCGAAGATGTTTTATTTTCTTCGGTTTCTGGAGTTGATGTTGTCATAAAATCATTAACCGCAATTTGATTGGATTTCATGTTGAAATTTCCTTTCAACTCTTGATTTCTAAAAATAAAACCATAAAAATTATCTAAAACTCCAGTTACATTGATGTCGCTTTTCCCAGTTGTTGCCTTAAAAGCTTGAAGATTAACTCTACTAGGATTAAAGGCTACTACAGCTGTACTTATATTCATAGTCTTTCCCGCTTCATCAGTGTAATTAAAACCAGTTAAACTCATGTTTCCAGCATTGTTAATGTTTTGGTACTGACTAGTTTCAACTGATTTCATATCAAATTTTGAAGTAACATTTGCTTTTAAAATTCCTGACAAAGGTTTGTCTAATTTTATAGGGTAGGCTTTTGATAAATTACCTAGATTGATTGTCCCGTTTAATTTTGCATCAACTAATGCGTTGGTTGCTACATTTTTTATGGTTGCTTTTGCGTTAAAAACATCTTGGTCTATTGCAAATGACAGTTGGTCTAAGTTCACAAATGTATCATCCATTTTACCTGTTTCATTGATAATTTTGGTGTCAATAATAATGTTTTTTACCGACTTTGGTAAATCTGGATATTGAAATGACCCATTTTTAGAATGGATTGCAATGTTAAATTTTGGTATTGTTGTTTCTGAAAATAAACCTTTTGCAAAACCTGTAACGGTAAAGTCTCCAGTTGTTTTTACATTTTCAATACTACTAGCATAAGCTTCGGGTATCAAACCTAAAAAGTTTTTGAATGATGAGGTGGGCGTTTTAAATTTCAAATCATAATTTTGACCTGCAGTTATCATTTGAATAAAACCATCAAATTCAAGCGGTAATTCATTTATTTTTGCCTTATTTTCTTTAAAAGTATAAGTGCTTGTTTTCATGTTCATTCCTAATACTGCATCCAATGAAATGGCAATATTTTTCATATAGTTCACTTTTTCCATTGTCATGGAAATTTTTGTGGTAGTATGTGTGTCTAAATCCAAAATATCATTGGTAAAATCTCCTTTTCCTGCATGGTTCAAACTGTCTAAAACCACCTTCATTTTTGAAGCTTCATCAGTGAATTTTAATTTAAAATTTTCAATTTCATAATTGTTAATTTTTAATGCCAATGGTTTCCCTGCTTCAGTAGAACTGTCTGTTTTTGTATCTTTTATAGCAATGTCATAATTGCCAATTCCGTCTTTATTTTTTATAATATTTATAAGTCCGTTTTTTGATGTTATTCCGCTAATTTTCATTGGTTTGTCAGAAGAATTAAACAGTTCCAGCACAGACATTTTAAGTTGTAGTTGTTCTAACGAAACAAGTGTGTCGCCTTCAAACGGTGCTTTGTTGATGATGACTAATTTTTCTAATGAAATGGTTGCATTCGGAAAGTTTTTAAACAAACTTAAATCGGCTTCAGTAAAATTAACTGTTGCGTTAACACTTTCATTTGCCGTGGCTTTTATTTTTTCTTTTATTTGTTTTTCAAATAAATAAGGAATTGAAAATCCAGCTATTAAAAGTATTGCAAAAGTAATTCCTGTGATTTTTAAGATTTTTTTTACCATTTTGTATATGTTTTTATCGACTATTTATAGTAAGCAAATATATTGCCTTTTTGGGTAAATTCAGTCAAAAAAAAACAGCGTACACATTTTTAATTTGCGAAAGCTGTTTTTTGGTAAAATAAATTTGTTCTTTTTATTTAATTTTAATGTCAAATGACATTCTGGCTTGGATTCTTTTTTGACTGGAAATTTGTTTTAATTTTTGTAAAATAATGTAATTTTCGTTTCCAAGTTCTTCTTTCAATAATTTTTCTTTCGTTTGGGCTAAACCAAAATTTTCAAGCAAATCGTCAAAGCTTTTGTCAAATTCAGGATAATCTTGCAATCTATATTTGGTGGTTTTGCCAAGTTTTGCAGCTTCTTGAATTGCTTCGTCTAAACCTCCAATAGCATCTACTAAGCCAATATTTTTGGCGTCTTGCCCGCTCCAAACCCTACCTTGTCCTATTGCATCAACTTGCTCAAAAGTCATTTTTCTACCTGTAGCAACCCTGTTCACAAACGTAAAATAAACACGCTCAACTCCTTCTTGTGCAAAGGCTCTTGTGTTTGCGTCCAAAGTGGTAAATGGCGAAAAGCCCTGTGCATTGGTATGTGTTTTAACTACTTCTGTTGATATACCTAATTTATTTGCAGCATTTGTAAAATTGGGTAACATTCCAAAAACTCCTATTGAACCTGTAATTGTGGTTGATTCAGCAAAAATTTTATTGGCATTACATGCAATATAATACCCGCCCGATGCGGCATAATTCCCCATTGATACAACTACGGGTTTTACTTTTTTTGTCAATTCAATTTCTCTCCAAATTAGTTCTGATGTTAGTGCATCACCTCCAGGGCTATCAATTCGTAATACAATTGATTTTACGTTTTTATCTTCACGAGCTTCTTTTAATGATCTTCTCATTGCACCTTCTCCAATTACAGTTACATCACCTTCGCCACTCATTATTTCACCTTGAGCATAAATAACAGCAATTTTATCTTTGGCATCAAAGTTAGTTATTGTTGTTGCCATTTTTTCGGCATAATCTTCAATTGAAACCGTTTCATATTCCTCTGTTTCGTTTATTTTAAGTGCTTTTTTTATAGCATTATGATACACATCTTCGTAGGCAATTTCATCAATAAGTTTTTCTTTTTTTGCCATTTCTGGAGTTCGTGCTTCTAATTTTTCTGCAATTTCATTCAATCGGGTGGTTGATATGTTTCTGCTTTTTGAAATATCAGCAATAACTGAATTCCAAAGTGAGTTTAATAAGGACGTGGTTTGTTCTTTGTTGGCATCACTCATTTTGTTTTCTAAAAATGGTTCTACGGCACTTTTAAATTTTCCATGTCTAATAACTTCTACTTTTATGCCCGATTTTTCTTGAAAATCTTTAAAAAACATCGTTTCCATTGACATTCCTTTAAACTCTAATTCTCCAACTGGATTGATGTAAATTTTATCAGAAACTGAGTTTAAATAATATTCTTTTTGGGTATAATAATTAGCATACGAATAAACGAATTTTCCCGACTTTTTGAAGCTTTCCAACGCATCCCGTAGGGCTTTTGTTTGCGCCATTCCTAATGATGAATTGCTGTTTAATAAAGAAATTCCTTTTATTTTGCCGTCAGTTTTGGCAATTTCAATAGCTTTTAGTACATCAAATAACCCATTGTGTTTTGCGTCAAAATATTGAAAATCAGTAAAATTAATTTTTCCTGCGTAATCATTTTCGATTTTAGATAAATCCAATTCAATTACTGAGTTGGCATTGACTTGTACAGTTTCGTCATCGCTGCCAAAAATAGCTCCTAAAAGCAACAATCCGAAGAAGCTAATCATACAAAAAATAAATAGTCCAACTATGGTTGCTAATACATTTCCTAAAAATTTCATAATCATTTTTTATATATAAGTTGTTTGTTGTGTTTTTTTGTTACAGTTTTCAAAAAAAAATAGTTATTAACAGAAAACAAAAATATACTGAAATTGTAATTTTCTTTTAGTTATTTTGCCAAACTATGAATCAACAACATCAAGTCATTTTATCCATTGGAAGTAATCAAGGTAATCGGAAAGATTATTTGATGCAATGTATTGATATGCTTCATCTTAACCTTGGAACAGTTGTGCTTGTTTCTTCAATCTACGAATCAGAATCTTGGGGTTTTGAAAGTGATTCGTTTTACAATTGTGTTGTTTTAATGCATACGCATCGTTCGGTACAACAAATTTTTAAGTCCATTCAAAAAATTGAAAAAAAACTTGGTCGAATCCGAAATGGTCACAACGGCTACCAAGCTCGAACAATAGATATTGATATTGTTTATTTTGATTTGGATATTATTGAAACACAAACGTTGCAAATTCCTCACAAAGAAATGCATAACCGACTGTTTGTTTTGTTGCCTTTACAGGAAATTGCCTCCAATTGGATTCACCCAATTTTGTTAAAAAACAGTACCGATTTAGTGGCTTCTACCGTTGATAAATCAAATTGCTTGAGGGTTGATTTTTTACCTAATCCGCTAAATAACATTGCCTTAAATAAATTAAATTACATTGCAATTGAAGGAAATATTGGCGCAGGCAAAACAACACTAGCTACCAAAATGGCGCAGGATTTTAATGCTAAAACTGTTTTGGAACGTTTTGCTGACAATCCGTTTTTACCAAAATTTTACAAAGACCAAAACAGGTATGCTTTTCCGCTTGAAATGTCTTTTTTGGCCGATAGGTACCAGCAAATTTCAGATGATTTGGCTCAATTTGACCTTTTTAAAGATTTTATTATTGCCGATTATCATATTTTTAAATCCTTGATTTTTGCCAAAGTAACACTTGCCGAAGACGAATTTAGATTGTACAAAACCTTATTTGATATTATTTACAAAGAAATGCCCAAACCTGATTTGTATGTTTATTTGTATCAAAATACCGATAGATTACTGCAAAACATCAAAAGAAGAGGCAGAAGTTATGAACAAGAAATACCTGCTGAATATTTAGATAAAATAAATACAGGCTATTTAGATTATATTAAAACTCAAAAGAATTTGAACGTTTTGATTATTGATATTTCAGAATTGGATTTTATCAAAAATCAATCAGATTATATTTTTATTTTGAATAAAATTCAAGAAAGATTGAGTTAGTTTTTCATTTTCTGAAACAAATCCCAAACAACAATCCCAGCGCTTACTGAAATATTTAACGAATGCTTGGTTCCTAATTGTGGAATTTCAATAGTTCCGTGACAATTTTGCACAGCTTCTTGCGAAACGCCATATACTTCGTTGCCAAAAATTAGTGCGTATTTTTTATCCTTTTCAACAACAAAATTGTTCAAAAAAGTTGCATTTTCAACTTGTTCAATAGCTAAAACTTCGCAATTTTCATTTTTTAAATCGGAAATTAATTCAACTACATTTTCTTTGTATTGCCAAGCTACAGTATCTGTTGCACCAAGAGCTGTTTTATGAATTTCTTTGTTTGGTGGTGTTGCAGTAATCCCACACAGGTATATTTTTTCAATTAAAAAAGCATCAGAGGTTCTGAATACTGAGCCAATATTATGTAAACTTCTTATGTCATCAAGTACAATTATTATTGGTGTTTTTTCTGAATTTTTAAAACCATCAATTGTTTTTCTGTCCAATTCACTGTTATCAAGTTTTCGCATGGTCTATTTTTTACATAAAAAAGCCACGCAATATTACGTGGCTTAAATGATATTTTTTTTATTATTTAGCTTTTAGCTGGTACCTCTGCTGGAGCAGGGTTTGGTAAAACAACTCCTTTAATTGTAAGAACTTTTGTTTCTTGACCAACAGCATTTGATTTTACAGTTACATTTTTTGTAAATGGTTGTCCAGCTCTTGAAGTATCATATTTTACTCCAATTACACCTCTTTCTCCTGGTAAAATTGGTTTTTCTGGTTTTGTAGGCACTGTACATCCACATGAACCTTGTGTACTCTCAATAATTAATGGCTTGTTTCCATTATTAACAAATGAAAACTCTCTTTTTCCCTCAGAATTTGGAGCAACAGTACCATAATCAATGGTGTCTGTATCAAACAACATTCCTGGACCATCAACTTTAGGTGCTTCAACTTTTTTTGCTACAGCTTTAGAATTAACAACTTTTTTCGTTTTTTTAACGTCTTGAGCATTAGCGGTTGACAAACCAAAAAGCGCAATAAATGCAACAAATACTATTTTTTTCATCGTTTTTAAATTAAAATTAACAAGCAAATTTATAAAAAAAATAGTTCAAAAAACAAATTTTTGTTTATTAAATTAAAATTACTAATCAAATTGTTTAAAAATAAGTATTTTCGTGGCAAAATTTAATCCTTTTTCCAATTGACAGCAAAAACAAAAGAAGTTAAAGAAACACCGCTAATGAAGCAATACAACGACATTAAACGTAAGTATCCTGATGCTTGTTTATTGTTTAGAGTAGGCGATTTTTACGAAACTTTTGGCGATGATGCCATTAGAGCTTCTAAAATTTTAGGGATCACCTTAACAAAAAGAGGCGCAGGATCTGAAACAGAAACAGCATTGGCTGGTTTTCCGCACCATTCTATTAACACGTATTTACCTAAGCTGGTTAAAGCTGGTCTTCGCGTGGCAATTTGTGATCAATTGGAAGATCCTAAAATGACCAAAACCATTGTAAAACGAGGGGTTACAGAATTGGTTACGCCTGGTGTAGCAATGAATGATGAGGTTTTACATTCAAAAACTAATAACTTTTTGGCTTCGGTTTATTTTGGTAAAGTGGCCATTGGAGTTTCCTTTTTGGATGTTTCAACGGGTGAGTATTTAACTTCTCAAGGAAATACTGAATATATTGACAAACTTTTACAAAATTTTAACCCAAGTGAAGTCTTAATTTCCAAACAACATAAAGCACAATTTTCGTCGCAATTTGGAACTGACTTTAATGTTTTTTATATTGATGATTGGGTTTTTAACGAGGATTATGCAAACGAAACGTTGACCAATCATTTCAAAACAAATTCTTTAAAAGGATTTGGAGTTGAAGAACTTACTGATGGAATTGTGGCTTCAGGGGCAATTTTATTTTATTTGTCAGAAACCCAACACAATAAAATTCAGCACCTTACAACTATTCAACGCATTGCTGAGGACGCTTACGTTTGGATGGATCGTTTTACAATACGAAACCTTGAATTGTATCACAGTTATAATCCAAACGCGGTAACTTTACTTGATGTAATTGATAAAACCATTTCTCCAATGGGCGGACGATTACTAAAACGGTGGTTGGCTTTGCCGCTAAAAGATGCTAATAAAATAAAAAACAGGCACGATGTTGTTTCTTATTTACATGACAATCAAGATGTAATGAGGAGTTTTCAACATCAAATTAAGCAGATATCCGACTTGGAACGCTTGATTTCCAAAATCGCAGCAGGTAAAGTTTCTCCTCGAGAAATAATTTATTTGAAAGAATCTTTGGATGCAATTATTCCTATAAAAGAGTTAGCCTTGTCTAGCAAACAAGAAGCTGTTAAAATTATTGGTGATTCTTTGCACGCATGTGATTTACTTCGTGAAAAAATAGCTACAACTCTGCATCCCGATGCTCCTGTTGCTATTTCTAAAGGGAATGCAATTGCTTTTGGTGTCAATACCGATTTGGATGAGCTTCGTAAAATTGCTTTTTCAGGTAAAGAATTTTTGGAGGGTATTGAAAAACGCGAATCAGAAGCTACAGGTATTTCATCCTTAAAAATTTCGTTTAATAATGTTTTTGGATATTATATTGAAGTAAGAAACACGCACAAAGACAAGGTTCCTGCCGATTGGATTAGAAAACAAACCCTAGTTAGTGCCGAACGATATATTACCGAAGAATTAAAAGAATATGAAACAAAAATTTTAGGTGCGGAAGAAAAAATCCAACAAATTGAAAATCAGTTATTTGAGCAATTAGTTCAATGGATTGCTACTTATATAAAACCCGTTCAGCTCAATGCTAATTTGATTGCACAATTGGATTGTTTAACTTCGTTTGCGCAATTGGCTATTGAAAATAAATACATTTGCCCAATAATTGACGATTCTTTTGAATTAGAAATTACCAATGGTCGCCATCCAGTAATTGAAAAACAACTGCCCGTTGGAGTTCCCTATATTGCAAATGATGTTTTTTTGGATAGAGAAACCCAACAAATAATTATGATTACAGGGCCTAATATGTCGGGTAAATCAGCTATTTTGAGGCAAACTGCGTTAATTGTATTATTGGCGCAAATAGGAAGTTTTGTGCCTGCAGAAGCTGTACGTATGGGGGTGGTTGATAAGATTTTTACCAGAGTAGGAGCAAGTGACAATATATCTATGGGCGAATCAACATTTATGGTTGAAATGAATGAAACGGCTTCTATTTTGAATAATATTTCAGACCGAAGTCTTGTTTTGCTTGACGAAATAGGTAGGGGAACCAGTACGTATGACGGAATTTCAATAGCATGGGCAATAGCCGATTTCTTGCATGAAAATCCAGCTCAACCCAAAACGCTTTTTGCTACACATTATCATGAATTGAATGAAATGCAAGAGCAGTTAAAGCGAATTCAAAACTATAATGTTTCCGTTAAAGAGCTAAAAGACAACGTTCTTTTTGTTCGTAAACTTGTAAAAGGCGGAAGTGCACATAGTTTTGGAATACATGTAGCTAAAATGGCTGGGATGCCACAAACGGTGATTTTGAAAGCCCAAAAATTATTAAAAAAATTAGAAAAGAATCATTCGGGCGATGAAATTGCAGGAATAAAATCTATGAAAGACGATTTGCAGCTTAGTATTTTTAATTTAGATGACCCATTATTAGAAGAAATAAAATCAGAAATACTTGTTTTAGACATCAATACCTTAACTCCGGTCGAAGCATTAATGAAGTTAAATGAGATAAAAAAAATGATTTTAAAAAAGTAACAAATACATTTTCAGTGCTTTATAAATTAATGTGATTTTTTTTTCAAAAAACCTTTGCATAATTCAATTTAAGTAGTACATTTGCATCCTCGATACGGTAATTGTATCCACGTTCTTTAAAATAAAATAATGCGAAAATAGCTCAGCTGGTAGAGCGCGACCTTGCCAAGGTCGAGGTCGCGGGTTCGAGCCCCGTTTTTCGCTCAAAAGTGTTTAATGTTTCAAAACGTTAAATATTAAGATGCTGGTTTATTTAATTAATTTTTTATAAAAAATAAACCAACATTTAAAGATAGAATACTCGGATGGTGGTTTATTTAATTAATTTTTTTTAAAAATTAAACCAACATTTAAAGATAGAATACTCGGATGGTGGTTTATTTAATTAATTTTTTTAAAAATTAAACCCTATCAAATAAAATATTGAATGCTCGGATGGTGAAATTGGTAGACACGCTGGACTTAAAATCCAGTGAACAGCAATGTTCGTGCGGGTTCAAGTCCCGCTCTGAGTACTAAAGCTTCAAACTAATGTTTGGAGCTTTTTTTATTATTTAACCCCACATATTTCCAAACTTTATGGGAACTTTTGTTATAACTCAGCGAAATAATGGTTTTTATAAATATGAGTTTACTTCAAGAAAAGGCAAAACAATACTAATTAGTAATGATTTTGAACTTCGTTTTGAGTGTGAAGAGCATATAGAATTTGTGAAAAAAAATATTGCAACTGTTTTTTTTATGAAGTTCAAATCAAAAAATGGCAAGCTTTATTTTAAAATGATCTTAGATAAAAAGGAAATTGCCGTGAGTAGAAAGTATTCCACTCAATTATTAATGGAGAAAGGGATAAGCGAGATTATGAGGTCTTTTGCAGTATCTGAGGTTTTGGATTTTTCTTCTCAAGATTTTTTATTTCCATCCGATTCAGATTTATTTGAATAGAAACCAAAAAAAAGCCCTGCATTGCAGAGCTTTGTTTTTTTTTAATCAGAAACTAGTTTCTAATTATTTTTTAGCAGTTGTGTCAACAGCAGCAGTATCAACAGCAGCAGTATCAACAGCAGCAGTGTCAACAGCTGGAGTTTCAACTTGAGTTGTGTCAGCAGTTCCTTCAGCAGGAGCATCAGCTTGTTTACAAGATACTACAGTTAATGCAGCAACGAAAGCTAAACTTAAAAATACTTTTTTCATCTTACTTAATATAAAAGGTTAATTATTAATTCGGAGCAAAGATATAAATTTTTTTATTTTAAAAAATAATTATTTTAACTTTTTTTTAATTTTTTCTCTTTGATTTCCGCAAATACATTTACAAATTTCGTGCCAAAACTAATATATTCTCAAATTTTATTTTTTATTTGCGGGTTGTTTTATTTTTAGCTCATCAATTATGTTTTGAGCTCCAGCAAATTTATCAATAATGAATAAGATGTATCGGGCGTCAACCATGATATTTCTACAAATTTCAGGCGAATAGTAAACGTCGCTCATTGTGCCTTCCCAAACTCTATCAAAATTCAGACCAACTAAATTTCCTTTTGCATCAAGTGCTGGACTTCCTGAGTTTCCGCCAGTAGTGTGATTAGTTGCTATGTAGCAAACGGGCATTTTTCCTTTTACACCATATTTTCCATAATTTTTTGTTTGATACAATTCAATTAATTTTGATGGAACATCAAACTCATAATCTCCAGGAATGTATTTTTCCATTACTCCATCAAGGTACGTAAAGGGTTCATAAACCACTGCGTCGTTTGGTTTGTACCCTTTTATTTTACCATAAGTTATTCTGAAAGTGCTATTTGCATCGGGAAAAATTCTAGCTGATTTGGGGCTTAATTCTAAAATCCCTTTCATGTAAGCTCTTTGTGTGGCGTTGTTTTTTAAATTTAATTCATCAAATTTTGGTGCTACATTTTTCAAAAAGGCATCAGCTATCATTTTTACTAATTGATATCCTTTGTCTGCATTCAGTTTTTCAATAACTGTTTTGGAATCGCCTTCAAGTAATGATTTGAAATTCTCTAAATTAGTTAGTTTTGAAGTTTCAAAAACATCATAGGTAAGTTTAGAAATTTCAGTATCTAGTAATGATTGCGGCAAAAACTGTTTTGGTGATTTGGTTGCATACAAAAACATCAATTGTTCAAAAACGGCTTTATCTACCTCCTTGTTATAATCTTTGTAAAAATCAGCGATACCGTTTGATAAATTGTTTTTTCTATCGGTAAAGGCTTGCTCTCCCTTTGTAGATAAAAGTTGTTCCAATTGGTATAATTTGTAGCCAACTGATAAAATTTCGGTGTTTCGTAATGCTACTTCAGTAAAATAATCTCTTGCTAGTGCATAGTCTTTAATTTCGGTATAATTCTTTTCAAAATCAGCTAATAAATTACCGTACTCAGATTGTTTTCCGGCTTTTACAACTTTTTGTTGAAATTCATTTTCAAATTTTTTCTTAACATCAACAGCATTTGATTTTTTTAATCCTTTTGTTTCGCCAATCCATTTTTTCCAATAATTAGCCACACTTGCATATTTTGATGCATATTGAATTTTAATGGCTTGGTCTTTTCTCATGAATCGATCTTGTGCTTTTAATGCAGCATCTCTAACTTCAATTTTGGCTGGATTTAAAGTATTTACCAATTGATCAACAGCAATTGAAGGTAAATATTCTTGGGTTCTTCCAGGGTATCCCATTACCATTGAAAAATCATTTTCTTTTAAACCTTCGATTGAGATTGGGAAAAAATGTTTTGGTTTGTAAGGTACATTGTCAACTGAATACTCTGCAGGACGGTTGTTTGTATCAGCGTAAATTCTGAATAATGAAAAATCGCCTGTATGACGAGGCCAAACCCAGTTGTCGGTATCTGATCCAAATTTCCCTATGGAACTTGGTGGGGCACCAACAAATCGGATGTCTTTAAATGTTTCGGTTACAAATAATAAGTATTGATTTCCATCATAAAACGTTCTTATTTTATTTTCTTGCCAACTTTCTTTTGGTAGCGAAGTGCTCAAGGCCGTAATATTTCCTTGGATTTTTTTCTGTTTTTCGGCTTCGTTGCTCAATGAACTTGTGCCTTCAAGTACTTTTGTGGTTACATCTTCTATACGCACCACAAACATTACAACCATGCCTTTATTTGGTAATTCGTCACCCATTTTATACGCCCAAAAACCATCTTTAAGATAATCATGTTCAACAGTTGAATGATTTTGGATGGCATCAAATCCGCAGTGGTGATTGGTAAGTAAAAGTCCTTTGTCAGAAATCATTTCGGCAGTACAACCCCCGTCAAATTGCGGAACGGCATCTTTTAAGCTCGATTTATTTACCGAATAAATATCTTCGGCGGATATTTTCATACCCAAATTTTTCATTTCCGTTTCGTTCATTCCTTTTAAAAGTGAAGGAATCCACATGCCTCCTTGTTGCGCTTGGGTTTGAACAACAAATAAGATAACTAATAATTTAATGTATTTCATGTATGTTAATGTTTAATTGTTTTTTTAGTGTTTAAATTGGTTCGCAAATGTATTTAAAAATGGTATCTGTTGCGCCTTTATTCATTTGAACAAAAGTACTACAAATGTGTCCTTTTTCATGACGAATATCTTCATTTGTAAGCAATAAATTTAGGACTGAATTTAATTCGGACTGATTAGTAATACTTAAACATCCTCCCAAGTTAACCAGTGCTGTTGCTTCGGCAAAATGACTAAAGTTTGGTCCAATTACAATTGGGATACCAAAAGTTGCAGGCTCTAAAATATTATGAACACCTGATTTTCCAAAACCACCACCTACATAAGCAATGTCGGCATAGCTGTATATTTTTGTCAAAATCCCAATGGTATCAATAATTAATACATCATGTTCAGATAAATTTTTATTTTCTTTTTCAGAAAACAGTACCACTTTTTTTGTGCATTTATTTTTCAATTCGTTTATTTGATCAACTTTAATATTGTGAGGTGCAATTATAAATTTTATATCGTTTGAAGCATTATTTATGAAATCCAAAAGCAGTATTTCGTCCTTTGGCCATGAACTTCCAATGACAATTGTTTTTTCATTATTGGTAAAATGGGAAATAAAATCTAACTCATTATTTTTTTCTAAAATAGCTATAACACGATCAAAACGTGTGTCGCCTGAAATTTTCACATTTGAAAATCCAATACTTTGAAGTAAATTTTTAGAACTTTCATTTTGAACAAAAAAATAATCAAAGCTTTTAAGTGCATCTCTGTAAAATCCACCATACCATTTAAAAAAAAATTGATTCTCTCTGAAAATCCCCGATATTAAATAGGTTTTTATATGCTGTTTTTTTAATTCATTTAAATAATTGGGCCAAAATTCATATTTGATAAAAAACACCATTTCGGGATGAAGTGCTTTTATAAAATTTTCAGCATTTCGCTTTGTGTCTAGGGGCAAATAAATAGTGACATCAGCCAGGGTATTGTTTTTTCTTACTTCAAACCCCGAAGGAGAAAAAAAAGTAACCACAATTTTATGATTCGGATATTTTTCTTTGATTTTTTCAATAACAGGAACCCCTTGTTCATATTCGCCTAAGGATGCGGCATGAAACCAAATCGTTTTATCAGATGGGTTGATTGTTTTGCTTATCTTTTCAAAAACATCTTTTCTGCCTGAAACAAAGAGCGAAATTTTGGAATTAAAAATTGCCAAAACTTTCACTAATTGTGAGGCTAAAATTATAAATAAATTATATATTTGATACATATATTAAAATAAGGTTATAAAAGTACGATGTTTACTGAAATAAAAAAACAAAGCGGTTGTTTTATGTAAAATCCGTATGTTTTTTTAGAAGAAGTTATTTGTTTTTATATAAAATGATATCTACTTTTTATATAAAATTGATTTTTTTAATATAAAAAATTATCTTCTAAAGATAATTAGTAATTTTGCAAAACTGAAAAAAATTCTATTATGAAAAAAATTCAAATGGTTGACTTAAAAGGTCAATACGATAAAATCAAAGAAACGGTAAATGCTTCGATACAAGAAGTTTTAGATACTACTTCCTATATTAATGGTCCATTAGTTCACCAATTTCAAAAAAATCTTGAAGAATATTTAGATGTAAAACATGTTATTCCATGTGCTAACGGAACAGATGCTTTGCAAATTGCAATGATGGCATTAGATTTAAAGCCTGGTGATGAGGTGATTACAGCCGATTTTACTTTTGCAGCAACAGTAGAAGTAATAGCTTTGTTGCAATTAACTCCTGTTTTAGTTGATGTAGAAGAGGCAAACATGAACATTTCTATAGAAGCCATTAAAAAAGCGATTACACCAAAAACAAAAGCAATTGTACCGGTACATTTGTTTGGTAGAGCTGCCAATATGGAAGCGATTATGGCTATTGCCAAAGAACATAATTTGTATGTAATTGAAGATAATGCACAAGCAATTGGCGCTAATTGTAAGTTTTCTGACGGAACAAAAAAGAAAGCAGGAACGATTGGACACGTGGCATCGACTTCGTTTTTTCCATCAAAAAATTTAGGATGTTATGGCGACGGTGGTGCTATTTTTACTAATGATGATGAATTGGCTCACAAAATTAGAGGAATTGTAAACCACGGAATGTATGTGCGCTACCATCATGATGTGGTGGGAGTAAACTCTCGTTTAGACAGTATTCAAGCGGGTGTGTTAAACGCTAAACTTCCCTTTTTAGATGAATATAGCAAAGCAAGACAAAATGCTGCTAGAAAATATTCTTTTGCATTTGAAGGACACAAAAATATTATTGCACCAAGTATATGTGAAATTTGTGATTGCCATGTTTTTCATCAATATACACTTCGAATCATAGATGCAGATCGCAATGGATTGATGCAACATTTATTGGATAAAGGTATTCCGTGCGCTATTTATTACCCAATTCCTTTACATAGCCAAAAGGCTTATGCAGATGAGCGTTACAACGAAGCTGATTTTCCAGTAACAAATAAATTGGTAAATGAAGTACTTTCGTTGCCAATGCACACCGAATTGGATGATGAACAAATAAAATTCATTACAGATTCAGTTTTAGAATTTCTATAAGCCCCCTAACCCCCAAAGGGGGAATAAGCGGCAACTTTAAAAATAAAAAATATGAGTAATTTAGGAGTTCCTCCTTCGGGGGCTAGGGGGCTAATTTTAGTCACAGGTGGTTTAGGATTTATTGGTTCGCATACGGTTGTTGAGCTTCAAAATGTTGGTTTTGAAGTTGTTATAATTGATAATTTATCAAATTCATCAATAGAAGTTTTAGATGGAATAGAACGAATTTCAGGTAAAAAACCAGTATTTGAAAACATCGATTTAAGAAATAAAAAATCAGTTCAGGATTTTTTTAAAAAACATTCAGATATAAACGGAGTTATTCATTTTGCAGCCTCCAAAGCAGTTGGTGAAAGTGTTGAAAATCCTTTGTTGTACTATGAAAACAACTTGAGTGTATTAATTTACATTTTACAAGAGTTGCAACATAAAACAGATGCTAATTTTATTTTTAGCTCGTCCTGTACGGTTTACGGTCAAGCCGAAAAAATGCCAATTACCGAAGATTCATCCGTTCAAATTGCGATGTCTCCTTACGGAAATACCAAACAAATTGGCGAAGAAATAATTACAGATACTGCAAAAGTTACCCATATCAATGCGATTTTGTTGCGCTATTTTAACCCAATAGGAGCGCATCCAACAGCTGAAATTGGCGAATTACCTATTGGGGTTCCTCAAAATTTAGTCCCATTTATTACGCAAACCGGAATTGGACTCCGACAAGAATTATCCGTTTATGGCAATGATTATCCTACTCCAGACGGAACAGCAATTCGAGATTATATACATGTTGTTGATTTGGCGAAAGCCCATGTTGTTGCCATGCAACGCTTGCTAGAAAAGAAAAATCTTTCCAAAGTTGAAACGTTCAATTTAGGTACGGGAACAGGTAGTTCTGTGCTTGAAGTTATTACAGCTTTTGAAAAAGTAAGCGGGCAAAAATTACCCTACAAAATTGTTGAAAGACGTGAAGGCGATATTACTTCTGCTTATGCAAATACCGATAAAGCAAATGCTGTTTTAGGTTGGAAAGCTCACTCTACTTTAGAAGATGCAATGGCTAGCGCGTGGAAATGGGAACAAAAAATTAGAAGTTAACTTGATGTTTGCAAAAAATAACTCAAGTTCCAAACCCGATTTTAAATTAATACTATCTCTTCTAATTGTTGGAATAGTTTGGGGTACAACCTATTTGGGCATTCGCGTTGCAGTAGAAACGATTCAACCTTGGTTTATAACCTCAATCAGACAAGGAATTGCAGCTTTGATTGTGCTTGTCATTTTAATTTTCAAAAAACAATTCGCCTGGATTGGTTGGGAACAATTTAAGGTACAACTTATCCTGTCTATCTTAATGTTGGTTTTTGCCAACAGTTTTACAACAATTGCAGAACAAACAATTCCTAGTGGTCTAACTTCAATAATGAGTGCAATGTCGCCCGTAATTATTTTTATTGGCAGTGTACTATTTGGAATTCAAAAGCCCACTTGGAAAGGTTTTTTCGGCGTTTTATTAGGTTTTACAGGTGTTCTTTTCATATTCAGAAATGGTCTTTCAGACATTTTAGACCCCAATTA
>JBILQQ010000038.1:0-20229 GCA_044373115.1 Flavobacterium sp.
TGAGTAAAAACAAGCTAACTATAAAACAATTATATTCTGATGATGATTTAAAAAGAATAGACTCCATTACCAAAATTCATTCTAAAATTATTGATTCAACAAGTTTTATTTTAGCTCCAAAAAGAAGTGAATTTCTTAAATTTTTCAAACTTAAAAATTTAGGATATGATTCAGATTTCACTAAAATATCCAATTAACGCATTCGCAATCTTCAACAACGCATCCGCAATCTTCAACAACGCATCCGCAACTTTCAACAACACATCCGCAATCTTCAACAACGCATCCGCAACTTCCAACAACGCATCCGCAATCTTCAACAACGCATCCGCAATCTTCAACAACGCATCCGCAACTTCCAACAACGCATCCGCAATCTTCAACAACGCATCCGCAATCTTCAACAACGCATCCGCAACTTCCAACAACGCATCCGCAATTGACCCAATCAACCTAATAATCCCTATAAATAAACCAAATAAACCTTATAAACTTGGAATAAAAAGTCAACTGAAAACTACATGTCTATTCTAGACCCGATAGAGCCGATATCCTCCTGAAGCCCCTCAGGGCGAAGGAGATAAAGGCGATAGCGGGACGGTTTTTCTACTGAAAACTGGATTGGTGCTCCAAAAAAAAAACCTGCTCTAATGAACAGGTTTTTAGTAGTGTATGTATTCATTTTTTAGGCTAACATCGTAACAGGATTTTCTAAAAACGTTTTTAAGGTTTGTAAAAATTGGGCTCCTGTTGCGCCATCAACTGTGCGGTGATCGCAAGCAAGTGTTACTTTCATAGTGTTTCCTACAACTATTTGTCCGTTTCTTACCACTGGCTTTTCTACAATGGCACCTACGGATAGGATGGCAGAATTGGGTTGGTTGATGATGGATGTAAATTCTGTGATACCAAACATTCCTAGATTTGATACGGTGAATGTGCTTCCGTCCATTTCGGCGGGTTGTAGCTTTTTGGATTTTGCTTTTACAGCTAATTCTTTTACAGCTCCACCAATTTGTGACAAGCTCATTTGGTCTGTAAATTTAAGTACTGGTACAACTAGTCCGTCTTCTACAGCTACCGCTACGCCAATGTTAACGTGGTGATTGATGGTAATGGCCTCGTCGCTCCATTGTGAGTTCACTTTTGGATGTTTTTTAAGTGCCATTGCACAGGCTTTGATTACCATATCGTTGAACGAAACTTTGGTGTCGGGAATGGTATTGATAGTTGCTCTTGACTTCATTGCGTCGTCCATTGCAACTTCTATAGTTAAATAAAAATGAGGTGCTGTAAAAAGTGATTCGCCCAATCTTCGTGCGATGGTTTTTCGCATTTGAGAATTAGGTATTTTTTCAGAATAGTGTTCGCCAGCTGGTACAAAAGGTGTCACTGATGAAGCCGTTGGCGCTACTGCTAGTGGCGCAGATGCTGCAATAGATTGTGCTTGAGCAGGGCTGAAATTTTCAACGTCGCTTTTTACAATTCTACCGTTTTCACCCGTTCCTTTTACTTGAGAGAGATTGATGCCTTTGTCTTTTGCGATTTGTTTGGCAAGAGGTGATGCAAATACTCTACCTGATTGGTTTGGTGTTTCGGTTGGTGTAACAGTAGGTTGGCTTATTGCCGAATTTTGGGTTGGTGTTGCGGCTTCTGTTGGTGCTGATTTGGTAGTGTTTTTATCAATTCCAGAAATATCAGTCCCTTCAGGACCGATGATTGCTAAAACGGCATCTACAGCTGCTGATTCACCTTCGTTAATTCCGATGTATAGTAATGTGCCTGCATTGAACGATTCAAATTCCATTGTGGCTTTGTCTGTTTCAATTTCGGCTAGGATATCACCTTCATTAACTTTGTCGCCTACTTTTTTAAGCCACGATGCTACTGTTCCTGTAGTCATGGTGTCGCTTAAACGAGGCATTGTAATTATTTTTACACCTGCTGGCAATGCTGTAGTTGCAGCTGGTTTATTTTCTTCAACAGTTGGTTCGGCAATTGGAGCGGTTGAGTTTTTTAATAATGCTGAAATATCTTCTCCAGCAGAACCAATAATAGCAAGTAATGCGTCCACAGGAGCGGATTGACCTGCTTCAATACCAATATGCAAAAGTGTTCCCGAATTGAACGATTCAAATTCCATGGTTGCTTTATCTGTCTCGATTTCGGCAAGGATGTCGCCCTCTTTAATTGTATCACCAACTTTTTTGAGCCAGTTTGCAACGGTTCCATCAGTCATTGTATCGCTTAAGCGAGGCATTGTTATAATTGTTGCCATATTTTATAATCTATGAGAAATAAAAGGATAGTTTTCTTGTTGGTACACCATGTCATACAGCTGTTGAACTTCTGGGAAAGGAGAATCTTCTGCAAATTTCTCACATTCGTCAACAAGATCTTTCACTCTTTGATCTATGGCTTCAATTTCAGCATCAGAAGCGTAGTTGTTTTCTTTTATAACATCTAAAACTTGAGTTATTGGATCTATTTTTTTGTATTCTTCAACTTCTTCTTTTGTTCTGTACAATTGAGCGTCAGACATTGAGTGCCCTCTGTATCTGTATGTTTTCATTTCAAGGAAAGTTGGTCCGTCACCACGTCTGGCTCTATCGATAGCTTCGGTCATAGCTTCGGCAACTTTTACTGGATTCATTCCGTCAACTGGTCCGCAAGGCATTTCGTACCCAAGTCCTAGTTTCCATACATCAGTATGATTTGCAGTTCTTTCAACAGAAGTTCCCATTGCATAACCGTTATTTTCACAAATAAATACTACGGGTAATTTCCATAACATTGCTAAATTGAATGCTTCGTGAAGAGAACCTTGTCGAGCAGCACCATCACCAAAATAGGTAAGTGTTACACCGCCTGTGTTAAAATATTTGTCAGCAAAAGCCATTCCTGCTCCAACTGGTATTTGAGCGCCAACAATACCATGTCCCCCATAAAAACCGTGTTCTTTAGAAAAAATGTGCATTGATCCTCCCATTCCTTTTGAAGTACCAGTTACTTTACCATACAATTCAGCCATTACTTTTCGGGGATCAACTCCCATACCAATTGGCTGTACGTGGTTTCTATAGGCAGTAATCATCTTATCTTTAGACAAATCCATTGCATGAAGTGCTCCAGCAAGAACAGCTTCTTGACCATTATATAAATGTAAAAAACCTCTCACTTTTTGTTGGATATAAACAGCAGCAAGTTTGTCTTCAAATTTTCTCCAAAACTGCATGTCTTCATACCAGTTTAAATAGACTTCTTTGGTAATTTCTTTCATTTTTTTTGATGAATTACAAATATTATTTTTTTTATTTTAATCTTAATTTGAGTAATTATTTGAAATTTCAGCTAATTAAGAAATGCAAAAGTAAGTTATTGATTGTAGATGTAAAAATTTCTATTGATGAAATTATATATTTTTTATTTTACAACAGTTCAAAATATCAACTATATCGATATAGGATTAGAGGTGTTTTTTATCAAAAGACAATGGCAATAGATTACTTATTGATTTTGATTTATAAACTTCTCCTGATTCACCCATAAAATAAACCGGAATTTCTTGATTTTGCTTGGCTTCATATTCATGCATTGATTGTCGGCAAGCGCCGCATGGCGGAATTGGTTGTAGCGTTGGATTATGATCTGAAGCTGCAGAAATAGCGACAGCTTGAATTTCAACGGTAGGATATATTGCACCCGCCTGAAAAATCGCTACTCGTTCGGCACATAAGCCTGAGGGATAGGCCGCATTTTCTTGATTAGATCCTAAAATTATTTTTCCGTTTTTTAATAAAATAGCTGTTCCAACTCTAAAATTTGAGTAAGGTGCATAAGCTTTTTTTCTAATTTCAATGGCTTCCTTCATTAACGATTGTATTTCAGAAGGAAGTTCGTGAACTGAGTCGTAAACTTCAAATGAGGATGAAATAATTAGTTCTTTCATATTGTTTTAAGTGAAAAAAAATCCAAACTCTTTTGAAGTTTGGATTTTTGTATAAGAGTTAAATTAATATTCGTCGTATTTGTCACCAAAATTAAATGTGAGTGAAAAACGTAAAGTATTTTCGAGCGGGTTTTTAACTTTTGATGCTGAAAATAAATAAGAGACATCTACTTTGATGGTGTTGTATTTGAATCCGGCTCCCATTGAAAAAAACTGTCTAGCTCCTTTTACAGGGCTTTCATGAAAATAACCTACTCGGAAAGCGAAGGAATCATCATAAACATACTCAGAACTTAAAGAGTAGGTAAATTCTTTAATTTCTTCACCAAATCCATCTGGAGCGTCATTAAATGATTTGAACATTCCAGCAACCCAACCTGTTTTTTTATATTCTTGAAGTGCATTTGCATATTCTGAATCAGCAACTGTTTGTTCAACTGTACTAATTTCGCCATCACCATCAGCGTCAACTGCATTAACTTTGGCAGGAGGCGTGGGAACCAATAATTTAGAAAGCTCTAAGTTGACAGCTACTTTATTGTACTCATCAAAAATAAAATCATATCCAACTCCTAATCTTAAATTAGCAGGTAAAAAGTTTGCTGTGTTATCATTTGAAGTCCCTGCATCGTAATTAATTTTTGGACCCATGTTTTGGAAGTTAAAACCAGCTCTCCATCGTCCATTAAAATCATTTAATGCAATTTCTTCTGACTGATAGTAACCCGAAACATCGATTGCAAAAGTACTTGCGGGTTTTGCATTGCTATTATCTGTATTTGGTATTCTTAATGAAGAACGGATGTAACGGCCTCCAACCGACATAGCAAATCGATCACTTAATTTTAATGAATATGACCCATCAAGTGCCAACTCATTAGGTTTAACAATTTGAGGAATGTCATCATACGTTTGTCTTAATTCAATTTCACCTAAACCGAAATAACGTAAACTTCCTGCAAAAGCACTTCTTTCATTGATTTTGTTATAATAGGTAACTTGACCTAATGAAATGTCGTTTACAAGGTCGGTTAAATAAGGTGTGTAACTAACCGAAAAACCTTGCTTATCTGTAGCAAAAGCATATTTTGCTGGATTCCATTGTTGCGAATAAACATCGCTTCCTGTCGCTACACCTTGATCTCCAAGTCCTGCAGCTCTTGCATCAGCGGCTATTAATAAAAATGGAACTCCGGTTGTTATTACTCGGTCTTGGGCTGAAATGGTATTCTGAAGTACTACTGCTAGTATTAATAAAACTATTTTTTTCATGTTCTTTTATGCGATTTATAATTAACAAATATACTATTTTATTAAAGGATTACAAGTTTTTCTATTTTTTCTGTTTTTTTATTTGTTATTGATGAGTTTACAGTCAGTTTGTAAATATAAGTACCTTTTCCTAATTTATCACCAAAATCATCTTTTCCGTCCCAAATTATTTCTCTTGACAAAAAACCTTCAGTAGTTATGGTTTGGTTGATTGTTTTTACAATTTTACCTGTGATAGTAATGATTTGTACTTGAGCCTGAAGTGGTTCGTAGGGTTTGTTGTGCGTGAACCAAAACTCCGTATAACTTACAAAAGGATTTGGATAATTCAATACATTGGTTAGCGCCATTTCATCATCATTAATAACAAGAAACTGTATTTCGGCAGTAACAAAATTATTATAAACATCCCACGCTTTAAAAGTAATTGTGTGAAGACCAGGGCTCAAATTTCTGAATGGAAATCTTATTTTACCTTTTGTATAATCGTTTAATTCTGTTTCAAAATAATCATTAACAATGTAGGGATTACTTTCGTTTCCGTCCAATATTGCAACCATATCATGACCAATACCGCTTGCTGTATTAATACCGTTTTCATCATTAATAAAGGCAAGAAAATAGGGTGATTCGTTTGTAATTCCACCATTTACAAAAGTTTCATCATTCATGTATAATTTTACTGTTGGAGCTGTTGTGTCGGATGGTGCCGATGTGTTAATTCCGCCAACTTTAATAGTGGTATTAAAACCTGTTTTGTCTAAAACAACTTGATTTCTTTTGGCATAAAAACTAACTTTTCCGTTACCAACAGGAATTTTAATATCTTTTGGAACTACAAAACCAAATTCAAATTGACCATTAATTATAGAAGCATTTCCTCTAAATATAGTTTCTCCCATTACGGTAAATGGAAATGTTGCTGACGAAGTGTTTGCAAAATCTATAACTGCGTCTGATCCATCATTTCTGTAAGTGTTTTTTATGTATTCTTTATCAAATATATTTACAGCGAGTTCGCCATTATAATTAGACAATAAATTACCTGATTCGTCTTCAACTTGTCCTGCTAATTTTATAAAACTTAATGCTTTAAAATCATCTATAACACCGTTTACAGGAGCATTGTTAACTTTGGTTAAAACCACTTGAGGTTTTGGAATTGCAAGCATTAACGCAGGATCACCTAGGTAAAAAACTACTCGAGTAGCTGAATTGTTATTGTTAGCAAACTTTGCCAATCGCATGGCTTCTGCAATCGATGTATAGTTGTTGCTACCATACGAAAACAATTTTTCTGCCAAGGTGTTATTAAATATTTGTGCACTTCCTTGCCCAATAGACCTAATGGTTGTAATCATTGAAATTGCTCCTCCTTTTGGGTTCCAGTAAGTGTATTCGCCTGCTGTTGGTCTGAGCGGATTGTCAAACCTTGAAAAATCACAGGTAATTGTTATAAATAAAGGATACTTATACTGATTTGAAAAATTTTCGCCATCTGCTTTTTCCCAAATACGTTCATTTGTTAATCCATCTTCGCCACCATGCCCTAAATAATTAAATACCAATGCACCTTTTTCGAAAGAATTAAACATTTCTTCTCTAGCTTTTGGATATCGATCGCCACCTGCAGAGCTAACTTGTTGATAGGAGTCTAACAGGATTTTTTTGTAATTAATAAATGGTTTTTGCTGATGAATTATATCTGTTAGGTTATTTTGATACAGTTGTAAATATTTGTCTTGAGTTTTGTACAAGTCTGGATCGTCTGACACAGCTACATAGTCATTTCTCCAACTTCCGTAGGATTTTATATCATAATATTCAATTACTTTATTCACCATTTCGTCAGCTTGCTGAGTTGATGAAACAATCATTCTGCCTACCGCAATATCCGCAGCGTCATTAGTGATTTCGGGATTACCTTCATCAATATCCATACTAGCAAAAAAATCATCCGAAGCAAAAGATGCCTCGCCCGTTGTATTACTATTTAAAGTATGAAAAATAGGGACAAAGTTGGTGTTGTTTTCTGTTCTATTTTTAAAATCGAAAGAAGCATCTCCAAATAAATTCAGATATTTTACTTTTTTTGCAGGCTCAGAAGCGTTTTCATAAACATATTTTACAAAATTTCTGATGGCACCAATATCTTGTTTACCTGAAGAAAATTCCTGATAAATTGCATCTAAATGCACCACCTTAACGTTCAACTGAGAATAATTTCGGTGGAAAGTAGCTAATTTTTCAGCTTGCGTTACAAAAGCAATAGGTGTAATAATTAAATAGTCAATGTCTTTAAAATTATTTTGATTGTCTTTAAAAATTGTTCCTTTCAAATTTTGATTGGTAACTCGTGATTGCTGCTCCTTTTTTGGAGTGTAATAATCTGATTCAACTACGGTTACATATTTTTTTGCTTCGCCCAAATTACTTTTAAATTTCAACAATGCGTCAGCAGTTATATTTGAAATTTTAGTTACATTATATAAATCGGTAATGTCCCAAATTTCTTTTATGGAAGTTGCGTTACTCAATTGATATTCAGCAATTCCAAATCCTGATGCTACACTATTTTTTTGAAATTTGAATTGAAAATTAGTACCGACTAAATTTCTATTGTATTCAAATGAAATGTAATCCAAGTAACCCTTTGCACTAGGAACCCCATTATTATTGAAATTAATTTTGATTTTATTAGTTTCAGATGGAGTAACCACCCCGTTAAAATATTGATTATAAGCCTCTGTGCCAGAATAAGCAACTAGGGCAGTAAAGTTTTGTGTACCAATAAGTTGTTCGTTATGTTTAATTGTGAAATCGGTAACATTAAACGATGCGCTTGCCAAATGAATTTTAATTTTAGCTTGACTGGAACTCACAATATTAGAACATTTGAATTCAAACTCCTGTTCGTCATCAACGGCAAAAGACTCGCCATACCATCTACGCCCAGTTTTTACCAAATTATATTTATCAACTTCATGAAATTGATAGTCGTCAAAATTAGTAATAGTTGAAGTAGGGTTTCCAGTAGGCTGTTCAAATTCGGCAATCCTTTTTCCATTAGCACCATCGGCGGTAATATAATAATAGGATTTGTCAGCATATAAATTCAAATGTGTATCACTATCTGAATTTTTAACATCAACACCCTCAGCGTAAAAAACCACATGATCTGAATCGTTAAAAACCCCATCATCTTCACCAATTACTTTAATTGCATTCTCCTCATTATCAATTGGGTAATCATTAGAATTGCTTAAAGGAATCATTCTGCCACCGTTTCCAAAAATTTTTAGTTTTTTTGGATTAACCCCACTCAAATCAAGTCCGAGGCTTTGAATAAAATTCTTACTTAACTTGTAAACCCCTGATTTTTCAACATAAAATCGATACCAATTCCCATTTGATAAACTAGAGTTGGTAATGCCATTATAATTTGTAGCAGTAACATTGTTCCTCCTAGTTTCATTTACATAATTAAAAGTAAAATCCAAGGAAATAATCTTGTAATAAATCCCTTCTGATAGAAAAATTGGCGAAAAACTAAATACACCTTTAACTACACCTCTTGAAATTTCGTTATCAATTTTAGGTGTATAGCTTTTAGGAATGGTTATATTTGTTAGTGTTTGAATTTCTTCAGTCGAAAGCGGAATAGCTTGAAGGTTTGAAATTGTAAGCGATTTTTGATCAATTAGTGCCGTAGCATCTATTTTTTTTACATAATAAATAGAACGATTACTAGTGTCAAAGTGAAAATTTTCAAAAGAAAAAACGGGTAGTTTAAATTTATTAGAGCCGTATTCAACGTCGGATATAGACTTCCAATCCACTTGAATTTTGTTCAAATTTTGGGATAAAGCCATTTGATATAATAATATGAAGAATAGTATTTTTTTCATCAATATAGTAAACGTATTTAATGTAAGATTATTACAGTTGGTAAAAATAAATTTTATTTTACAAATAATACAATAAAATAAAGATTGATTCGTTATTAAATAAGTGACAGCGAAAAAAATATAATTATTTTAAAAAAAATTATTGCAATGTAAAGCTTAATTCTTATATTGCGCCTCGAAATTTATTACCTATTAAGAGTATGAAAGTTAACAAAATTATGGTTTTCAAGGCAACGCTATTAGTAGCACTAACCCTTGGTTTTACAAGTTGTAGTAAAAAATCCAGCACAAAAAATTCATCAAAAGCTACAGGCTGGAAAGTGAATGACAAAAAAGGTGGTTTCCAATTTGCGTCTGATTTCAAGAAGCAAGAAACAGGTCCTGGACTGGTTTTAGTTGAAGGTGGAACATTTACAATGGGTAAAGTTCAAGATGATCCAATGCACGATTGGAACAATACGCCAACTCAACAACACGTTATGTCTTTTTATATGGACGAAACAGAAGTTACAAACGTAATGTATTCTGAATACCTTGATTGGTTAAAAAATGTTTTTCCACCACAAGAGGATAATTACAAAAATATTTACGAAGGCGCTTTGCCTGATACATTAGTTTGGAGAAACCGTTTGGGTTACAACGAAACAATGACAAACAACTACTTAAGACATCCGGCTTATGCTGAATATCCAGTTGTTGGAGTAAATTGGATTCAAGCAGTTGAGTTTAGCAAATGGAGAACCAATATGGTGAACGAATTTATTCTTGAAAGAGAAGGATATTTGAAAAAAGATTCTAAAATTACTGACGTTAAAGCGGATGCAAATTTTGATACCGAAACTTATTTAGCTACACCAACAAGTACATTTGGAGGTAATGAAGAAATTGTATTAAAAGGCAAAAAAGGTTCTAAAGGTAAGCCAGCTACAAATGCAAAAGGAGAAACTAAAGAAGCTAAAAATGTTTATGCTCAAAGAAAATCAGGTATTATTTTACCAGAATATAGACTACCAACTGAGGCAGAATGGGAATATGCAGCTGCTGCAGATGTAGGTCAAAGAGAATACAACATATACAAAGGTCAAAAAAAATACCCTTGGTCTGGAACTTACACAAGATCAGGAAAAAGACAAACAAAAGGCGATCAATTAGCTAACTTTAAACAAGGTAAAGGTGACTATGGCGGAATTGCTGGTTGGTCAGATGATAATGCAGATATTACAAATGCTGTAAAACAATACCCACCTAACGATTTTGGTTTATATGATATGGCTGGAAATGTTGCAGAATGGGTTGCTGATGTTTACAGACCAGTAGTAGATGATGAAGGTAATGACTTTAACTATTTTAGAGGTAATGTTTACACTAAAAATAAAATTGGTGATGACGGTAAAGTAGAATTAGTAACTGCTGAAACTCAAAAATTTGATACCCTACCTAATGGTAGAGTTATGGCAAGAAATTTCCCAGGCCAAATTGCTCAAGTACCGGTTGACGAAAAAGAAACCTACTTAAGACAAAACTTTGACAAAAGTGACGAAAGAAATTATAGAGATGGTGATAAACAATCAACAAGATACTATGATTTTGGAGGAGCTGAAGATGGAGACAAATTAGCAGATAACAAAAGAATGTACGACTCACCAAAACATAATGTATCTACAGATAGTATTGGTAACATGACTCGTAAATACGACCGATCTAACAAAAGAACAACTTTGGTTAATGACGACGTTAGAGTTTACAAAGGAGGTTCTTGGAAAGATAGAGCTTATTGGCTAGACCCAGCTCAAAGAAGATATTTCCCACAAGACATGGCAACTGATTATATTGGATTTAGATGTGCAATGTCAAGAGTTGGTCCAAAATCTGATTTCAAAAAATCAGCAAGAAATAAAAAGAAAAAATAATATTGAAAAATAATTTTTAGTAAAAGCCCTTTGATTAGGGCTTTTATTATTTTAATTAATTTGAACTATGCAAATTTCTGAACTACATACCTTATTTTTATCTTGTCAATCAATTGTCATTGACACTCGAAAAGTACAAGCCAATTCAATGTTTGTTGCATTAAAAGGCGAACGTTTTGATGCTAATACTTTTGCAAGCGAAGCATTGGAAAAAGGAGCGTCTTTTGTTATTATTGATAATGCTACCTATTTTATTGATGAACGAACTATTTTGGTAAACAATTGCCTTGAAACACTCCAAGAACTTGCCACTTACCACAGAAAACATCTCGGAATACCAATTATAGCGCTTACTGGCAGCAACGGAAAAACAACAACCAAAGAATTAATTTATTCGGTTCTTTCAAAAAAATACATTGTAACTGCAACTTTAGGTAATTTAAACAATCATATTGGGGTGCCTCTAACTCTATTGTCTTTTTCTGATAAAACAGAAATAGGGATTGTTGAAATGGGTGCTAACCATCAAAAAGAGATTGCCTTTTTATCTGAAATTGCACAACCTGATTTTGGATATATAACCAATTTTGGAAAAGCACATCTTGAAGGGTTTGGTGGTGTAGAAGGTGTAATAAAAGGTAAATGTGAATTATATGACTATTTAAAAAAACACAATAAAAAAGTTTTTGTAAACAGTGATGATGCAATTCAAAAAGAAAAAACAGCTACACTAAACAGAATTACTTTTAGTGAAATAGAAACGTCAGCTTTTTCATTTATTAAAAATGTTAAAGCAAATCCGTTGGTGGCTGTTGAATTTGATAATGTAACAGTTAACTCCCATTTAATTGGTTTGTATAATGCAAACAACATCAATGCGGCAATTGCAATTGGATTGTATTTTGAAGTTCCAACAAACGAAATTAAAGCAGCAATTGAGAGTTACATTCCAGATAATAACAGATCCCAATTACTAAAAAAAGGTTCAAACGAAATTATTTTAGACGCTTATAATGCTAATCCAAGTAGCATGAAAGTTGCTTTTGATAATTTTGTTCAACTTGAAAACAAAAATAAAATAATGATTTTAGGTGACATGTTTGAACTTGGTGACGAAAGTAATGAAGAACATGCAAAATTGATTCAAATGATTGCTCCAACACAAGCGATTCGATGTTTTTTTATTGGAAATTATTTTTATCAAAATAAAATTGAAACTGACAATTTATTGTTTTTTAAAGATTTTGATGTATTTGCAAATTATATAAAAAACAACCAACCCGAAGCTGCTTTTATTTTAATAAAAGGATCACGAGGAATGTCATTGGAACGAACTTTAGAATATATTTAGCATAAAAAAAGCACCTCATAAGGTGCTTTTTTTTTATGAAATAACTAATATTATAATAATGTAGAAGGACAAACATAGTCAGTTTTAGGAATAGAAGTTTCTTTTATTACTCCAAACCCTCCAATAACATCAACAAAGTTATCAAACCCTCGTTGTTTTAATATAGATGCTGCTATCATGCTTCTATATCCGCCAGCGCAATGCAGAATAAATTGTTTGTCTTTTGGAAATTCAGCCAAATGATCATTTAACTCATTTAACGGAATATTTTCAGCATTTACAAGGTGTTCCGACTGGTATTCGCTTATTTTTCTCACATCAATAATAGTCGTTTCTTCAGAATTAACTTTTGCTTCTAGCTCAGCAGCTGTAATGCGGCTAACTGTGTCAATTTCTTTTCCAGAATTTGACCAAGCTGCAAATCCTCCATCTAAAAAACCAATTGTATTATCATACCCAACTCTAGAAAGTCTAGTAATTGCTTCCTCCACGTTCGAATTGTCTTCAGCAACAATTAATATTTCTTGTTTGATGTCAATTATTAATTCACCAACCCACATTGCAAAGCTTCCGTTAATTCCAATATTGATACTGTTTGGCACAAAACCTTTGGCAAAATCTTCTGGGTTTCTTGTATCAAGTATTAAGGCTCTAGTTTCGTTAGCTACCAATTCAAAAGCGGCAGGATTAAGTGCTTTGCTACCTCTTTCTAATACAGTTTCTAAATTTTCATAACCTTGAATGTTTATCATCACATTTTTTGGAAAATATTGTGGTGGTGGCGCAAGCCCAGATAATATTTCTTTAACAAATTGATCTTCTGTTAATTCGGGGTTCAGTGCATAATTTGTTTTCTTTTGATTACCCAAAGTATCAGTAGTTTCTTTACTCATGTTTTTTCCGCAAGCGCTACCAGCACCATGGTTTGGATATACAATTAAATCATCAGACAATGGCATAATTTTATTTCGTAATGAATGAAATAAATGACGTGCAAGTTTATCTTGAGTCAAATCTTCAATTACTTTTTGAGCCAAGTCAGGTCGTCCAACATCACCAATAAACAAAGTGTCCCCTGTTATAATTCCTTGTTCTTTACCTTCTTCATCTATTAAAAGTAAACAAGAACTTTCCATAGTGTGCCCTGGTGTGTGAATCATTTTTAACTTTGAATTTCCTACTTCAAAGATTTCACCGTCAGTACCTACATACATGTCAAAACCAGTTTTCATTGTGGTTGGACCGTAAACTATCGTTGCTCCAGTTTTTTGAGCTAAATCAACATGTCCAGAAACAAAATCAGCATGGAAATGGGTTTCAAAAATATATTTCAATTTTACGCCATCTCGTTCTAATCTTTCTAAATAAGGTTTAGTTTCTCTTAATGGATCTACAATTACGGCTTCGTTTCCAGAAGTTATGTAATATGCTGCCTCTGCGATACATCCTGTATAAATTTGTTCTATTTTCATAATTTGTTCTAATTTTAAATGAAACGTTATTTTGTTTTGTAAAATTAGTTATTAATATCTCATTTAATGTATCATTAGTTACAATTAATAAATGAGGATATTAATTAAAATTTTTCTTCATTGTTTGTGAAATAGTCTAAATGATAATCTCCAATATGTTTTTTATTCTCTCGAATAGATTTTTTATGTTTCAAATAATTTGTAACTCCGAAAATTAAAATAAATAAAGAAAGACCAAATAGTATAATTTCAATGCTATAACCATTTTTTACTTGTAATAAATTTCTAATGCTTAAACCTGCAATAAGAAAATATAATGAAGTTCTTAAAAATGACAAGAAGGTTGATTGGTTAGCCAATATTGTTCTTTGCAATGCAAGTCGCTCTCTAAGAATTAAATCTTTGTTAATAGCTTTATTTAAACTCATTTTTTAAAAGGTTTTTAAATTTAATAAAAAAAATGTAACGTATCAATTTTTTTAACATGTAGTGGTCAAAATGGTTGAAATTTTGTTTTTCCAACTTTCAATAATAAGCTACTACTTATGTTTTAAGATTGCCTTCAAATCATGTTAAAAAAACATTATGACTAAATTAATGTAGAAAGACGCAATTTAGTATAAGGTACCTTTACACCAAAAGTCACATTACACTAATATCTCAATTGATGCTCTATGAAGTTTTATTCTGTTTTCTTTTTCCAATGCTTTTAATAGCCTTGAAACCACTACCCTTGACGTATGCAAATCAAAAGCAATTTCTTGATGTGTGTTCAATACCTCTCGAGTTTTGTTTATCTTAGCTTTATCAAATAAATAATTCAATAATCGCTCATTCATATTCATAAATGCCAAATTATCAATCGCGTTAAGCATTTCTTTCAATCGATTGTTGTAACTATTAAAAACATAATTACGCCAACCTTTATATTTACCTAACCATTCTTCCATTTTTTCAACAGGAATCATGATTACTTGTCCTTCATTTTCTGCAACCGCTTTTATTTCGCTTTTTGCTTCTCCCATGCAACAAGCCATTGTCATAGCGCATGTATCCCCTTTTTCAATAAAATAAAGTAACAATTCACCTTCGTCAAAATCTTCTCTAAATATTTTAATAGCACCAGATAGTAATAAAGGCATTTTTTTAATGCTATCATTAAAATCGATAAGAATATCACCCTCTTTAAAATTTTTTAACATAGATGTATTCGAAATTTCTTCAATTAATTTTTCTTCAAAAATAAACCCGTATGTTTGTTGCAATAATTCTTTCATATTTGCTTTAATTTTTTTGAAATGTAAAAGTCGTTATTTTTTTTTAAAAAATGAAAAATATCGTATTATCTTTGTTAGTCAAAACAGTAATTTTTGATATTTTTTTTTAAATTATCTATCATTAAAATTCCATCTTTTATAATACCACCTATCTTAATATATCAAAAATATATTTTACAGCAAAAATACATTTTCACTCAATTCTAATTATATAAAATAGTACGCTAACAAATTATAATTTTTAGGAGTTATTTTTTAGAAATAGTTACTTATATTGGTTAATAAATAGTTAATATGATTGAATTTAATAAAGTTCAAAACTTTTTACTATTTTAAAATAGTATTAAAAATAATTGGTTTACTTTTGTTTAATCTTTTTTACTTAAATTTAAACAAAATGCCCATCACACAAAAAACGAATTTAGACGATAGAGCCATTGATAGAATTATAGAAATGGCTTGGGAGGACAGAACTCCTTTTGATGCAATCAAGTTTCAGTTTGGTTTGGCTGAAGCCGATGTAAAAGCGCTCATGAAAAAAGAACTGAAATTTTCAAGCTACAAACTATGGCGAACCCGAGTGGAGAATTGTAAAACCAAGCACTTAGCTAAGCGAATAGTTGGAATTGATCGATTTAAATGCAAAATGCAACGATCAATTTCTAATAATAAAATATCAAAAAGATAAAAAAATTTTATTTATATTTTTTTTAAAATAAATCTCAATATGCCTCAAACAGACTTGAACAGCAATCAATCACATATTTCTTACCAACAAATTATGAACATGGAAAAACAAGAACGTGTTCACTTTATTAACAGCCTAGGTGGTTTTAAAAGTGTTGGATTAATTGGCACAAAAAACAAAAACAACCAAACCAACCTTGCTATCGTTGACTCAATCATTCATATCGGAAGCAATCCGGCTTTATTTGGTATTGTTTTTCGTCCGGGTGTTGTGGAACGTCATACGCTTGAAAATATTTTAGAAACGGGTTTTTACACTATTAATCACATCAGCGAAAAAATACATAAACAAGCGCATCAAACCTCGGCGAGATATGATAGAGCCTGCTCTGAATTTGATGAAACGGGCTTAAGTCCTGAATATAAAAATGGTTTTTTTGCGCCTTTTGTTAAAGAAAGCTATGTGCAATTGGCGATGGAATTTAAAGAAAAAATAGAAATCTTAATTAACAACACCACTTTGATAATAGGTGAAATAAAAGAAGTATATCTCCCTGAAGATTGTTTACAAAAAGACGGATTTTTGGATATTGAAAAAGCAGCATCTTTAACTTGCTCTGGATTGGACAGTTATCATAAAACAATACGTATTTCGAGATTAAGTTATGCAAAACCAAACAAAGAAATTACTTCAATAATTTAACTTTGACAAAAAAACAGATCCATATTGTTTGGTTCAAACGCGATTTTCGTTTGGTGGATAATGAAGCCTTGTTTCATGCCCATCAATCCGGAGTGCCATTGTTGTTGATTTGTTTTTTCGAACCATCAGTAATGAACTATGACGATTCTGATGTTCGCCATTGGCGATTTGTTTACGAATCTATTCAAGATTTGAATAAAAAACTCCAACCGTTCAATTCTAAAATTTATTTCTTCCACGATGAAGTTAAGAACGTATTTTCTGAACTAATTCAAAATTTTGAAGTAAAATCCGTTTTTTCCCATCAAGAAATAGGAAATAAAGTGACGTATGACCGCGATTTGGAAATGAAAGAGTTTTTTGAATCTAATGACATTATTTGGAAAGAGTTTCAAATGCACGGTGTCATTCGTAAATTAAAATCAAGAAAAGATTGGGACAAACGCTGGGAGCAAATCATGCGGGACACCCCTAAAATTATACGAGAATCGGATATAAAAACGATAAAATTAGATCCTGATTTTTACAACCAAATAAAAGGAGCCGATTTATCAACTGATATAACCACTCCTAATAAAAATTTTCAACGAGGTGGCGAATATTGGGCTTGGCGTTATCTAGACAGTTTTGTAAAAGAGCGTTATGTTAATTACAGCAAACACATTTCAAAACCGGCCTTAAGTAGAAAAGGCTGTAGTCGCCTGTCGCCTTATTTAACGTATGGAAACATCAGTATGCGGATGATTTATCAATATACCAATCAGCATTACGAATCATCCAAAAATAAACGCGCCATTCTCAATTTTGTATCGCGTTTGCATTGGCATTGTCATTTCATTCAAAAATTTGAAGACGAATGCGAAATGGAATTTGAAAACGCCAATCGCGCCTATGATGCTTTGGTAAAACCAAAAAAGGAAACATACATCAAAGCTTGGCAAGAAGGAAAAACGGGTGTTCCAATCGTGGATGCCTGCATGCGATGTTTAGTGGCAACTGGTTATATCAATTTCAGAATGCGTGCGATGGTGGTGTCGTTTTTCACTTTTAATTTATGGCAAGATTGGCGCGAATTGCATTTCTTGGCAAGGCAGTTTTTAGATTACGAACCCGGAATTCATTATCCACAAATTCAAATGCAATCGGGTACCACGGGAATTAATACGATACGAATTTACAGTCCAATTAAAAATTCTGAAGAACACGATGCAGAAGGAATTTTCATCAAACAATGGTTGCCCGAATTAGCAGAAGTGCCAGTGCATTTGCTTCACGAACCTTGGAAAATGAACGAAATGGAACAGCAATTTTATAATTGTACCATTGGGAAAGACTATCCTGCTCCAATAGTAAACATTGAAGAAACTCGGAAGTATGCCAGCGATATCGTTTGGAGTTTTCGTAAAAAAGACGAAGTGAAACAAGAAGGAAAACGAATTTTGCAAAAACATGTGAGCAACCCCAATAAACCTAAAAATGCGAGGAGTAAAAAAACAAAACCTACCAACTAAAATGTGTATCGTTTGCCAAAAACCATTCGCTTGGCGCAAAAAATGGGAAAAAGTTTGGGACGAAGTAAAATACTGTAGTGATAGATGCAGGAATGAAAGATTGAAAAATTGAATGATTTAAAGATTAAAAAAATGTAAATCTTTAAATTTTTAAATCCTTTAATCTTTAAATAAAAAATAAAATGTCAAAAACGTTACGATTACTTCTCGGCGATCAATTAAATAGCAATCATTCTTGGTTTACAACCATCGATGATTCGGTGACTTATGTCATGATGGAAATCCGAACAGAAACGGATTATGCCACGCATCATATTCAAAAAATAGTTGGCTTTTTCTCGGCAATGCAACAATTTGCCACCGAACTACAATCGCAACAAAATCAAGTCATTTATATTCATTTGAATGATACCAATAATTTACAATCGTTTGAAAAAAACATAAAGTCTTTAATAGAAAAAGAACAGTTTACGCATTTTGAATACCAATTTCCAGACGAATACCGTTTGGACGAACAGCTGAAAAATTTGTGCCAGTCGCTTACTATTACAAGTTCAGTTTGCGATTCGGAGCATTTTATGAGTTCAAGAAACGAATTAGGTGATTTTTTTGAAGGTAAAAAAACCTTTTTGATGGAAAGTTTTTACCACATGATGCGTAAAAAACACCATATTTTGATGGTAGGCGACAAACCTTTGACAGGAAAATGGAATTATGACGGCGAAAATCGAAAAAAAATACCCAAAGACCACAAACCTACTTCGCCTTTGGTTTTCCAAAATAATGTGACCAAAATTGTTTCAGAAATTCAAAAAATAGATATCAAAACCATCGGAAACATCGATGCGGAAAATTTTGTTTGGCCCATTAACAGAAAACAGTCTTTAGAATTACTTGACTTTTTTGTAACGGAATGTTTGGCACTTTTTGGTAGCTACCAAGATGCTATGACGCCCAATGAATGGTCGTTGTATCACGCCCGACTTTCGTTTTCGATGAATGTGAAACTAATTTCACCTTTGGAAGTGATCCAGCGGGCGATATTGGAATGGGAAAACAATCCTGAGAAAATCGCCTATCATCAATTGGAGGGATTTGTGCGCCAAATCATAGGTTGGCGCGAATACATGCGTGGAATTTATTGGAACAAAATGCCCGAATATGCTACGATGAATTATTTCAATCACGAAAACTCACTTCCAGAATGGTTTTGGACGGGAAAAACCAAAATGAATTGCTTGAAAGATGCGATTAACCAATCTTTGAATTACGCTTATGCACATCATATTCAGCGATTGATGGTCACAGGTAATTTTGCACTTTTAGCTGGAATTCATCCTGATGAAGTCGATGTTTGGTATTTGGGCATTTACATCGATGCCATTGAATGGGTAGAAATTACGAATACACGTGGAATGAGTCAGTTTGCCGATGGCGGAATTGTGGGTACAAAACCCTATGTGAGTTCGGCAGCTTATATTGACAAAATGAGTCATTATTGTGGCAGTTGTTTTTATAAAAAAGCAGTAAAAACAGGAGACAAAGCTTGTCCTTTCAATAGTTTGTATTGGAATTTTTATGATAAAAACGAAGATAAATTAGGCAAAAATCCCCGAATTGGTATGATGTATAATGTGTGGCGAAAAATGAAACCGGAAGACAAAGTTGCCTTATTAGAACAAGCCGATTATTATTTGAAAAATATCAATAATTTATGATAAAGAACGCAATAGTTTGGTTTAAAACCGACTTACGAATTGAAGATAACGAAACACTTTTAAAAGCTATTGCTCAAAGCGAAAACATAATTCCAGTCTATTGTTTTGACGATGCACATTTTGAAACCACGACTTATGGATTCAAGAAAACTGGTAGTTTTAGAGCGCAGTTTTTATTGGAATCACTTGAAGATTTGGATGCCAAATTAAGAACTTTAGGTTCAGGTTTACTTGTTGTAAAAGGAAAGCCAGAAATTGAAATTCCGAAATTAGTACACGAATATAAAGCACAAAAAGTATTTGCCAAGCGTGAAGTCGCTTTTGAAGAAAAACAAATCGAGAAAAAAGTACAAAGTGAATTATTCAAATTGCGATGCGAATTGGAAACGTTCAGCACTAGTACTTTGTACCATGCCGAAGACTTGCCTTTTTCAATTAAAGACATTCCGGATGTGTTTACCAATTTCAGAA